>JABDAT010000001.1:0-92378 GCA_013288985.1 Alphaproteobacteria bacterium
TTGCCTATCAATATGATATTGTTTGCAACGGCATTGAACTATCGAGCGGCGCAATCCGCAACCATCGCCCTGATCTGATGTATAAGGCATTTGAAATCGCTGGTTACGGCAAGGATGTGGTGGATTCGCGTTTTGGCGCCATGATCAATGCGTTTAAGTTCGGCGCGCCTCCGCATGGCGGGCTTGCGCCGGGCGTAGATCGCATGGTGATGCTTTTGGCCGACGAGCCCAATATCCGCGAGGTGATTTGCTTTCCCATGAATCAGAAAGCTGAAGATCTGATGATGCAGGCGCCAGCTTATGCGGAAGAAAAGCAACTGCGTGAACTGCATATCCAGCTATCCCCCAAAGCCAGGGCGCTTAAAGAGGGCAAGGAAGCCTAAGCATTTTCCGGTTCGAATTGATTGCGGATATGTTCAGGTGGCTCATTGCCATAGCCTGATGCCAGCACTTGGCCGAATGCGGCAATATCAAACGATCCCGTGGCCATGCTGCGCTCGAATAAAGACTGTTTGAGCCTGTCAATGCGAACGTAATACCATGCCCACAATCCTTTATGCTTGCCGCAGATGAAATATATAGATTCATCGTTTGATCGGCTGACCCGGCTTAAAAATGTTTCACTCATTTTTGCGATTCCCTGCCTCTGCCGAACGGCTTTGTGAGTGCCTCTTCCACAAAAGTTCCGGGTGTTTGTTCGCGCACCTGCCAGTGGGCGGCGACAACGCTTATAAAATAATCCAGCCTGTTCTTTAAACTAGCATTAATATCACCTTTTTTATCGATATAGTTATGAGCAAACATGTCTGCTTCCAGCATGCTTAAGTTGCTACCGGAAAGTTTATCTTCAAATGCCACTCGGTTCAAATATACATATTGGCGCAATGTATATAAGGTGCTTCCCAATGTGTCAGGGAGCGGATCCAGCAATTGATTTATTTCCTTCTCCTTTTCTGGCAGTGCTTTTCTGAGATTATCTATGACATAATCACGTGCAATTTGATTGTTCTTTAAAAGCTCATTATCTTCAAATTCAATCTTCCAGTTCCATTCCTTTTCGCCTTTTATATAAGGCATTATAACATCCGCGATTTTTATAATTTCGTTGGAAGATAGATTATCTAGCTTTCGCTTCTTGGAAAGCCATCCGGGGTATTTTCCGCATAATACGGCTGCGGCATCTAAAGGAAGTCCGGATTGGCGGATACAGTGAAATACGGCATCTAAGCCTTTATGGCTTCCCACCACTTCATGGCCTAATTTTTCACCCAGTATCTCCTCGTAAGATTTTTGAGGATAAAGCTCCTCTTCTGCAATCGTTGTTTTTTTTCTCACTCGCTTCTCAGGGGGCTCTTTAGGATGAAGCCATCCTTCCGCGATGGCTGCCACCACATAATCCAGCTTTGACTTTAGGGTATGTTTAACTTCCCCATTTTCATCGATGCAACGAGGGTTAAAAAAGTTTCTTTCCAATAAGCTTATTTCAATAGGGGGAATATATTTTTTGCATTCACTCTGGCTTAAACCACTTTTCTCGCGCAGCAGCTTTAATGTTGGCCCCACGGTGTCGGGCAAAGGATTAAGAACCTGTTTTATTTCCTCACCTTTGTCCGGCAGGGTCATAATCATTGCATTTATCAAATAATCGCGGGCTCTACGATGGTTATCCAGGAGAGCGCCCTCTTCAAATTCAACGATTCCATTCCATTTTCTTTCACCCCGTAAGTAAGGCCCAATGGCATGGGCGATGTGGGTAATTTCGGCAGGATAAAATTGTCTGTCGAGCGCTTTTTTCGAAATCCAAGTCTCTTCTTTTTCGCACAAAATGCTAACTGCGACATAAGGCAATCCCGACGCCTTAATATATTTGAAAACAGCATCCGTGCCTGTAGCTTTTCCTATTGCGGTGGCGCCTGCGCTATGCAGCAGAATTGCTTCAAACGTATAGGGCAATTTATTTTCGGGATTAAGCCAGCCTTCTTTTATTCCCTTTTCAAATTCAGGGGCAATTGCACGTGCAATATTTTCAATGAAAGAAAAAGAAATTTTTGTATCGCCAGAAATTATATTAGAGACACTTGCATGACCTATCGGTGGCTCAAACCGCTTTGCTATCATCGCATGCGACAACCCGGTATTATTATGAAACATCTGCAGGTAATATTGCATTACCTCGTATATATTTGACTGTGCCAGTTCCTGGGGTTCTTTGATGCTGACAAGTAAATAGAATTGTTCTTTATATTGTTTGTCCAGTGCCTTATCCCGGACATCTTGTTCTTCCCGGGTTTTTTGTCCCCATGCCGGATTTGGCAAACCACTATCCCTTAAAATAAGGCTCTGCTCTGCGGCATTATTGAGCAACGGCGCTATTATTGTTCCCAATTGGGAAGCCCAATTTGTATCATGTGTGGCAAGCTGGGCTATGCGGGTTAGTTTCCCAGCTCTGGCGCCTTGTACAGGCAATTTTTTCAAAACGGTGGATGTGATATGCGCGGATGTATAAATGGCGGCAATGGTTTGCTGCGTATTCATATCTGCATAAGGTGTAACGTCCATTATGCCGACACTGGTCAAAAATGCGTTTTTGCAGTCCTGGTCTGACGAATTAACGGCCACACTATCCTCATTTACCTTTAGGTAAGAGAATAAGTTTACCATTGAAAGTGTTATAGAACGGTAAAGAGTTTGTTAATATTGGCTTAACGAAGCCAATCCTGAACAGCGTTATACTCGGGTAATTTCTTTTGCAGCCCCAAGGCAGTAAAGGCAATATTCTTATTTTTAAGCAATATCTTGGCTGCCTTGATTATCGTTTCATCCGTTACCGCATCTATTATGCTGGCAATTTCAGCAGCGGGTTTATAGCGGCCGTAATTGAGCAAGTGCCTGCCTATCCATTCGGCAATCGACGCACTGCTCTCGCGCGACATGAGCAAGCTTGCTTTCATCTGGTTTTTGGCGCGCTGCAATTCAAGTTCGCTTATGCCATTTTGCAGTTTTAACACTTCTTCGCACAAGACCGGCACCATTTCAGGGCCCTTATCTTCACCGGTTGCAGCGTATATGCCAAACACGCCGTTATCGGCATAAGACGATAAAAATGCCTGCACGGTGTAGGCCAGTCCGCGTTTCTCGCGCACTTCCTGGAACAAGCGCGACGACATGCCGCCGCCCAGCAATGTGGCAAGTACCTGCCAGGCGTAATAATCGTCATCATGGAATGATACGCCTTCAAACCCCATCACGAGGTGGAGCTGTTCAAGCTTGCGCTTGATGCGTTTATCGCCGCCGGCATATTTTGCGGGCAAAGCTGCCTTGTGCGACGCTGTGGAAAGTCCGGTAAAATGTTCACCGACCAACGTCACAAAAGCATCGTGGCTGACATTGCCTGCCGCTGAAACCACCATGCTCGACGCATGATAATGGCCGCTCATATAGTGCGCGAGATCATCCTGGTTAAAAGTGCGGATGCATTCTTCCTTGCCCAAAATGGAGCGTCCGAGCGGCTGATTCGGGTAGATTGTTTCACTGAAATAATCAAAAACAAGATCATCCGGCGTATCGTAATGCATGGCGATTTCCTGCAAAATCACCTGACGTTCGCGCTCAAGCTCTTCCTTGTCGAAAGTGGAATGCTGCAAAATATCGGCAAGCATATCGACCGCCAGCGGCACATCATTTTTAAGTACGCGCGTATAATAAACCGTGTTTTCAAGCGATGTGTAAGCATTCATATTGCCGCCGACCATATCAATCTCTTCGGCGATTTGGCGGGCACTCCTGCGCTTAGTGCCTTTGAACGCCATATGTTCGAGCATGTGTGAAAGGCCGCCTTCCTCTTCACTCTCAAAACGTGCGCCGACATCGACCGTTACCGCAACAGTGGTTGATTCCATGCCCGGCAAGCTTTCCGTTGCTACGCGCAGGCCGTTTGGCAGAGTGGTAACGGCGTAAGTCATGATTGGCTTTCTATAAATTCCCGCACTTTGTCTTTGCTGTTAGGCAGCGTATGCATCCGTTCCGCATCTTTCATAATATGGGCCAAATGCGGCGGAAGGGCAGGATGCACTCCGCTTGCCTTGGTGACGGCATCGGGAAATTTCGCCGGATGGGCGGTGGCAAGCGTAACAAGCGGCGTCGCTTTATTGTTATGGCATTTGCGGCCGACTGCCACGCCTACGGCGCTATGAGGGTCAAGCAATTCGCCGGTTGTTTCATAGACGGATTTAATTGTTGCAAGCGTTGCGTTATCGTCGGCGCTGTCTGCTGCAAAATGCTTGCGCAGCTCTTCCCATACATGCGGTGGCAGTGTGATTTTCCTGTTATTCTTAGCGTGCATTAATGCATTAATTGCTGCGCCGTCACGCCCGTAAGCGTCAAACAGCAGCCGTTCAAAATTGCTGGAAATCTGGATGTCCATGCTGGGGCTCAAGCTCGGCGTCACCCCTTCGGGCGCGTAGGTTCCGGTCTTAAGGCCGCGCGCCAGAATGTCATTATGGTTGGTGGCGATGATGAGTTTTTCAATAGGTAAGCCCATCTGCTTTGCGATATAGCCGGCATAAATATCGCCGAAATTGCCGGTAGGCACTGAGAAGCTTATGCGTCTTGCCGGAGCGCCGAGTGCCAGACCAGCATAAAAATAATATACTACTTGTGCGAGAATGCGCGCCCAGTTGATGGAATTGACCGCTGTCAGTTTTTGTTTTTCACGGAACGCCGCATCATTAAACAGCGCTTTCACAATATCCTGGCAATCGTCAAACGTGCCTTCAATCGCCAAATTAAATACGTTGGCGTCCGGCACCGTGGTCATCTGGCGGCGCTGCACGTCTGAGACGCGGCCTTTGGGATGGAGAATGAAAAGGCGCATGTTTTTGCGGCCTCGGCAGCCCTCAATGGCGGCTGATCCGGTATCACCCGACGTTGCACCAATGATGGTAAGAGACTGCTTGTTCCGTGCCAGGAAATATTCGAGCACCCGTCCTAAGAATTGCAGAGCGAAATCCTTAAATGCCAGGGTCGGCCCATGGAATAATTCAAGCAGGAATTCATTAGGGCCCAGTTGCTTCAAGGGTGCAATAGCGCTATGGCGGAAGCCTTTGTACGCATCTTCAATCAATACCCGCAAATCTTTTTCCGCTATGGCGTCGCCGATGAACGGCTGCATCACGCGCAGTGCCAGTTCCGTATAAGACAGGCTCGCCATGGAGACTAATTCATGAGGAGAAAACTGCGCAATTGCGTCAGGCACATAAAGCCCCCCGTCACTTGCCAGTCCCGCCAGCACGACTTCTTCAAAGGATAGAACGGGAGCCTGCCCGCGTGTGGAGATATATTTTATCATGGCGTTATTATGGCTCAATGGTCAGTGTTTGCAGTATCTTGCCGCTGCAGCGATCGACAGTGAGTACCTCGGTTTTAGGGTGTGCCGCAAGCGTTATCTGCACAGTATCGCCCTGGGGCGTTATGCCGGTTATGGTGCCTTTGCCTTGCAAACTGACTATTGCATCCTTGCAATTATGGGGAGTACTGGTGATTTCTTTACCGGCTTTGCTTGCAATTGCCGCAAAGACGAATATCGTCCCGCCAATCAGCAAAAAGCCAAGAGAGATGACAATTATCTTCAAAGGCAATAAGTTGGGCTGTTTAGTAGGCATATGGACAATACAAAGACCGTTATTATTAGCGACAGCGACGCGGGCCAAAGGCTGGATAAATGCCTTGCAGACCGCCTGACTGAATTTTCCCGCAGCCGCATTCAGCAATTAATCGCGCAAGGCTGCATTACGGCGGGGAGCGCCACCATAACGGACGCAGCGCGCAAGGTCAAACAGGGTGAAACATATAGCATTTTAGTGCCTCCTGCGGAACCCACAGAGGTACTGGCTGCGGATATAAAATTAAAAATAATATTTGAAGACAAACACTTGCTGGTTATTGACAAACCGGCGGGCATGACCGTGCACCCGGCTCCAGGACATACGAATGACACGCTTGTTAATGCGCTTCTTGCCCATTGCGGTGATTCGCTTTCGGGTATTGGCGGTGTGATGCGTCCCGGAATTGTTCACCGTATTGATAAAGATACCAGCGGGCTATTGGTCGTTGCCAAGCATGATCTGGCACATAGGCATCTGGCCGCGCAGCTGGCAACCCACACGCTCAAGCGCCAATATCTGGCGATTGTGAAAGGCGCACCCAACCCGCTTTCCGGGACTATTGAAGTTGCAATTGCCCGCTCACCCTCAAACCGCAAGAAAATGGCGGTGGTGAAATTTGGCGGCAAATCGGCAACCACCCATTATAAGACCGAAGAATTGCTGGGAAATTATGCGCTGCTGCGCTGTACATTAGAGACTGGCCGTACCCATCAGATACGCGTGCATCTGACGCATATAGGCCATCCCCTCGTGGGCGATCCCGTTTACGGCGGCCGCGGAAAAACAGTCGATTTCCCTCGCCAGGCCCTGCATGCCACGGCGCTTACCCTGATTCACCCGGAAACCGAAGAAACTATGGAATTTTTATCGCCAATTCCGCAGGATATGCAGGAGTTGCTGATAAAGCTCAAGGGGGCTTGAAAAACCCCGTTTTGCACCCTATACTGTCTTTACTTTCATAAAAGGCACCTGCATGAATAATCAACTTCCCGTCCTCTCGGCCGACGGTGGGCTCAAGCGCTATCTTCAGGAGATTCGCAAATTTCCTCTTTTAAGCGAAGAGGAAGAATACATGCTTGCGAAAAGCTATCAGGAACATGGTGATGTTTCTGCGGCGCATCGCTTGGTGACCAGCCATCTGCGTCTGGTGGCTAAAATTGCTGGCCAGTATCGTGGTTACGGGCTGCCAGCCAGTGAGTTGATTGCCGAGGGCAATATCGGTCTCATGCAGGCGGTGCGCAAGTTCGACCCTGAAAAAGGATTTCGCCTAACGACTTATGCCATCTGGTGGATTAAGGCTGCTATTCAGGAATATGTATTGCGCTCCTGGTCGCTGGTAAAAATTGGTTCCAGCGCGGCGCAGAAGAAACTGTTTTTCGGCCTGCGCAAACTTAAGAATAATCTGCGCAGCGTAGAGAGCCGCACATACGGAGTTCTTACTCCCGTGGAAGTTAAAGAAATCGCCCGCAAGATGGGCGTGAATGAATCAGATGTGGTTGATATGGATACGCGCATGTCCGCCCATGATCAGGATCTAAACGGAAAAATCGGCCATGATAATGATGATGAGTGGCAGGATATGCTGGCCGATCCCGAAGCTAATCAGGAAACTAAGCTTGCGGATTTTCAGGAACAAAACATCAAGCACGGTCTTTTGGAGCGCGCACTGGGCAAACTCAATCCGCGTGAGCAGGACATTATCCGCGAACGCCGCTTGAAGGAAGAACCCGCCACACTCGAAGATTTAAGCAAAGCCTATAATATCTCCCGCGAACGCGTGCGCCAGATTGAAGTGCGCGCCATGGAAAAATTGCAAAAAGAAATGACCTCCGGGGCAGCGGCTTTAAATTATCCGGCACTTTAGACATTACATGCGCATCAGCGTAACGTTTGCGTCTGGTATGGAACTCTTGAACATTTATACTAAATAGCCTCAAGCACCGTTGCTATGCCCTGACCGCCGCCAATGCACATAGTGGCGAGCGCGTATTTAGCTTTGTGCTTGCTCAAAAGCAGTGCGGCTTTGCCGGTAATGCGTGCGCCCGATGCGCCGAGTGGATGGCCGATAGCAATCGCGCCGCCTTCCAGATTGATTTTGCTTTCATCGAGTCCCAGTTCTTTAATCACTGCGAGTGATTGTGCGGCGAAAGCCTCATTGAGTTCGATAATATCGATGTCTTTGAGGGTAAGCCCTGCGCGTGCCATGGCTTTCTTAGTGGCATCGACCGGACCAATCCCCATGATTTCCGGAGGCACACCAGCCACTGCCATTGACTTAATCGCAGCCAGTTTAGGCAAGCCATGTTTATCAGCGTAGCTTTCCGTGCATATCAACACTGCCGAGGCGCCATCGGTAAGGGGTGAAGAAGTCGCCGCTGTTACAGTTCCAGCGGCATCAAACGCCGGTGCAAGCGTGGCCATTTTTTCCAGGTTAGCATCGCCGCGGATGCAGCCATCCTGAGCAACGGAGCCAGTTTTGGCGGTAATGGCGGTAATTTCCTCACTCATGTTTGCAGCCACTGCTTTTTTATGGCTCTTGAGTGCAAATTCTTCCTGTTCCTTGCGCGAGATACTGTATTTCTTAGCAAGGGTTTCGGCGGTCTTTCCCATTGAGTCATAGGCCTGCGGGTACGAAGCATAAAGACCGGGATTAGGGGAGGGATTAAACCCGCCCATCGGAATGCGCGTCATGGATTCCAAGCCGGCGGCGATGAACACTTCGCCCATGCCACTGGCTATTTTACCTGCCGCCATATGCACCGCTTCCATGGAAGAACCGCAGAACCGGTTAACCGTTGCGCCAGCTACCGTGATGGGAAGCCCTGCCAGAAACACGATCTGGCGCGCAACATTAAGGCCTTGTTCGCCTTCGGGAAAGGCACATCCTAGCAATAAGTCCTCAATCGCGTCAGATGGAACTTTAGTTTTTTCGACCAGGGCTTTTATTACTTGGGCGGCCATATCATCCGGGCGCACACGTGTGAGGGCGCCTTTAGAGGCCAGGGTAAAGGGAGATCGGAGGTAAGCGGAAATAATGATGCGGGTCATAACAAATCTTTCTCCTTCAATTTTCTTTTAGTATACTACCGATTAGGTAAAGAAATCGTTTATTTTACAGTATTTTTTTAGCTATATTGCCTTACGTCCCAACCCCCAGTAGACTCTGCTCCATGAACCCAAAACCCCTTTATTTGGCCTTATTTGCAAGCATTGCCTCACTGGTGGCGGTTTTGATTGCCCAATACGGGTTTGGTCTTATCCCTTGCGAATTATGCCAACTGCAGCGCATTCCCTATGTTGTGGTGATATTTCTGGCTCTTCTGGGGCTTTACAGGCCGCGTCACCGTCTTTGGATAATCGGGCTTATCGGGCTGACGTTTCTGGCGGGCAGTGGGATTGCTGCCTATCACACCGGTGTTGAAAAACAATGGATTGCTGGCCCCATAGGCTGTACGGATTCGGGTAATAAAGCCGGTCAATCAATGGATGATTTCTTAAAGAAAATTGAACATGCACCCATCGTCGCCTGCAACCAGTCGCAATGGGATTTTCATGGGCTTACTATGGCCGGCATGAATGCCTTCTGGTCATTGTTTCTTGCCTGCAATATGTTTGTTGCGTTGCAGCAATTATGTAAGAGAAAGCATTCTCATGCGTAAACTTCCCGGCGATATATCCGAGCAGCAGGAGAACGAACGCATGATACGTGTTGACCATGCGGGCGAGTATGGCGCAGCGCGTATTTACGCGGGTCAGCTGGCAGTAATGGGCAAGACGCCAGGGCGCAAACTTGTTGAACATATGGCGAAGCAGGAGCAGCATCATTTAGATACATTTGAGGCGCTCATGAAAGAGCGTAAAGTGCGCCCAACCGCGCTTATGCCGCTCTGGCATGTAGCAGGGTTTGCGCTTGGCGCCGCCACCGCTTTGATGGGAGAGAAAGCAGCCTTTGCCTGCACGGTTGCCGTAGAGTCGGTGATAGATAAACATTACGCAGAGCAACAGACACGCCTTGGCGAAAATGAGAAAAATCTTGCCCGGACGATAGAAAAATTCCGCACGGAAGAGCAGGAACATCATGATGCCGGGCTCGCCCAGGGAGCGGAAGAAACGCCGCTTTATCCGGTCCTTACTACGGCGGTGAAGGTTGCCAGCAAACTCGCCATCTGGCTCTCTACCAGAGTATAATGCTGCACCGCAGCATTATGGATAGCTTTAGGCTTTACGCGGCTAAGCGTTTTTGCTATACTCACCACTTGCACTATACATAGTGAAAGGCTTGGAGGATCCATGAGAAACCTTGCCGATAACATCTTCGAACCCGATCTGGAAGAGATCATGAGTGATCCCATCTTTGCTTTGCTCATGCACAGAGACGGAGTGGAAAAAGATCCCTTGCTTGCCTTGCTGCGTGAAGCGGCCGAAAATAAACTTCCTTCATTGCAGCCACAGCTTCAGATCGTATAATATTTCATTGCAATAAATATTTAACACATATTTCTTATGCTAAGGGGTATACTGGCGTAAGAAAAGGATGGCATGTGCGTAAAGGGCTTGTTGTATTGCTGACGTTTCTTGTGCTGGCCGGTTGCAGGCCGGTATCGATATGGTTTGCCCAGCCCGAGGGGCCTGCCGAGTATCAGCTGGGATGGCAGGATGGCTGCGATTCCGGTCTATCTGCGCAAGGGTCTTATCTTTACCGCGCTATTTATGGCTTCAAAAAACGTCCTGAAATGGGTGAGAATGACCTCTACAAGCAAGGCTGGAACGAAGGATTCACCTATTGCAGGTTCGCGCTGGCATCCGATCAGTCGAATTAAACTCCTCCTTATCCCTGGCTGCTGCATAATAAATCTTTGACTCTGTGGCCCTATTTGTTAAACCTGCCGGTATGTGCGGGGCGATAGCTCAGCGGTTAGAGCAGGGCGCTCATAACGCCTTGGTCGGGGGTTCAAATCCCTCTCGCCCCACCACCCGTTTTCGTTAGTGAGCATAGCGAGCTTAAGAAAACGAAGTGTCCGCCAAAGCTTCGGCGGAGATGGACTGGTTAAGCAGACTCCGCGTATCACCACCATTATTAATGGCAACTGTGCGTTGTCTTAAAAGAACTTTTTTTGCCATATTTCCATAACCATAAGATATATAACAATAATATATATTCTTGCTTTCTTATTAAGCAGGCAAAGATTGTGACAGGTTTGTTAAGTTTTACCATAAAACCCATTTTAGATTTGGAGATAGGCCACGTAAAAGGTATATTTAAGTGTAGAAAACGAAGAAACATGTGATGTGAACTATGGCGATTTATAAGAATAATAACGCTAATTCTCCTATTCGCTCTGTCGAATTTATGCCGGCAGCTGAAGGCAATTTTGCTTTTATTCACGTCAATTCCCTCGCAGAAAAAGAACAAGTGAAACAATGGCTCGCATCCGCTGATATGGGGCAGGAAATTGTCAGCGAAACACAGACAGATAAATCGTTGGTTCTGGTAACGCGCGGAAGCAAAACGCGCGATGAATTTCTGCAGGCTTCTTCAGCACAGGGCGCTTCTTTGGCAATAGATAGTATGAAGAAGCCGTTTAACCCCTGGGCTTGGCGCGGCATTACCAGCATCATCGGCCAGTCGCTTCAGCTTCTTTCCGGCTTTAAAAGTTTTAAGAACGGTGAAAAGCCTGGTGCAAAGCCGTCTGGCGATAGTGCGGCTATTATAGGGTTTGCAACGGCCAACCTTATCGCTAACGGCATTAATATTGGTTTTGGTGCCCAGAAAACGGAAGATACCTATCAGCTGCTGGCGCTTAAAAAGCAATATAATGAAAAATTCGGTCAATATCTTCCAGAAGGTCATGCGGTATTTGATCCAAATGAAAAACGCGCAGACATACGAAAAGAGCCCGAACATAAATCAGCAGGCCAGAAAACCAATGAATGGATTAAGCGCAATTCGGTGAGCGGCGGCGAAATAGGCCTGCGTGTGGCCGGAACGCTGAGCCTTATAGTTCCTCCTACCAATCTGAAAAAGGCGGCCAATGAATTGCGCCAGACCGGTTCACCTGCGAAAGCATTTGAAGCTGCACGCAATACGAATAATTTTACTTTTAATGTGGGTAAATGGACGCTGCTTGGCAAGATAATCGCTTTCTGCTCTAAAGCGCCCGATCCATATAATCCCAAACCTCACACCTGGCTTGATACTATACGCGAGAAGGTTACTTTTCGCTTGAGCTCTATTGTCGAAGGCGGCGCCGCCGTTTTGATGGCCTATGACCGGTATAAAAATAACAGCATATTGGTGAAGGGCAAAGAACAGCGCGACTGGTTTGGCGTGGTAGGCAACGTGGTGTTTGTCATTGGTTATATAGTTCGTCTGTTTGCGCCGTTTGGCGTGCGCGAAGTCAATACGACGGAACTCAGTGCGCATATTACCGACTCCCTCGCTAAAATGCCGGCTGAGAAATTGCCCCAGCTTCTGGCTGAATCGGCAGCTTTCCTGACCCAAAGCACAAAAGGAAAAATGCATTTCAGTGATGCATATGCCGAGTTGGCAAATGATCTGTACCGCTATCATGGCATTGCCGTGTTACATCGCGCAACCAATGCCGGGGAACACGTGGCTGGCTCAATGCCTGAAAATACGTTGCCCGCTTCTTCGCCATTTGCCGAAGAGAAAGAATCTCCCAAACCGTCGATAAAGGCAGAGCAAACCACGCGCCTGAATCCGGCTTCCATGCCGCGCCATGCAAATTACCAGGATCAGATTAAATCCGAAGCCATGGCCCCAGGCCTGGCAATGGCCAATTCTTTCTAAAATAACAATAAGTCAGCTGTTTGTGCCTGATCACGGCTTTAGTGCGCGTGGCGCACTGGACATCGTATTCTTATCTGTTATAAACGCGCGGATTGTGGCTTTAGCGGATTAAAGCTGCCGCATATCAGGCATAGGGGTGTAGCTCAATTGGTAGAGCACCGGTCTCCAAAACCGGGGGTTGCAGGTTCGATTCCTGTCGCCCCTGCCAGCTGTCAGGATGCAGATTAAGTCATGCGCGCAAGAAGATTGATGCGTTCTTTAATAAGATGTTTGAGAACACCCGCTACATGCAGCACGATGAGTGCTATCAATGTATAAGCAGCCCAGGCATGGAAATCAGCGGCAAGTTGGCCGCGCGCTTTGTCTACGGTTAATAATCGCGGCAATTCAAGCCCGAACCATTTAACGGGCAGGCCGTAAGAAGTGCTCATCACATATCCCGATACCGGCATTGCCACCATAAAAACGTAAAACATGTAATGCCCATAATGGGCAAGCTTGCGCTCCAATGCAGGGAGTGCCTCAGGTAAGGGAGGAATATAAAGACGCAACCGCAGCCATAAGCGCAGTAACCCCAGCAATAATACCGTGATGCCGAATGATTTATGCAGGCTGTATAAAGTAGCGCGGGAGGGATTATCGTGTGCCATGCCGGTCATGATGAGCCCTATGGTCAGGAGACCGATGATCATAACGGCTATGAGCCAGTGGAGTAGTCGGATAGAGAAAGGATATTTTTCAAGAGGGATCATTTAAAAACATTATCCCCCTGTGCTAGAAAAAAGCACAGGGGGATAGATCAAAAGAAGTTAACTATTGGAACTTGAAGGCAAGCGCGCAGTTACCGCCGCCGCCGTTATTTTCCAAAATAGCATAGGCTTTAGTATCGGAAGCATAACAGTCAGTTGCAGCACCTGGGGAAACAGCTGCATGTGCTGTTGCTGTAATAACGCCGCCGGTAAGATAGTAAGCCTCAACGTTACCGGTTGTCGGTAAGCCGTCATCGACCTTTTTGTCGATATTATAGGCCTGGATTACAGGAAGGTTTGCGGTAGAGGTCTCCTGGCTCGACGTAATAGCAGATACGTCCGACAGTCCATACCAGTTATACCCGGCAAAGTTTGCAGGCGGAGTGGTGCCATCGCTACCCCAGAATACTGAGATATAGTTACCTTTACCCAGTCTGGCTGGGGGCAGGTAATTGGCAATATAAGTCACGCTGGCCGTAGTAACAGCAGTAGTATCCGAAGCGGTGGTAAAGCCGCCATCGATCAAATTGCCGCCAGCAGTGCTGCTTAAATCTTCCCAGAACAAGCCGGTTTCACCAACACCCTGATAAAGACCGTTAGTGGAAGCTGCATCACCTTCGATAGCGCCGTTACCGTCGCCGTGGCCTGCAGTAGTACCACCGCGTGTGGTAAACCCGAACTGCGCGGCAGTCGAAGCGGCCATGTCACCTGGGAGAGAATTAAATTTCACACGGAATGTATTGACGGCCGTGTTGTATTTTTCAATCTGGGTGATCGTAGCGCGTACTTCGGCAGCGCGGATAAGGTCCTGACCAACCAGAACACCACCAACGATAAGACCGATAATAACGAGCACGATCGACAATTCTATCAGCGTGAAGCCCTGTTCAGCCCTCCGCTTCCCTTGCGGGTTTTTTAGATTTACCTCATTGTATGCTAACATAGACTTCTCCTATATTAATAGAACCTGGTTAAAAAAGCATGTCCCGAGTAATGATTGAACATCACGGTTACCCTAAACTGCTTTTTGCCCGAATACTTCTCATATTCAGAAAAAAATAATTCGAGCATCGTGTCTAGGGTTGTAGAACCAAATTATTACTAAATCGTTAATATGTTGCATTATCAACTATATACTTCCTATCATTTCTGAACGTTATAATGCTTTGCGAACCACTTAAATAGTTGTTTTTACACAATGAAAACAATCATTGTGCTTATTTTGTAACAGATGCAATATTTTGAGACACGATTTCTGTAGATAGCGCTTTAAATAAAAAAAACCATTATCTATATCAGAAATATCTTTTAGGCCATTTTCTTGATAATATTGGTGGTGCTGTAGCCTTGCTTCAGCGGCACAAGCACAATTTTACCGCCATAACCCTCTACGAGTTCATAGCCCACGACCTGGTGTTTCTGATAATCTGCGCCTTTGGCAAGTATGTCTGGTCGCAGCGCTTCCAGAAGTGTCAATGGTGTGTCTTCCGTAAATATGACTACCATGTCTACTATGGCAAGCGAAGCAAGCAGCATCGCGCGCTCCATCTCACTATTGATAGGCCGGCTTTCTCCTTTGAGACGTTTGACCGACGCGTCGCTATTGAGGCCGATTATAAGCTTATCGCAATGCATTTTGGTTTCATGCAATAAAGCCAGATGGCCCGGATGCATAAGGTCAAAACAGCCGTTGGTAAACCCTACTTTTTTTCCTTCGCGCTGCCATTGCAATGCTTGTGCCTGCGCCGCTGCTATCTCCAATATTTTATGCATGCCGCTTGCGTGATTATGCATGAAAAATGCGGTCTTTAAATCCTGCACGGTGATTATGGCAGTGCCTGGACGCCCCACCACAATGCCGGCGGCAAGATTGGCAAGCGTGGCAGATTCTGCAAAACTGAGGTTTGCTGCAATGCCAAGCGCAAGAGTGGCAACGGCTGTATCGCCTGCGCCGGACACATCAAATACTTCCTGGGCCTGCGCAGCAATATGGGTTATTTCGCCAGAGCGGGCGATTAATGTCATGCCGTCCTTGCTGCGTGTAACCAGGATATTGGCAATATCATTCTTTTCCATTAATTCGTGTGCTGCGGCAATAATATCTTCTTGCGTGCGCAGCTCGCGCGTTGCTGCATTGGCAAGCTCATGTAAATTAGGACTGACGCAGGTGGCGCCCTGATACAGGCTGAAATCACGCGATTTAGGATCCACTATAACCGGCTTTCCCTGCGCTTTTGCGATGGCAATAATGGCGCTTACCGTAGCGCGGCTGAATATACCTTTGCCATAATCAGAAAGAATCACAACATCATGATTTTTCATTTCTTCTTTGGCGGTATCTGCAATCATGCGTGCCATATCATCGCTGACCGCTGTCAGTATTTCATGATCAGCGCGCAGTACCTGCTGGGTGCCTGCGACATAACGTATTTTGGTGGTGGAGATACGATTGGTTTCCGTCAGCAGATAAGGAGTGACGAGCGGCTCTTTGCCAATCATTGATGTGATTTCACGTCCGACTTTATCATTGCCTACTACGGAGATGAAGGCAACATGGGCGCCCAGCGCCACCAGGTTGCGCGCTACATTGCCGGCGCCCCCCAGCATGGTGCGCTCTTCCTTGATGGAAAAGACGGGAATCGGGGCTTCTGGCGAAATACGGTCAACATGGCCGTAAATAAACTTATCGAGCATCACGTCGCCAATGCACAGGATCCTGCAGTTGCTGAAACGATCAAGTACCTGCAAAAGCTGGTCGGTCATTAGGGCGTGTCCTAGCCGTTGGCTTTGAGTTTGCTGTCGGTATCGCCGCCTGGATGTTTGGAAAATTTAGCAATCGCATCATCCAGCCGCGTCTGTGTGCATAACCCCAATAATACGGGATCTTTCGGCTTCAGATTGGTGCTGTTCCAATGGGTGCGGTTACGCACGGAATTGATGGTATTTTTGGTAGTGCCGATGAGCTTCACAATCTGGGCATCAGGGATCGAGGGATGAAATTTCACAAACCATGCTACGGCGTCGGGTTTATCCTGTCTGCGTGCCACGGGCGTATAGCGCCCGCCCTTGGTCTTGGTTTTGCTGGTAAGGAATTTCTGCACATGTTGCGAAAGCTCAAGCTTCATTTCAGCGTTATTCTCGCAATGCGTAATATCTTCTGCGGAGAGCTGGCCGCTGGAAATGGGATCCTGGCCGATAATGCCTACCGCTACTTCACCATCAGCAATGCCCTGTACTTCAAGCGGATGCATTCCGCAAAAATCGCCGATTTGTTCAAAAGTGAGCTTGGTGTTCTCAACCAGCCATACGGCAGTCGCTTTCGGCATTAATGGTAAAGCCATAACCTTTTAACCTTTGTGTATGTAAATGAAATGAAAAGGGCTTATATTCTAAGAAGTATTTTCCCAACATTCAAGCCTTCTTCCATGCGCAATAACGCTTTTTCTGCGTCGCATAGGGGAAATATTTGGTCTATCACAGGCTTAACCAGGCCTTTTTCAATCGCTTTCCAGACGTTTTTGTACAGTTCTGAGGCAATTTGCGCCTTTTCCTGCAAAGGCCGCGCCCGCAAAGTAGAGCCCATAACGCTTAAATGTTTAAATAGGATGGGAGAAAGATTGACGGGCATTTTGGAACCTTGCAGGAAAGCGATAATGCAGAGTCGTCCTTCTTTATTAAGGCACTCGAGGTTGCGCTGAAAATAATCGCCCCCCACCATATCAAGAATAACATCGACGCCTTGGTTGGCCGTCTGTTCTTTGATGATGCTGACATAATCAGCCTTGCGATAATTAATGGCTTTAACCGCGCCGCATTGTTCGCATACCATACATTTTTCATCACTGCCTGATGTGGTAAACACCCGCGCACCCAGCAGGCGGCCTATCTGAATAGCAATACTGCCGATACCGCTGGAGCCTCCATGAATCAGAAGCGTTTCGCCCGCCTTAAGCTTTGCCTGCCAAACCAAGCTTATCCATACGGTAAAACATGCTTCAGGAAGGCCAGCCGCGGATTCCAGGCTTATTCCCTCTGGCACGGGCAGCACTAAGGCTTGATGCGCCAGCACATATTCGCCATATCCGCCTTCGCTTACAAGGGCACAGACTTTGGCACCTTTTTTGAAAGGTGCAACAGTATTTCCGCATTCAACTATTTCACCGGATACTTCCATGCCTGGAATGGCAGGACTGCATTCCGGCAGGGGATAGCGCCCCTGTTTTTGAAGGAGATCAGCGCGGTTAACGCCAGCATAAGCGACTTTGATCAGCACATGATCGGGAGTGCATAGAGGGAGAGGGCATTTATTAAAATTATAATACCCCTGCTCTAAAATAATGGCTTGCATCAGCGTTGGGTTGCAGACGATTTGCTGCGATGCTCGCTGGGCGATATGCCGACCGTATTTTTAAATACACGATTAAAAGAAGGAATACTGCTGAATCCGACTTCAAAGGCGATAACGGTAATTGCAGTTTCTTCTTTTGCCAAACGATCTTTTGCTTCCAGGATACGGTAATGATTCACCAATGTACTGAAATTCTGTGAGAAACACTGATTAATAATACGCGAAAGTTGATGTTCGGTTATCGCCAGTCTCAGGGCTAGTGATGAACGGCTTAATTCCATCGAACGGTATAATTTATCTTGCACAAGCAAGACGCGGATTTTTTCTGCTAATGCAAGGTCGCGCTCAGATGTTTCCTGTGGCCGCATATGGGGAATGCGCTCATAATCAATTTCAAATGAGCGATCGAACACGCGAAATACCGATGTAAGCACCAGATAAATAAAGCCGATGCGGACAACCACAATCGCCAGCATAGCACGCTCTGCATTTACATACCCCCCTATCTCCGCCAGATCTATGGCAAGCAACGCAAGATTCAGTACGATAAGCGCCAGCACGAGAGCATATTTATTCCTTTTTTGGGGCAGCGTATCATTGGAGGGTTGCGCAAGACGCTGGCGGATAACCACCATGGTAAGAAGAAATGTCAATGATGCGCTGAATATCTCGTAGAGCTCTTTGAATATCACAGGTTCTGTACAAAGATTATCATAAATGCATAGCTCGCCGTTAGTAATAAGGGTTGCATATACAATCGAGCTTCCGCCAATGAGTGGAATGCTGAGAATAGTCCAATAGGGGAGTGCAGGAATGCGATCCCATATAAACTGCATGATCAGCAGAAAGCTTAGGGCAGGTGTAAGGCTTTCGCCCATGAGCAATATCCCGCGCACATCCGCATGTGTAGTAAAGATGTCGATAAGCGGAAGAGAAAAACTACAAATAAGTGAAAGAAAATAAAGAACCGGTACAAATATCTGCGAGAATTTGCGTGCAGCAATGCACAAAAAGAAAAGCATAAAAAGGCAAGGGCCCAGAGCGAGCAGTTGCAATGCTTGGTACCATGTCAATAAGGTATCCATGCTTAGGGCTCCTTTTGTGTTGCGCTGTCAAGTTTATGAAGTCTATCTTTAACGAAATACGTCATGAATCGGAGTTCCCCCGGCGGGATATCCTGCGTATTGTTCTGAATATGCTGTATAATACGTAGCGCATCATCCATTTCACCGCGTTTTTCATGCACAAAAGCCGGCAATTGCCGTATCCATAAAGGCGCACTATCGGCATGCTCAAGGGGGGCCGCCATTTTAAGCGCCAGATCATTGTCTCTTAGTTTATGCTCGGCAAGATAGGCTGCCTGCGCCAGCCACCAGTATTTTTTTTCAGGCCTGCTGGCAGAATGATCATAAAGATAATCGATAACATAGCGCACATCCGAGACGTGTTGGGTCTGGCTGAAATAATAACTTGCCAGAAAAGGAACATAGTTGGATTCGTTATCAAGCGTATCGAGCAAGGTAAACCATGCATATAATTTTTTATAATCGTATTTATAGAGTTCAGTAAAGCGTCCAAACGAATCGCCGGCGTTTTGAATGTCAAGCGCAAGGATACGAAAATAAAATTCTTCGTCGCCAAAGGATAAAGCCTTTACTGCGATGGTTCCTGGCACATCCGGCACAATTCCCATATCCGGGAGATTTTGCTGCGTCATTTCCCAGAACCCAAACTGCAGCGCCGCAAACAGGATCAATAATCCGTAAATCTTAAAAAATTGACGCATATCAGGTTATCTGAACATTCTAAAATTGTTTGCGACGAAAATCTGCAATGGTGGCAAATATCAGAAGAGGAATAAATACAGCCGCCTGCAGGGTAAATAATTTTAGATCATCTGCATGTTTGAGTCCGTAAATAAGCCAGTCGCCTTTGGCAAAGAAGTCAAGGCGTGGCATAATCATGGAAACCAATTTAAGTGCATAGATAAGTATAGCATTAAGCCATTGCTGCTCGAAGACAAATGCAGATTTTGTGGTAGCGATAAAAAACCCCATTAACCGCGCCAGTACATAAAATCCCATGCTTGCTATGACGGAGGTAACGGCGCTCTTCAGAGTAAAGGATGCAAAAAGTGCTACGGCTACCATAAGCCAGCATTCAATAAGCAGGCTTACCGCCCAAAAGAAAAACCCCTGTTTGTTTATAAGGCCTTCCAAAGCGATCAGACCGAGGGTGGGTATTAAAAGCAGTAATGCGACAGTGGCAAAGCCAAGCCAATAGGAAAAGACAAGATTTGAACGCGTGATGGGACGTGAAAGAAACACATCAATTTCTTTAGTATCGAATGCATTGCGAATGTGAAAACAGGCAAACACGATAAGGCCGATAATAATGACAATGCGCGCAGAGGCAGAAGAATAAGATAATGTCATTTCCTGGGTTTCAATAAGAGCGGTGCTTCCCAGCATATGGGCTATGAGAGTACTGGCGACGATACCTATCATCAACGCCGCAAAAAGCCAGTCACGCAGCGCAGTCAGTAAAATATAACGAACGTTAGTTAACATAGACAAAACACCCTTTTTATAAAAACACTAGAAAGATACTGGTCGCGGATCATCAGAGAATTTATGGAAAATAGTGCTATCTGGCTCACCCAGATCACCATTCGCATTTACAATAGTTGCCTTGATAAGCAGCACCAGCTCTTTGTTATGCGCTGACTTCGCCACGCTTTTAAAAAGATTCCCTATAACCGGCACGCTGCTGATAAACGGAACGCCCTGATCTTTATTGGCAGCTTCCTGCTGCATTAATCCACCGATTATCATCGTTTCGCCGCTTTTGATTTTAAGCGTGGAATCCAGTTCGCGGACTTGCACTTCAGGAATTTGATTGTGCAGGCCAGACAGGGTGTTGGCAAGGGAAGTGGCAGCGCTGCTTGTACCGTTCTGGCCGCTTAATAATGTTGATATTGCCTGTGCTATGGTAAGATCAAATGCCGGATCGTTTACCGTATCTATTATAGTGGAAAGAGTGGGACGCACCGCAAGCGTGATTTCATTATTTTTTGCATCAATGGATGGCATCATGGTCATCATCACGCCAATGGGAACCGTCTGAGTAGTGCTGGTTATCGTAGGCGCTACGGCTCCCGTAGTGACGCCGCCGGTGGTTGTTTGTGTGGCCGGCGTCACCACGAGCGTAAAATATACATGGTTTTCAGCAAAAGTAAGTGTGGATTGCTGGTTGTTAATAGCATGCAGGCGCGGACTTGAAAGCGTCCGGGTAGTGCCAAATGCTTCTATCAGCTGCAATATATTAGTGGTGGTGCTGCTGGATGCAAAGGATATGAAATTTCCTGCTGAAACAATAGAATTCGCTGGCGCACCCAAAGGAAAGCTTGCAGTAACGACACCAATTCCAGGTATCTGGTTTAATCGTGTGCCCACATTTTGCCAGTCGATGCCGCTGGCATATTGGTCATTGAGATCAACCTCAATAATTTTGGCTTCAATCAGCACTTGGCTGGAAGCATTCTTTTTGAGGGATGCCAGGAAACGTTCAACCATTTCATGTTGGCTGCTGGTAGCGTTTAGCGTAAGGATGCCTGCCTGACGATTTATAGTATAAGTGGGCTTGCTGGCATTTTGTGCGTTATTCTGATTGGCGCCAGATGTGGCCGGTGCGGCAATGGGCGCGGGAGGAGTTGTCCCTGCTTTGCCTGCAGTGGCCGCGCCGCCTGTAGCAGAGGTTCCGTTAGCTGCAGGGGTGCTGCTTCCTTGCCCTCCAGTGATTGCCGTAACCGCATTTGCATCTTCCACCTGCAAAGTAGTGGCAGATATGTGATCGGGAGCCTCATAGGCCAATATCTGTTGTACGCCGGATTCAAGCGATTTCCAGAAATCCCCCGTGCTCTTGGATTTTACACTGGAGGTAGAGCCTGTATTAAGGGCGCTACCACTGCCGCCTCCGCCGCCGCCGACAGTAGTGGACAGCACATTGGTGCTCAGATTGACTGAGCTGTCACTTTCGCGGTCCAAATTAAGAAAATCAATAGAGTAACTTTTAATGTAGGGTGTGTCGCGTTCAACACGCAGCACGTTATTTTTCATGGTATAGCGCAGGCCGGTGAGACTGCAGATGCGATCAATCACTTCATTAAACGGTTTATCTTTTGCAATAAATTCAATGCCCCCGGTAATCCCCGCATCCAGTTCAATATCGACATCGGCAAGCTTGGCAAGCTCAAGCAAAACATCTTTCAGCGGCACATCATCCGTCACAGCAATGGATACCAGCTGCGTCTCGCCGATTTTGGGCGGGCGGGGCGCTGCAAGAATATCCGCCAATTTGGGAACAGGCGGCATCCCTTTATCAATCTGCAGCTTCAAAGGCCCTTCAGTCGATTTGGGAGCCGCAATATGGCGATAGTCATCGCGGGCGAGATTGAGCGAAGGATCAATAGCATCCAGATGTTTTATGTCGCCCTCTTTCGTTTTGTCTGCGGCTTCGTGGATAGAATCGGGAGTGCTGCAGTCTGACAGGCAGAGTGATACGGCCATTACTGCGAATGCGCCCCATCTGGCGAAAGCTCTCTGTTTATATTTCTTCAACGCTGCCTACCTGCTTGTTTGCCACTAATTATAGTGACACCATAAATGCGATGCCACTATATATATTGTTATGCGACCATGGAATCAACTATTTATTCGCTATTGATATTTTAGAGATACGATTTTTATGAAGTGAAGATTTGTATAAGTGATAAATACGAAGCAGGTGAGTAGATCGGTATTCATTGTATCAAATAAAGGACGGTAGTTTTGGCGATAACAGATAAGCTATCGCCGCAGCAGTCATTGGCAAAGGTAAGGACTGTATTCGTTAAAAAAATTGAGACTGTTAGTGCGGAGGCGGCAAGTGGGGTATGGGTATCGATTCCAAATGCAGCCAATACAATAGAAAAAGGAATTTTATGACTATACGCAGTTTTGGAGAACTTGGCATTATTGAGCCTATCACGCGTGTGCTTGCTGCAAATAATTATACTCATCCCACTCCCATTCAGCTAAGCGCCATACCGCCGCTCCTGGAAGGCAAAGACATGCTTGGGATCGCCCAGACAGGAACAGGCAAGACCGCTGCCTTTGCTTTGCCCATATTGCAGAAACTGTTTCAGACCCAAAAGCCTTATATTCTGCGCAGCGCGCGCGCTTTGATATTGGCGCCGACACGCGAGCTGGCGGTGCAGATAACGGATAACTGCAACGATTACGGCAAGTATCTTTCCATGCGTCATTGTGTGATCTTTGGCGGTGTATCGCAGGGGCCGCAGGTGCATTACATGTCTAAGGGGGTTGATCTGCTCATTGCCACGCCGGGACGGTTGCTCGATCTTATCAATCAAGGCCATGTCAGCCTTAAAGAGGTGCAATTTCTCGTGCTCGATGAAGCTGACCGCATGCTCGATATGGGATTCATCCACGACATCAAGAAAATCATCGCCACTATCCCAAAAGAGCGCCAGACTATGCTGTTCTCGGCAACCATGCCCAGCTCCATTGATGCATTGGCGCATAGAGTGCTTCACAATCCTGTTAGAGTCGAAGTGACGCCGCAGGTGATAACCGTGGAGCGCATTGAGCAAAGCGTATACTCCATACGAAAAAGCGAGAAGAACGCGCTGCTGATAACCTTGCTGCAGGATTCCGGCATGCATAAAGTTATTGTCTTCAGCAGAACCAAGCATGGGGCAAATCGCATTTTACTTCAGCTGGAGAATGCGGGCATTGTTTCAGCGGCGATTCACGGTAACAAATCGCAGGGCGCTCGCCAGAAAGCATTGGAAGGCTTTAAGAATGGCAAAGTCCGGGTATTGGTGGCGACCGATGTCGTCGCACGCGGCATCGATGTCGATAATGTCAGCCATGTGATTAACTTTGACCTGCCTGAAGAACCGGAAAGCTATGTCCACCGTATAGGCCGCACTGCGCGCGCGGGCGCAGGCGGCATCGCCATGGCATTCTGCGATGAAACCGAGGGCAAGTTGCTGCGCGATATTGAAAGAACCATACAGCGTTCTTTAACGCTCATGCCGGCTCCGCAACTCATGAAAATGAAACCTCTTGCGCCTTCAGCCCAACACCATAAACCGCATGGCGGCGGAGGTAGTGGCCGATCTCGTCATGGAAAACCTGGCGCCAGCAAAGGTCCTAATGCTCATCAGCTTAATCGTTCAGAACGTACGAGGGCGGCAAATGCAAGACGTAGCGGCAAAGCGTAATGTAACAGGTGGTTTTATGTTGCTTCACCTTCCGGAGTTTTTTCAGAATCATTGACAGCTTGGGTTATTGAGGACCTCATTCACTTTTCAGCCGATAACCCACACCTGTTTCGGTAACTATATAACGGGGGCGCATGGGGTCGTCGCCAAGTTTTTCACGTAAATGCTGAGCATAGACGCGAAGATAATGGCTATTCTCGGTAGAATGCATACCCCAAACCTCTTTTAGAAGCTGCTGCTGAGTCACTACTTTTCCCGCATGCTTTACCAATACAGATAACAGTTTATATTCGGTAGGGGTGAGGTGCACTTCTTGTCCTTTTACCAATATCAGGCGTTTTTCAAGATCAACGGAGATATCGCCTACCTCAAATAGCGCCGCATTGGCAGATGCGGATTTATGAGAATGACGCTGTGCGACTTTAAGACGCGCAAGCAGCTCCAATACGCCAAATGGCTTGGTCAGATAATCGTCCGCTCCGGCTTCAAGCGCTGCCACTTTATCTTTTTCCTGACCGCGGGCGGAAAGCACAATAATGGGAACGGTGCTCCACTCGCGGATCATGCGGATAACGTCCAGCCCGTCCATATCCGGCAAGCCTAAATCAAGTATCACTATTTCCGGCGGATGAGCGGTAATAAGCTTGATGCCTTCTTTGGCAGTCTCGGCAAAACTCGGATTATAATCATGGCTTATAAGCGCCGCTTTCAGAAATTTGCGGATGCCGGGCTCATCTTCAATAATGAGAACAGGAGTATCAGACTTGCTCATGGGGGAATCCCTCCATATTGGGCGCAACAGGCAGTGTGAAACTAAATACAGCGCCGCCCTCAGCAGCGTTTGCTTCTTCTATTTCCCCGCCATGCGCTTTGAGTATGCCCTGACAGATAGCAAGACCAAGTCCCGTGCCTTTTCCGGCTTTGTGCTGTGCGGTCGTATAGAATTTATCGAAAATCTTTTTCTCATCTCCTTTAGGTATGCCTGGGCCATTATCCGCAACGCTAATTCGAATCCAATTTTCCTGATACCATGCTTTTAGTGTGACGGTAGAGCCTGCGGGTGTATATTTAACTGCATTCTCAAGAAGATTAATAAGCACTTGTTCAATGAGCAACCCATCGATGAAAACCATCGGTAATTTAGGCTCAGAATGCGTTACAACTTTATGCTGGGACAATTGCGGTTCCAGCCTTGTCAGCGTAGAGCCGATAATCTCTTCAATGAAATAGGGTTGCTGGTTGAGTCGGATAGTGCCGGACTCCAGGCTTGTGACATCCAGCAGATTCGTGACGATATGGGAAAGACGATTGGCTTCCTGGTAAATGGACGCAGCCAGATCACGCGAGGTTTCCATGGGCAGATTCTCAATATCGGAAACGATACTGCTGGCCGCACCAGTAATGGATGCAAGCGGTGTGCGTAAATCATGACTGACTGTTGAAAGCAGAATGCTGCGTAATCTTTCACTTTCTATTTCCACTTTGGATTTTTCAGCGCTATCCGCAGCATTTGCCCGCTCAAGCGCCGACGCAAGCAGACTGGCAATCGTTTCCAATGAAGAGTAATCTTCCATGGTAAAATGTTTATCATCCGATAAAGGCAGGATTCCTATGACGCCGAGTGTACCGCTTGCAGCATTGAGCGGAAAATAAATTCCCAGGGCGCTTGGCATGGTGGTAGTGCCTTTGCCGGCGAAGCGGCGATGGTCAAAGCACCATTGCAGCACGGCCATTTCTTTTATGAAATCACGTTCAGGAAGCGCCCCCGTAATGGAGGAAAGATGGCCATTGGCATCAGGCATCCAGATAGTAACGTTGGCAGCAAATATTTCAGTGATATGTTTGGCGACTACATCGGTCATATTTTCCTGTCCGCGCGTGGAAGCAAGTGTCCGCGTAAGGGTATATAACGTTTGCGTGTGATGTTCACGTTGCCTGGAGACAAGCACCTGAAGCCTGAGACGTGATGCAAAAGAAGTAATTACCATGCTGGTGACAAGCATCACAATGAGCGTCATCCAATAGGAGCGATCGTAAATTTCAAGCGTATAAAGAGGCGGGATAAAGAAGAAGTTGAAACATGCCGCACTGAGGAGCGCATACATGACGGAAGGTCCGCGCCCTAATCGTACCGCTACTATTACATTGCCTATAAGGTAAATGAGCGCCTGATCGATTGGCTTTAAGAGTGGTTGCAAGCCAATCCCTGTTAAAGTGCATACGGTAATGGTAACCGCAGACCATGCATAAAGTTTGGGCTTGAATGCGATAAGATTGTTTTTGCCTTCATAGGTTTTGGGGCCTTTATATTCGCCTGTAACGACATGAATATCGATGGCAACATTGCTGCGCAATAACTTGTCCACCAGCGAACCATACAGCATATCTTTCCAACGCGGTTTTCGGGATTTGCCTATAACTATTTTGGTAATGCTGTTGCCTTGCGCATAAGCAATCAATTCATCCTTGGCATTATCGCCTTGCAGAATGACGGTCTTGCCGCCCAAACGCTCCGCCATGCGCAGGACGGATTCCACGGCAGCTTTGCCGGTATCATTAAGCTTATAATGACGCGCATTTTCAATATAGACCGCAACCCACGAAGCTTTTAATGAGGTGGCCATACGCTTAGCCGTGCGCACCAGTTGGGCGGATAACGCATCCGGCCCGATACAGACCATAACTTTTTCAGAAACCGGTGCCGACCCGCGAATGCCTTCACGGATATTGTATGCATCCATCTGCGCATCCACACGCTCAGTGGTGCGCCGCAGCGCCAATTCACGCAGGGCAATAATGTTGTTTTTCCTGAAGAAATGCTCGGCGGCGCGATGTTTTGCCTGATCGGCAATATAGACTTTCCCTTCCTTCAGGCGTTTGAGCAATTCGTCGGCCGGAATGTCGATAAGCACGATATCATCTGCCATATCAAACACGGCATCGGGTATAGTTTCTTTCACCCTGATGCCGGTTACGCCGGCTACCACGTCGCTGAGCGATTCCAGATGCTGTACATTAAGCGTGGTGTAAACATTGATTCCGGCATCGAGTAATTCTTCCACATCCTGCCAGCGTTTGGCATGGCGGGAGCCCGGCGCATTGGTATGGGCCAATTCATCCACTAGAATAATGGCAGGCTTGCGTATCTTGGCGGCGTCCAAATTAAACTCTTTAAGGGTAATGCCCTTATGAGTGACGTCAATCATGGGAAGGATGGAAATACCCTGCAAGAGCGCCTGCGTATCGGTACGTCCGTGCGTTTCTATAATACCTGCAACCACGCCCACGCCCTCTTTTAAGCGTTCATGAGCCGCCGATAACATCGCATAAGTTTTGCCGGTTCCCGCGCAGCCGCCAAAGAAAATTTTCAGACTGCCGCGCCTTGCCTGCAGTTCATCTGCCTGCACCTGCTTTAGTAATTCGTCGGGATCGGGTCGCGCGGATATATTATAATTTGCCATCTAAAGCGAGATTCAGCATTAACACATTGACTCTGGGTTCGCCGAGTATACCCAATTGCCGGTCTTGCGTATATTGTTTTACGGTATCTTTCACCCGCTCCGTTGTGAGACCCCGCGCTCTGGCAACTCGTGCTATCTGATACTGTGCGGCCTGCACACTGATATGCGGATCAAGTCCGCTGCCGGATGCTGTGACCAAATCTACTGGGATGGGTAATGTATTGGCCGGATCAGCTTTTTTAAGCGCATCAACGCGCGCTTTAACCGCATCCAGCAAAGCAGGGTTAGCAGGACTTAAATTACTGCCCAATGAATTGGCTGCATTATAGGGTTGCGGGGTTGTGGCAGATAACCGTCCCCAGAAATATTTAGGATCGGAGAAATTCTGGCCAATCAATTCAGAGCCAAGCGTTTTGCCATCCTTCTCAATCAGGCTTCCTTGCGTCTCATGGAGAAAAGCAGCTTGCGTTATTACGGTGCAAATCCCGGGATAAACAAACCCCAGTAATAAGGTCATCCAGAAAAAGTACAGGAAATTGGTGCGAAGATAGAGGCTCATATTATACCGCTCCTATACATTGAAGGCAGATATCGATGATTTTAATACCAATGAAGGGTATGATAACGCCGCCCAAGCCATATACGGCCATGTTGTAACGCAGCAGGCCGGACGCGCCAATGGGGCGGTATTTAACTCCCTTGAGTGCAAGCGGTACAAGGAAAATAATGATCAGCGCATTAAAGATGACGGCCGAAAGAATTGCGCTTAAAGGCGATGCCAAATGCATGATATTAAGCGCAGCAAGTGCCGGATAGGTGCTGACGAATGCTGCGGGAATAATAGCAAAATATTTGGCGACGTCGTTGGCAATCGAAAACGTGGTCAGGCTGCCTCGCGTCATGAGGAGCTGCTTTCCGATTTCGACAATCTCAATAAGTTTGGTTGGGTCGGAGTCCAAATCCACCATATTACCGGCTTCCTTTGCAGCCTGCGTGCCGCTGTTCATGGCAACCGCCACGTCGGCTTGAGCGAGTGCTGGCGCATCATTAGTGCCGTCACCCACCATCGCAACCAGTTCACCGCCTTCCTGCATCTTGCGGATATATTTGAGTTTAGCTTCCGGTGTGGCTTGGGCAATAAAATCATCGACGCCTGCTTCTGAAGCAATGGCTGCCGCTGTTAATGAGTTATCGCCTGTGACCATTACGCTTTTAATGCCCATTGCGCGCAGTTCCGCCAGACGTGCTTTAATGCCGGTTTTAACCACGTCCTTGAGATGAATGACTCCAAGCAGCTTATCGCCGTCAGCCACCATTAAAGGCGTGCCGCCCTGGCGTCCGATAGTATCGCTCTGGCGTATCATGGCTTCAGGCGCCTTGCCGCCCAGTGAAGTGATATAGGCTGTAATTGCATCGCCTGCGCCTTTGAGAATTTTGCGGTTGCCAAGCGTAATGCCGCTGATGCGCGTTTCTGCGCTGAAAGGAATGAAGGTGGCGTTCAGTTCGCCAAGGGTTTTTTCCTGAATGCCATGTTTTGTGCAAGCCAGCTGGGCGATGCTTTTACCTTCCGGCGTTTCATCGGCAGCAGAAGAAAGCATTGCCGCCTCTGCAAGTTGCGCTATGCTGACGCCTTCCGCAGGGAAAAAAGCAACCGCCTGCCGGTTGCCGTAAGTAATCGTGCCTGTCTTATCAAGCAACAGGATGTTGACGTCACCGGCCGCTTCCACTGCGCGTCCTGATGTGGCAATGACATTGGCCTGAATAAGTCTGTTCATACCGGCAATGCCGATGGCTGAGAGCAATCCGCCGATAGTGGTCGGCGCAAGACAGACCAGTAGCGCAATAAGCACGGTAATGCTGACAGGAGTGCCCTGGCCAGCGCGTTCAATGCTGAAGAGTGAAAATGGCAGTAATGTCGCGCAAGCAAGCAGAAATATAATGGTCATGGCGGCAAGCAAGATAGAAAGCGCAATCTCATTGGGTGTTTTCTGGCGCTTGGCGCCTTCCACCAACGCAATCATTTTATCTAAAAAACTTTCACCGGGATTGGCAATGATGCGCACGACAATCCAGTCTGAAAGTACACGCGTGCCGCCGGTTACACCATCGCGGTCACCGCCGGATTCACGAATCACGGGAGCTGATTCACCGGTAATGGCGCTTTCATCTACGGAAGCGATTCCTTGAATCACCTGACCATCACCGGGAATAATATCGCCCGTTTCCACCAGAATAATATTATCTTTGCGCAAATCATTGGCAGAGATGGTTTGGTATTTGCTGCGATCATTCGCATTAGCCAATTTCTTGGCAGGAACATCACGCCGCGTGGCTTTAAGATTTGCCGCCTGCGCCTTGCCTTTGCCTTCGGCTACCGCTTCAGCAAAATTGGCAAAAATTACTGTAAACCAAAGCCAGAAGGTGATAGCGGCAATAAACCAGCTTGGCTCACTTTGAGGAGACATCATATTATAGATCAGCAATATGCTCGTGATCAGCGCGCCGATAAACACGGTAAACATGACCGGGTTGCGCAGCTGATAACGCGGCGTCAGCCGTTGTAGGGAATGAAGCGAGGCCTGCACTAATGCAGCGCCGCTCAGAAAAGAAGGAGAAACCGGTTTTGCATTCATGGGATTGCTCTATTTCATCAGGTTAAAATGCTCGGCAATGGGTCCAAGCGCCAAAGCCGGAACATACGTAAGAACGCCCACCAGCACGACAATGCCCATCAAAATGGCCACGAATAACGGCGTATGGGTAGGAAGCGTTCCGGCCGAAACCGGCACTGTTTTCTTTGCAGCGAGCGACCCGGCAATGGCAAGCACCGGCACAATGATGCAAAAACGCCCCAGCAGCATCGCTATGCCAAGCGCAATATTGTAAAAAGGCGTATTGGCGGAAAGACCGGCAAAAGCGCTGCCGTTATTATTGCCTGCCGAGGAAAAAGCGTAAAGCACTTCACTGAACCCTTGCGGGCCGGTATTAAACACGCCTGCTTTCCCTGCCGCCACCATTACAGCAATAGCGGTGCCAACCAACACAATGATCGGGGTTACAAGGATAGCAATAGATGCCATCTTCATCTCGAACGCATGTATCTTTTTGCCTAAATATTCCGGTGTGCGCCCGACCATCAGCCCGGCGATGAACACGCTGATGATGACAAATACCAGCATGCCATAAAGACCGGAACCAATACCACCGAAAATAACCTCGCCAAACTGGATGAGTATGAGAGGAACCAGCCCGCCAAGCGGGGTGAAGGAATCATGCATGGCATTGACCGATCCGTTGGAAGCCGCAGTAGTGGCACTTGCCCATAGGGCAGAGTTGACCGAGCCAAATCGTTGCTCTTTGCCTTCCATATTGCCTGCCGACTGCTCAATGCCCAGTGGTATAAATTTGGGGTTGCCGCCTTGTTCCGCACATACGCAAAAAAGTAAAAACGGCAATAGCAGCAACGTCATGGCGGCAAGAAGCGCCCAGCCCTGACGTGTATCGCTTACCATAACCCCAAATGTATAACAAAGCGCTGCCGGTATCAGCAGAATCGCCAGCATTTCAAGAAAATTAGAAAGGGGTGTGGGGTTCTCAAAAGGATGCGCCGAATTGACATTGAAGAATCCGCCGCCATTGGTGCCTAACTGCTTGATGGCGATTTGCGAGGCTACCGGCCCAACGGCAATGGATTGCTCCGTAACAATAGCAGCTTTCTGGGTAATGGTCCCTGTTGCATCTTTCTGCTCGGCCACTTGTTGGGATTCCATTAACGTCGCTGTTGCATAAGCGCTGAAGGTTTGCACCACGCCTTGAGAAGCGAGTAATACCGTCCATAGCAAGCATAACGGCAGCAGAATATAAACGATGCCGCGTGTCATGTCTGTCCAGAAATTGCCAATGGTGCTGCTATTCTTGCGTGCAAATCCCCGGATGAGCGCTACAAGCACAGCCATACCGGTGGCGGCAGAAAAGAAATTGTGCACAGCAAGTCCTGCCATCTGGCTTGCGTAACTCATGGTCGATTCACCGCCATACGATTGCCAGTTGGTATTGGTGGTGAAGCTTGCAGCGGTATTGAATGCTAAGTCAGGGGTAAGATTCGGTTGCGCCATGGGATTGAGCCCCAGCCATGCCTGCATACGGAGCAGAGCATAAAGGCCTATCATGCTTAAGAGGCTAAACCCCATAACCGCGCCGCTATATTGCTTCCAGTTCATTTCCGCTTTAGCATCAATGCCGGAAATTTTATAAAAACAACGCTCCAGCCAGCCAAGCAACACAGAAAAAAAATGCTTCTCGCCGCTATAGACTTTTGCCATAAAGAGGCCCAACGGCTTCACCAGCGCAAGCAACACTACAAAATAAAGCAGTATCTGCAGCCAGCCGTTTAAGTCGGGGTACGCTAAATTCATGGGAATATCTCCGGCTTAAGAAGGGCTACAAAAAGATAGATAAGCAGCAACAGCGCAACAATGCCGGCCAGTATATAAAGTAGCGTCATGTCATGAGCCTTTCAATGCATCGCAAGCTTCCGCAAAGGCGGACATAGCGATAAAAAAAACCAATGTGAGAAGCAAGAATGCGATATCCATAAATCACTCGTTAAAAGATTAAAAACGTTGCGAAATACCCGCGTAGCTTTGCAGGCAAGGTGTTTTGTTATTAAGACCAATATTAGTACCGGTATCGAACTGAAGGTTGGGCTGCATTACCCAGGAAACAGCCACATCAAAGGAAGCCTGCGTACTGGCACCTGCTGGATCATTGTTGGCATCCGACCAAAGCTCCGCATAGCCGGTGACGCTATCAATAAAAAGCGAATGACTTATATTGGCGAGTATCTGATAATTGTTGTGATAACCTCTATCACTGCTATTCTTGAAGAAATCGGCTTCCGGATCAAACAATAAAGAGAATTTCTGCGGCAAAGCAAAAGAGACGGGGATAATAATCCCGCCTTCCACCTGCTTATTGCCTATGCCTGGTTCCGCCGTTGGTATTTTGACGTAAGGGAGCAATGTAATGGCTGTATTGCCGCCGTCATTGCCGATAAGATTATATTTAAAACGCGCATATAAATCGCCTGCACCCGTTAAGTCTGTAGAAGTGTGGGCACTCTTATCATGCGTATTTACTTCCTCTAAAGGGGAAATATTAAATTCAATGTCCGACCGGTTGGTAAGTCCCAGCTTAAAAGTGGGATTGGTATAGAGATAAGTATTACGAGTAATGTTGCCAGTATGATTATAGGTCCAGTTAAACACATCCGCCTCATATTGAAAATGTCCGGCATCCACTGTGCAGGGAAGGTTGGATTTAGTGGGCCTATCCGTGCAAAAGTCCCGCATCTGACCATCTGGTGTGGGGTTGAATAGATTATAAGAGCTCTTATCTGATGGAGAATTACTGCTTGTAATATTATCTGCATAGGCATGGTGTGCTATCGTTGCTGAAACAAGCAAAATGCTGATATTTAGTTTTTTAATAGAGTTTGAGACAACCATGCATTGCTTTCCTATTGCATGGATTATTCCGTGGTTGCCGTAGAGGTGGTGTCAAAAGATGTCGTTAAGCCGTAAAAAAGTTGTAAAAAATAAGCCTGCTCTGCAGCCTCTACCAATATAATCCTGCCTCTACTAAACCGGAACAGATTGGTTGTTTTGCCAAGATGGGCTTAATACATATCAATGAGTAGATGATGGGGTATATAGCGAGCCGTGGCTGATTTGATTTCCAGTTGATTGTTAGTAGGTTTGCCAGTATGAAACCTGTCCCGCCCAACAGTTAAGCGACAGAGCGGCGGCGATGGCTGGGTAGCAAAGTGGTAATGCACGGGACTGCAAATCCTGTATTCGGGAGTTCGATTCTCCCCCCGGCCTCCAAAACTTCATTTCATCCGGAATCATAGAACCTCAAAAATCGGCCTGTAACCAAGCGTATAAGCCGAATTTGCAAATCTTATCACTTCATGCTATCTCAGGAAAACTCAATCATGCCTGGGTATTTATCTGGGTATTTTTTGAAAATACCCAGGAGGGAATTATGCTTCTAACTAATCTTGATGTCCGCAATGCAAAGCCCAAAGATAAGATATATCGCCTTAAAGATGGCGCTGGCTTATTTCTGCAAGTAGAGCCAAATGGCGGCCAATACTGGCGTTTGAGGTATTTCTTTGCTGGTAAGGAGAGAATGCTGGCATTAGGGAGATACCCAGAAGTTTCCCTGAGCGATGCCCGTGACAAGCGCCTCGCTGCCCGCAAGCTGGTTGCCAATGGCACCGATCCTGGCGCAAAAAAGAAAGAAGATAAGCGTATAGAGATCTTCAAAGCTAATAATACGTTTAGAGCCATAGCCAAAGACTGGCATGACACCAATAAATCTAAATGGACGCCGGATCACGCGGAGAGGCTATGGCGCAGGCTAGAATTATATGCGTTTCCTGACATAGGTAATCTGCCTATCACCGCTATTAAAACACCTGATTTAATTCCGGTACTTCGCAAACAGGAAAAACAGGAATTACTCGATACTGCCCGCCGCCTTGCGCAAGTGCTTAATACTGTATTTCGTTTTGCTGTACATTGCGGCTTGATAGATCAAAACCCTGCGGGTGACCTGCGCGGTGTGGTAACGCCACATAAGGCAACCAACTTTCCAACCATTCAGACCGAAGAACTGCCTGAGTTGTTTAAAAAACTTAATAATGTCGATGCGCTTCCTCAAATCAAAATCGCTATCAAACTGCTGATGCATACTTTCTTACGTCCTGGCGAACTCCGAAAGTCTAAATGGACGGACATCGACTTTGAAGGCAAACAATGGATTATTCCAGCTGAGCGCATGAAGATGCGCCGCCCACATATGGTGCCATTGGCGGATCAGGCTATTACCCTTCTAAAGGAACTTAAAGATATTACGGGGAACTGTGAATACATGTTTCCTTCACATCATCGCCGCACACACCCCTGGATGAGTGAAAACACCGTAAACCATCTGCTAATACGTATGGGTTATAAAGGCAAGCTGGTAGGACACGGTTTCCGTTCGCTTGCATCCACTACCCTTAATGAAAAGAGCAATTTCGATAGAGATGCGATTGAAGTGCAACTATCGCATATGGATGATGATAAAAGCCGCGCTGCTTATAATCGTGCAAAATATGTCGAAGAGCGTGAGCGCATGATGCAGTGGTGGGCCGATTACCTTGAAACTTGTGAAACTGGGAAAGCACCTAACCCGAAAACTGATACTGTGATCCCGTTACGGTCTGGGAAAAGAGGTGCTATATGAACAGGCAAAAGATAATTGAAAATCTTATGCAAATCATAGAATCAAAGCGCAATGGGCTTGCCAAGGAGGCCGAATATGCCAAGGAAGAAGTGAGGCTTATTCAAACGCTGAAGGAATGCTCAAAAGACGAAATAATTACGTTATCGTGCGTATATCTGCGTGATTATCTATTTGCCACAGCTATAGGCAATATAAAGAATAAGATCATGGAAGATAACAGCAAATTCCTTAAAGAGATAAGTCAAGACTATGGCAAGGAGTATAAAAAGCTCGCAAAGCAGGCAGTTAAAATGATTAAAGAGCGTGATAAGAAGTTAGATTATCTAGAAAATATTCTTGCGCAGAAGAAAAATAAAAAGAATGCAGTCCTAGATATAGGAAGAATCAAAGCAAATAAAAAACGTAAGGATGAAAGAGACACCCTGGCAGCTTTGCTAAAGGATGCTATCAAGCATTATTTGATGGCACATACGGAGCATAAAGTAACAAATAAAGAATTAGAAGCATTCCTCGGCAAAGCAGAATCAGGGTTTATTGGTAAGAATACCTATAAAGAGAGTACCTTTAAAAAGAGAGTCGCTGAACTGGCTGCAGAAGTTAGGCGTGAATTGCTTGGCCAGTGATTCATAGAACTATGAACCGCCTGGCCTGCGATTCATAAAAAAGATCGGCCTTTCAGTTCCCTTAGCAGTCTTTGAGCGTTTACCTTCCATTACACAAAGATGGAGAGAAACGTTATGAAAAAACCTACCAAGCTAAGCGAAGTACTTTTGAATGAGCTGCCTAAGACGGGATATATCCGTCAATCACAGATAATCCCGCATATTCTTCCTTTTTCCTCTGCAACTCTTTGGCGCAAAATCAAAGCCAAGGAATTTCCAGCACCCATTAAGCTCTCTAAACGCGTTACTGCATGGCGTGTGGAAGATATTCGTGCCTGGCTCGATAAATTACATGAGGAGGCACTCAGCGCATAACCTGCGTGGATTCCACCTAATGGTCGGGTAAGACGGTGGCGTTAGGTGTTTATAAGCCCTCACCATGAGGTTTGTGCAAAGGGGCAGGACAGAGCGAAAGGTTGAAGTCCGGCACAGCGACGCGAATAGCGCGGACGTAAAGTGGCAACCGACTTCATGGAGGCTATTCCTACCATGAGGGCCCGAGTGACGAGTCGGCTCCGGTGGATCAGACGACGTCATAGGGCGGCTCCCGACCTTAGTCAAAATGGCTAAGGATGCGGGAGCTATGCCCTCATTCCGAGGTCTTCCAGAGGATCAGTTATTTGCGGTCTTCATACTAAAACGGTACCTTACAAAAACATGCGAATAAGAAAAAATACTAGAATAGCGATATTAGGTTGAATCTTATATTATCAATAGCTTGGCGATACAGAACAATGCCCTTTAAAAAAGGTTATAGCGGAAATCCAGCCGGTAGACCTACCAAGCACAAGTTGTTTAGAGAAGCACTTGTGTATCTATTGCGTCAGCCTCTTGTTGGTAATCGTATAGGTCTTCCCAAAAAGCCTACAATAGAGCAGGTGATGGCGCGTAATCTGATAATGAAAGCGATCAGAGGTCATATTCCAAGCCTCAAGCTTATATTCAACATAGTTGATGGCAAAGTGGAGCCTGCTGTCCCTGATTATTTTGATGATCCCCCGATCCAAACCAAGCCGGAGCCAAAGATGTCGGACAGAGAACGTGCCCTTCATATCAAAGAGCTTTTTCTGTTAGCAGAAAGAGAAGCGGCAGTAATTGTTGAAGATAAATGAAGCATAGCAAGAGCAGTCTTTCTTCCCGCTCGCTTATGCCAGTATCATCTATATTTATTTGCTACGCGCGCTCTTTTTGAGCGGTAACTTTAATAATGCTGCTGGTTCAACAGCAAGCACCTCGGCAAGCTTTCCTATAATTTCAAGACCAACATAGCTTACGCCTTTTTCAAGTTTACTTATATAAGTTCGGTTTACCTCAGCCGAATAAGCCAAATCTTCCTGCGACATACCCTTTTCATGGCGCAAGCGACGTAGATTGGCAGCAAATACTTCTCGTAAATCCATACGGGAAGTGAAGCCGATTGTTGTCTATTGACCAACCGCTTTAAAGCAACAATAATATCAGCGACATTGCCACCAGAGGCTTACTCCTTTGCCTGGCTTGCGATAGCAATTCGTATATGCGGGAGAATCACCATGCGTAAACTAATCATCATTCTAGCGTTGTTTTATAGCAATCAGGCATATGCGCAGTCTTACGAGCCTAACGGTTCCGGACAGACTGCCGCACAGCAACAACGATGGGAGAATGGCAAAGCTGCTGCCATAGAAGACATCCAGCACAATCAGACGGAAGCTAATCCAGGCATGTACGGCACTCCTTATGATAAACAGACGCAAGGAGTACCATCACAGAATCCGCCAGTTTACGGGGAATCCAATGGCAAGTACGGATATGGGAATTAGATCGTCTAAAATGATTTATCGTGTGTTCTGGAAGTATACAGTAGCAAAAACACGATTAACCTCTTGGCTGTGGATAGCACTAGCAATCGCTTCGGTGGTGACTGCTGCCAATATGTTTCGATATGAGGTAATTGGTGGGGGAGGGTTTGAGCTTTATGACCGCTGGAAACATAGATTATGCTATGCTCACCAGTCCGCTGCTGTGCAATCATCATCCACGCTGCCGAAGCAATATAATTTGGTTGAGGAATTTGATAAAGCGAATCCCCCTGGCGTTATATCTCCTCCTACCCTTGGGCTTGAATGTACTTGGCTGGATTATAAAGATTTACAGCAATAGGAAGTCCACTTATGCGCTTCCTTGCTGTTATCCTATCGTTCTTTATCGCGCTATCATACCCGTTGGAGGCATCCGCTCGTCAATCTACCCAGGCGGCATTCTCGCCCTCACCAGAGGCAGTGAAACTAGTCCAGCGCACCATTGGTAAGGCAGAGCATAGTATTGATGTTGCTGCCTATAGCTTTACCTCCTACAAGATCGCCGATGCTCTGATAGAGGCACATAGGCGAGGGGTAGATGTGCGGGTGTTACTCGATAAGGGACAGGGCAAACGCCATTATCGCGCCATTGAGGATATGCGGTATTCTGGCATCCCCATACGGATCAACCGGCATTATGCTATTATGCATAACAAGTACATTATCGTTGACGATAAGACCGTGGAAACCGGCAGCTTCAACTACACTGCGAACGCCGAAAAGCATAATGCCGAGAACGTTGTTGTCATCCGCAACAATCCCAAGCTGGCACAACGCTACATTCAAAACTGGCAAAAGCTATGGGATGAAGGGAACTGGCACGAGTAAAAAGAATATATTTATTAGTAACTTAATAAAAAATATATGACTCTTGGCGAAAGCCTCGACTGTAATATAAAGAGAATTATTCTCATTGTTCTTCATAAAATAGTAACATTTATATGTTATTTTACAGTCTGATAAACTTGTAAAATTAAGCCCATTTTTTATGTCCCTATTTGATACAGTTCTTCTAGACTATGACCCCAATAGGCCCGATGAAACTATTCTTGCTACTTTGAAAGCTGTGGCACGCAAAGACGCAAGCATTGGAGCATATAATTATCATGTAGATAATAATACCGTGGATAGAGTCTTATATCCCGGGCATATTAAAGGCGCTATGTCTTACCACGCTATAACCATGGGAAGTCCTTATCCAGACATCCTGCCTCATCAGAAAACGTGGAGAAGGGCGATAGAGTATGCGGATACATTTCAGAAACCTATTGAAGATGAGATTGGTATATATGCTTTCTTAGAAAGTCTTGCCAAGACGGGATTGTTTGGCTCGCGGGCTATTATTGAATACCAACCCCCTATAAAAGAACGTAACACATTTAGTGCAGACGCCCCATCTCCTACAGATGAAATTAAAAAATCTATAGGAGAGATGTTTAGAAAAAAAGGCATTCCAGTCACCGATACATCCAAACAAATATTTTACATATTGCATACCTCCCTAGAAATGACATCTTTTGGAATTAGTAGTCTTGCAGCTATGGACCCTCATTCTAAAGGTAAAACATTTTTATTGGCGGCCCCTTATTTTGAACCTACTATCGTTTTTCCGTATCGCCATTCTTACAAACCCAAGATTATTGATACTAACGATACAAATTTCATTTTAACTGCTGAAAAACTCCAGCAGGCTATTGATGAGGCAGGTGGACCACACAACATAGGGGGACTGCTTCTCACGTCTCCTAATCATATCACTCAGCAGCCCATGCCACGTGAAGAGTTACAGAAAATAGCAGAGATTATAGTGCGTAATAACCTGCATGTTATATGTGACGAATTGTATGATCTAAGGCCTAATGGCCTGCAAAGCAATGAGCCACCTTCACTTGCATCATTGACTGTAACTATAGATGGAAAAGAACATAGGCTGCATGATTATGTATTTACAGTAGACGGCTCTTCGAAACGTTACAATCTTCAGGGCCGTAAAGGCTACCCTAAAGCCGGAGTTGGTACTACTGGCAATGCCGAGTGGCTAGAAACATTAGAAACTGAGAGGACTAAGCTGGCGGATCTGGCAAAGCAGGCCGGTTTAGATGCCTCACGAGAGGATAAAAGTATGCTATTAATAGCATACATGCTCGAACACACACCGGGCAGTTATTTTATAGATAATGCAGAGCATTATAGAAATGTATCTCAGGATATAGAAAGATTGTTTGAAATAATGCGCCTAAAATATGGCCTTGATGAAAAGGATATTTCGTTTACGCGAACCCCTGAGTATGCCTTTTTTCAGTTCGTTAAATTAGCGCCGGAGCTAGCTGCAAAAGTGGGGATAACGAATAGTGAAGAACTACAGCAATATATGATGTGTTATGCCGGAGTATTAACAGCAGGAGAGCAAGGCTCCGGTTGTAATCAAATAGGGGTACGGATAAATCCAGCAGCTACAATGGGAATGTATCCCAATGGGGTTACTGTGGCAACGGATGGTCTAGAGAGAATATTTAAAATGGTATCCAACATTAAGAAGGGCCATGCTCCCCCATATGAAGAGATAAAAAGACATATGGATGGAGTAATAAATGAGTTCATTTCTGTACAAGAAACGCGTACAGCCGGCGCTCAACAAAGAAGGCTCCTTAAAGAACAACGTTCCTATGCGGTACGATCAATATGACGATATTAAGATCGATAGATAGAATCAACAGCAACATACGTGAAGTAGGGATTTGTCTCACTCTTCATGAGGATGAATCCTTAACGCAGCTATTTGATGCCTTACAGAATATCTGGGAACTGTGGGTTCAAGAAGTCGTAGCGCGTTATGCTAAAACGAAACATTCTCAAACCATCAAAGCGATTCCCTATGCGGGTTTAATAGCAGGTATGCCATCAGATCTTGCGCTGCAAGATATTGAGGAACGCATAGAAAAACTTAAACCTTATATTCAAGCAGTACGCGATAATGCAAAACTGAAAGGCTGTTTTGTGGCGTTAGATATTATTGAATCAGAATTGGGCCATTTTGCAGAATATAAGAAAAATCCTGATATATTTCAGAAAGAACTATTTGATGTTGCTGACGCTGCTGAATACTACTTCCGCAGATTACAGCTACAGCTAGCAGACGCATAATTGTCGGCGCTGGACAAAGCCAGTTTTTCCTCCCCCTATCTGCTTTCAGCTGGCTGTAAATATCTTAATAAAATTTTCATAATTCTACTGTATTATTTGATTTATATCCCAACGTTTAGGTTTCTAGAATAAGGAGAGATATAATGAAAATTCAGGATCTTCCCTATGAAGTGCATATCATTGGCCGAGATGGCCAGCGCGTTGAAGAACATGAGGGGGGGGTCGTTGGGCTGATGCATGGAGAAACCTATGCTTTGCAAATAGTCAATCGAGATACTCGTAGATTGGGAGCAGACATATCCATCGATGGAAAAGTCATAGGTAAGTTTGTTGTGGATCCCGGTAAAGCCGCCACGTTTGAGAAATCTCCGGAAATTGGTGGAGATGGGAAATTTACTTTTTATGGATCGAAGACTTTGGAAGCTTTGGGAGCGAGACTGGATGAGGTTGACTCCGCTGATTTAGGTCTCGTCCAAGTTACCCTGCAGCGTGAAGGGTTAAACCCTCTATCCATAATGAAAACACTAGATTTGGGAGGAGACAGATTCCCCTCTCTTGGAGGTTTCAATGATCCCCCTGTTACTATGGGAATTAGAAGACCTAATCTCTCTAGCGGCGGCACAGGTTATTCAGGAAGATCTGATCAAAGATTCAGCTCAACCAGTTTTTTCCCAGATAGCAATTTTACACCTGTGACCGTGTCACTTAGACTGGGTCTTGATCGTGAGAGAAACGTGGCGGATATTAATGAAGTAAGCCGTGGGGCATCGACCCCGGTTCCCGATACACTACCCGACGAACTTCCTGAGCTGAAAATTGATCCGGATACGACACGCAGATGGCGGAGGGGAAGTGATGATGGGCATGGCAGTGGAGGGCTAGGCGGCGGGATGTAAATCGCATACTGCCATACTGGACAAAGCCTTCTCTTAGGCGCAAAATGTCTTCATGTCCCATTCCCCTTATCCGTTTTCAGCTGGTGTGCTGCGCTGGCTGTATGTTGACTTCAACAGCTACTTTGCGAGTGTTGAGCAGGAGCTGAATCCTGCACTGCGCGGCAAGCCGATTGCCGTGGTGCCGGTGGAGACGGATGCCACCTGCGCTATTGCCGCGAGTTATGAAGCGAAAGCGTATGGCATTAAGACCGGAACGCCCATATGGGAGGCTAAGAAGATATGTCCTGGCATCATCTGTGTACTAGCCAAGCACGAGAAGTACGTCGATTACCATCATCGCATCATCAAGGAAGTGGAGAACCACATCCCTATTACTGCCGTATGCTCCATTGATGAGGTGGCTTGCTGGCTGATGGATAATGAGAACTCCGTGGAGCGTGCTACCGAGATTGCTTTGTCTATTAAGCGTGGATTAGCCAAGAACGTAGGTGAATATATACGCTGCTCCATCGGTATTGCCCCTAACCGCTATCTGGCAAAGGTAGCTACAGATTTAAAGAAGCCTGATGGACTCACCATAATTAGGCCAGAGGACCTGCCTCATAAGCTTTACGGCCTCAAGCTGCGTGATTTACCTGGTATCGGTAGTAACCTGGAAAAGCGTATTAGGATGGCAGGTATTGGTGATGTACAGACATTGATGACCCTACCACCAGATCGTATGCGTAAGATTTGGGGCAGTGTATGGGGTGAGAAGATGTGGTACCTGCTTCGTGGTGCAGAACTGCCAGAGGAAGAAACTACGCGTAGCTCCATTGGCCATAGCCATGTGATGGCACCGGAACTGCGCGAACCCGTGAAGGCAAAGTATGTTGCTCGCCGCCTGACGCTCAAAGTAGCCAGCCGTCTACGGCGCTTGGGATATTATGCCTCACACTTCTCCATCGCTGCACGTATTGAAAATGGCCCACGACTAGAAGCCCATTTGCAATGCTGGCGCGCGCAGGATACGCCGACTTTTCTACATATGCTGGATGCAGGCTGGAATCGGATCGTCAAAGAAGCAAAAGGAGCCCGCTTTAAGAAAGTATCCGTTACGCTCAATGGACTCACTGCTGCTACTGAATTGCAGCCGGAATTATTCAGCGTCATGCCGGATATTGATTTAAAACAACGTGCGAAGGCTGAGAAGATGTCTGCCGCACTCGATAAAATCAATCACCGCTTTGGTCGCGACTCCGTGCTGGTAGGCATGCTACCCTCTCAGGGGAAGAGCTTCTCGGGCACTAAGATTGCCTTCACCCGCATTCCTGATGTGGAAGAGTTTCTGGAGTAGTGACGGGTCTATCTTTTCTCACTCACTGTGATTGATTCCATAAGTTATTGATTTAATGTTAATATTTATGGCAGCCAACTGTTCCTATGAAATCCCAATCATTTATTAACCTTTTGATAGTAGCTTAGAAGGTGGGAAGAACCGAGCAAATAGAGAACGATTATGCTGATTTTGGAACACATTGTAGCTGAGATAAACAGGATACTGAATGTGTCCGAAGCTATACTTTATTCTGAAAAAAATGATCTGCCCCACCACAAAGAGTTTGCCTTGCTATTGCGCGATGCAGGCGAAAGCTGGTCAACAGATTTATATAATCGCATTTTTGAAGAATATCCTTTGATAAAGAAGAATAGCATCAACGATAAGATGTCTATTTTATTTGCAGAGTTACAATCCTCATCAATAAGAGACAGAGAATTAAAGGTTATTGCAAATGATGCAGGAACATTGTGGAGAAACTACTTCCTAGAATTTGACACTCTTGAGGAAGTTCAGCAGCAAGATAAAAAATCTCTGCTTCGTAAAATCTCCAGTTTACTTGATGCGGTTGAAACCGATTAACAATATGTATAACAATAAACCGCCTCCCGATCCTGCTGTAGATATTTCCGCTTATACAGAATACTACCGTAAATCTTATTGGAATGTTTCCGGAAGAAGTAAAGATTATGTAGGACTGGGTACGGGCAACCCTAATTGGCAACCTTATTTACCCGCAATTGCACGTGCAGAAGAGAATTTAAGAAGACCACATATACTTAATAGCTACGGTTCTACCGGGGGTACATTTCATTCAACGTATTATCTGCCTCTTTTAAAAAGAATGGGTATAGAACTACCGGTTAGTGAAGATAAGGCTTCCCAATGTATGACTCCTGGCAACGGAGTAACCCAACTTTATACTGCAGCAGTAAATTCCTTATTGGGAGAAGATGATATACTGCTTATGCCCGTTCCAACATATGGGTATTTCTTAAAAACAGAAAATCTAAGCCATACCCATGTAAAGCCGCTTGCATTGCCGTATGAAAATGGGTTCAGGCTAACCCCAGAAATTCTGGACGAATGTATTGAGAAAACTAATAAAGAAATGTCCCCTAAAAGGGTAACGGCTTTTCTTAATATTAATCCTCATAATCCCACAGGTATAATCTATGAGGCAGATGAAATAAGAGCATTTGCCAAAGTATTACAAAAACATGGAATCAAACTTGTCATTGACGATATGGTGTATGCTGGTCTTGAATTCCGTAGAGCCACTTACGACCCCGCCTCAGGTAATGAAAAAGAAAAAAAAGAGCTTGCCCAAAGTTTGCCTGTTCCATTTGCAGCTATTGATGGAATGTTCGATAAGACAATTACCTTATTTGGTCTATCAAAAGCTTATAATCTGCCAGGACTGCGTGCAGGTTTAGCCGTAGGACCCAAAAACCTTATCGCTCCCGTTCGGAAATACATTGGAGATAATGTAGAATTTATAAGCCCTATTGCGCAGGCGGCAATGACAGAAGTCTTTGGAGAAGATGAGGATAACACTCGTACTTTATATCTGCATCAACAAGCATTACACTTTTTTAAGAGATGTTATGGGTTGCGGGCAATGCTAAATGGAATAGACGATCCTTTGGTGCGATGTCTGCCCGGCATTACACCGCTGGAAGTGGCAAATATGTTATGTGAGGATCAGATGTTTGTACAGGAGGCGTTGAAAGAAACAGATAAAAATTCTTTTGATCTCCTCCATACCAGGAACATGATATACAAACAGGTTAGAAATGGCGGCATAAAAGGTGTGGATTTAGCTTGTGATCCTTGGGCAGGCTTTTTTGTAATACTTGATTTGACGTCACTAAAAGGAAAGTATTATGGTAGCCAGAAAATTGAGAGTGGAATCGATTTAGTAAAGGCTTTAATTAGTTGTAGTAATGTGGATTCGCTTCCTGGAGAGTCCATGGGGTATTACGGAGATAGAATTTTATTAAGGATTTCAACATCAGCGGATGTTGACAAAATGGTAAAAGGCATGATGGGTATAAATGATCTCGTTGAAAGAGTACAGGATCACCCGTTCGACTTGCCGAAAACACGAGGACGAACTATGGGCTAAGGAGTACTTACTACTGCGAATGAGTTCTCATTGCCTTGCCCGATATTTAAAAGCAAATCAATGTGGCGACTCTTACCTCCAGATTAAGCGGCCTGCTTGAATGCGTTACGTCCTGCCTCATCTAATGCCTTGAAGTCAGCATCTGAAAGTTTGAGCGCTGCAGCGGCAACGTTTTCTTCCAGATGTTTCACTTTGCCTGTGCCAGGAATGGGCAGCATGACGGGGCTGCGTTTGAGTGCCCATGCAAGAGCGACTTGGCTGGGTGTGGCATTTAACGTATGAGCAACACTATCGAGCACGGAGCCGGGCTTTGCAAGGTCACCTGCTGCGAGCGGGAACCAGGGGATAAAACCAATATTGTTTTGGGTGCAATAATCGAGCACGTCTTCGCTGGTGCGATCCACCAGATTGTAACGGTTCTGCACGGTGGCAACGGGGAAGAATTTCTGGGCTGCTTCGATCTCTTTTACACTCACTTCGCTTAACCCTACGTGACGGATGAGCCCTTCCTTCTGCATATCGCGGATAACACCAAATTGTTCTTCGCGTGGTGTTTTGGGGTCTATGCGGTGTAGTTGCCAAAGGTCAATACGTTCCACTTTCAAACGGCGCAGGCTCAACTGCACTGCTTGGCGCAAATATTCAGGACGGCCTAATGGCACCCAGTTATCAGGACCTGGGCGTACCAATCCGCCTTTGGTGGCAATCAGTAAGCCTTTATAGGGATGCAGCGCTTCACATATCAGATTCTCACTCGTCTCAGGGCCATAGCTATCTGCCGTATCGATGAAATTAACACCCAATTCGGGTAAACGCTTGAGGGTACGCAGTGCTTCTGCTTTATCCTTGGGTTCACCCCATACACCCTGGCCAGTAACGCGCATGGCACCGAAGCCCAAACGGGTTACTTCAATATTGCTACCTATTTTGAATATTCCTGAGTCAGATGCATTATGAGTCAGATGCATTAGCAGTCATAGGACCTCCTGTAAGATGCGTTTAAGAATAAAACATCATCACAGATTCTCATAAAACTGCTATAAGGATTTATGACATCGCTTTTTATATCCCATGGCTCGCCGATGCTGGCGTTGGAAGATGAACCAACGGCTCGATTTTTGCGCCAGCTCTCCTCACAATTCCCAAAACCGAAAGCAATTATTGTTGCCAGTGCTCATTGGGAAACTGATGTGCCGATGATCACGGGCAGTACGCAGCCGGAAACGATTCATGATTTCTCTGGCTTCCCCAAGCAGCTTTATGAACTCCGTTATCCAGCGCCTGGTGACCCTGCACTTACCGCGCGTGTAGCGCAGCTGCTTAGCGAGGCAGGTTACCCGGCAAAGATTGATCCCACGCGCGGCTTTGACCACGGCGTATGGAATCCACTTCTCCTTATGTACCCACAGGCAGATATACCCGTTATTGAGCTTTCCGTTCAGCCCAAGCGCGATGCGCGTTGGCATTATCAGATTGGCAAGGCGCTTGCTCCCCTAAGCGACGAAGACATTTTGATTATCGGCACTGGTAACCTCACCCATAACCTGCGAGAGGCTTTCAAGGGACATCATACCGAAACTCCGGCATGGGTCACTGCATTTGCAGAATGGGTGGCAGAGCAGATAAAACAAAATAATATTGAGAACCTACTCAACTGGCAAACACTTGCGCCTTATGCACACGAGAACCATCCCACACCAGAGCATTTTCTGCCATTCTTTACAGCATTGGGCGCAGGTGGCGGTGCGGTGGCACAACATCTTCACCAGGATACAGTACTTGGCGTCTTAGCTATGGATAGCTATGCGTTTGATATGAGTTAGTTAGATCGAACTCTCTACCAGGGTTCATTACCTGGCCCCTAACTAGCTTTAGTGCTCATTTAGAGCTTCTAGCTAGTACAATATATCCCCAGAAATACCCCTCACTGAAAATCCCTGAGCGCTGGTTTGATTTCGGCTACGATACCAGTTTTTCCAGGAACTAGTTGCCGCCCTCTCCAAAATTTCTCTGTAGGACACTAAGGGGCAGTAAATGGCGGAAAATAGTAAGTTGTCACAATAAAAACTTGGACTACAATTCATGCGTGTCCAATGAAATAAAATCTCACCCACTAGCAATATATTTGGTAAAAGAATCTTTTATCATAGCAGAAGATATGCGCACATGAAAATTGAATATATCAAAATATCAAATATCCTCAGCTTTAAATATTACCCGGATATCAAGGATGCGCCCTCAATACCGTTTGATGAAGGTTTAAACATTCTAATCGGACAGAATGGATCTGGAAAATCAACTGCTCTAGAGGTTATTAATTTCATTTTTAAACGAGTAATTTTTGTCCACTACAATATAAATCAAGATGAATATGGCCGCCAGAATCAGCTTGAAGTGAATCAAAAGAAACAAATCTTACGTCGTCATGACACTAACAACCACTATCATGGCTTCCGTTTAGAACCAAATTGGGGCAACGAAAACGATAGACAAAACATCCAAATTAGAATTCGTTTGGATGATATCGATAAGCGAAATATTGATATTTTAGAAAACAATAAACAATACCTAGAGAAAGTTGCTGGGATATACTCAACGATTGCTGCAATAGATTTTTCATATCCACATGATAGTTTTCTGATTGATATAACATTAGACAAAAATACACAGAGTTTTACTTACACAGCAGATCACAACGATGGTGGGTTTCAATACTTAGTTCAGTATAATTATTACAAAGATCTAATTGAAATCTGCAATCGCGAACTTTCTACCAAAATTGATGCTCTTCAGGAATCTTTTACCTTAATTGGTGGATACAGAAATTATAATGCGTTTACAGCATCTGTGTCTTTGACAGAAGAGCCACTAAAACAGATTCAAAAACTAAGGAATAATGAATTTAATAAAAGCACTAATGCGTCTGACCAACAAGAGCCTCCAATCTTTAATCTGGTGCGACTCCGAATAGCCGCCCTCCATATGGATGGAGTGTTTACAAATTTAAATGAACAGGAGGCTGCACAAAGGGCTAATGAGGAGCCATTCTTGTTATCCATTAATAAAAAATTAGAACTAGTTTATCTTAAGGTAAGAATTGCACTTGAGAATAAGCATTCTTGGGCCTACTCATTTAAGTTTTTGGATCTAAATACCAACAAGGTTCTTTCCAACATCAATAGCTTAAGTGCCGGGCAAAAATCAATAGTCCATCTTATTTTTGAGTCCTATGGACGTGATACTTTGAAAGGGGGGGTTGTAATCATTGATGAACCAGAAATACATTTGCATTACCAATTTCAGTTCGAATATCTCAGAGTCATCGAGCAGCTTAATATCGAGCAGAATTGTCAATATATTCTGGTGACACATTCAGAAGCATTGATTAGCTCGGAAACCATTGACAAGGTTAAGAGGTTTGCACTGGATTCTGGCAGAAATACTATAATTAAATCACCCAAAATTACTGCAGATCAGAAAACCTTAATAAAAATTCTTGATAATACCAGAGCAACATATGCATTTTTTGCAAAAAAAGTTGTGTTGGTTGAGGGAGACAGTGATCGATATTTTTTTAGAGCGATTTTTCAAGAATTAAAGCCTGAATTAAACCAAGAAATTGCGATTTTAGATATTGGTGGGAAAATGAGCTATGATAAGTGGCAGCAATTCTTTGTAGAATTTGGGTTAGAAGTTTTTTATATCGGTGATTCTGACAACATATTTTCATTAAAACACGGTGGATCTACTATCGTTTCAGCATCAGAAAAGTTAGCCGCTGAAGACAATTTAAGGCAAAGGAACCTCGATGCATTATCTCCTGCAGAGAAATTAACTCTAGTAGGTTATTATCAGAATTTAATCGCAGATAAAAATTTTTTACAAAACCCAAAGGCTCTCCTTTGGAAGCCTTTTGTCGAATACATTAAGAGATACTTAAAACTGGATAATAGAGAAATGGTTCCAGAAATTCGTAAGACTAGACTTGATCTCGATATAAAAATTGAAGCTCTATATGCTTCACGTATTTTCATTTTAAAAAATGGAACATTAGAAAAATATATTGGTACTTCTAGTAAAACCTTGGATGCAGTCATAGAATTTTGTGAGAATCTGAAGGTTTGGCTAAGCACTTCAAATACTTTTTCAGATGAAATAAAGGAGATAGTAAATAGAATCAGTACTTGAACTTTTCGTTATTCCTATTGAGGTGCATTTATCACAATGGCTCATTACATCACGGAATAATGGGGGTACCTAATACTGATATTCTTATAGAGCGTTGGAAGATCAATTTATAATTGTGAAAGTATTTCTAAGAGTATACGGAGAATTTCTCATACCATCTCAGAAAAAAGAGGGTTGATGCGGGGGTATATTTCTTCTGAGTGTTGGTATATAATAATACTAATCAGTTAGTTACTAACTATTTGTGGATGCTGGCACCCATGATAATTTATTTATATTACAGTGAGTTAGTGTAGCATTTGCCTGTCTTTTGTCAATCGAGATCGAACGCAGAATTTCTTGAGTGTTGGAAAATAATCATGCAATTCAATACTCATAATTATTTAAATCATTTGAATTATGAGTGAATTTTAATCTTACGCTAATGGAATTCTTATCTTAGCCAAGTAGGATACCGCATAATTGAGGAGAGTATGCGCATTTTGCTTGTCGAAGATGAAAAGAAATTGGCAGATATTGTAGCCAGAGGGCTAAAGGCCGAAGGCTTTTCCGTGGATATAGCAGCAGATGGTGCGGAGGCTTTAGACCTTGCGACCTCCTATGCTTATGATGCAATCATTCTTGATATAATGCTGCCAAAACTGAGCGGCACTGAGGTACTGGAGAATATCCGGCAAAAGAACAAACAGATTCCTATCTTGATGCTGACTGCAAAAGATGCGGTAGCAGATAAGGTAAAACATTTAAGTGCAGGGGCGGATGATTATTTAACTAAGCCATTCGCCTTTTCGGAATTATTGGTGCGGGTGCGTGCATTGTTGCGTCGTGCGCCCATGCAGCGCGCAGATGTAGTGAATGTCGTCGATCTTGAGATTGACCGCTTAAACCGTCAGGTTAAACGTGCAGGTAAGCGTATTGAGTTGAGTGTAAAGGAATATGCACTCTTGGAATATCTGATGCTCAATGCAGGCCGTGTATTATCTCGCAACATGATTATCGAGCATGTATGGGATCAGAGCTTCGAAGGGCTTACCAATATTGTCGATGTGTATATCCGTCAATTGCGTGCCAAAATTGATGATGAACACGACATCAAATTAATTAGAACTGTGCGTGGCGCTGGGTATGTCTTAAATAATGAGGCGTAGCCATGAATACACGCTCACTCTATTTCCGCCTTATTTTATGGTATAGCGCACTGGTTATACTCGTATCGCTGGCATTTGGAGCGTATACCTACCATGGTGTACAAAGCCGTCTCTATAGTGAGCTTGAGCAAACCTTCACTCGCCGCGCACATCAGATCGCTGATAATATTCTTGTCCATGTTCATGAAAAATCTCCCGCTGAAATAGCTAGTCAGATTCGCTCTGTTTACTCGCCTGCTGCCAATAATCGCTTTATTCGTATCTTAAAAAGCGATCATTCCATTCTGTATGTTTCTATGAAACCTAAGGACGGTTTGTTTGATCCATCTGCCATTGCCATCCCTGAGTCATTTGATGCGGCAAATAAGATCGAAATGCTTCCTGGCAATATCTCAATGTTGATTGTGAATGTGCCTGTGACAGAAGCAGGAGAATTATTTCTGATTGAAATGGGAGCACCCACAGATGAGTTTGAAAAGACACTTCATGGATTGGTTGTAACCTTGCTGAGTGGCTTGCCCTTTATGATTCTTATTGTCTCGGCGGGAGGTTATCTCTTGGTACGCCGTTCTCTGAAGCCGGTAGAGAATATTCGTGCTACTGCCGAGCAGATCACGTTTGGTAACTTAAGCAATCGTCTGCCTGTGGTTGCTACCGGTGATGCATTGGAACATCTCTCCGTAACGCTGAATCAGATGCTTGCGCGTCTGGAAGATGCTTACCAGCAAGTCAGCCGGTTTTCTGCCGATGCTTCGCATGAACTGCGCACACCACTCACTATTATGCGTGGCGAGTTGGAATCTATGACCCAACGAGAATCAGGATTGCCAGAATCATTGCGGGAGCGGATTGGCAGTGTGTTAGAGGAAACCGAGCGATTGTCCCATATTACTGAGAGCCTGTTTACTATTTCCCGTCTTGACGCAGGAGAAGCAAAGGCAGAGCTTATCACATTTGATCTTGCTGATTTGGTAAAAACCACCACAGAGCAAATGTCGCTTCTGGTAGAAGAAAAATCTATTGTTCTTACAGTAAATGCACAGCAGCACATACTAGTTAAAGGTGATCCCGCGAGGCTCAAGCAGGTGGTAGTCAATCTGCTTGATAATGCCATCAAATATACGCCTGATAATGGTAGGATAGCTATTTCCGTATCTAGTACCGAACATAAAGCAGTGCTGTCCTTTATTGATAATGGCATCGGTATTCCTGTTGATGCGTTACCTCACATATTCGAGCGGTTTTATCGCGCCGACAAAGTGCGCTCACGCGAGCAGGGAGGAGCCGGTCTTGGGCTTTCCATTGTGCGGGCTATTTGTCAGGCACATGGCGGTACTGTTGAAATCGAAAGCACGGAAAATAAAGGCACGGTTTGCCGCGTCATCCTGCCTCTGGCAGAGGAGGTGTAGCATGTCAGTTGTCAGCTATGTGCTCAAGCAACCATATACAGTAGTGGCAACACTCATTCTTGTGAGCATTCTTGGCATTGGTGCCGGTCTGCGCATGCCGGTCGATATTTTTCCCGAAATCAATATTCCGGTGGTGAGTGTCGTCTGGACGTATAACGGCATGAATGCCGAGGATATTCAAAACCGTATTCTTACGTTGCATGAACGTCAGATGGCATCCTTAGTGGATGACATCTCTCACATTGAGGCCACCAGTTATAATGGTGTAGGTGTTGAGAAGGTGTATTTGCATGAAGGGGCAGATGTTACCCGTGCGGTTTCACAGCTGGCAAGCAGTGCACTAGTGGTACTTAAATATATGCCTCCTGGCATCACTCCGCCGCTTGTGTTGCGTTATGGTGCGACCGATGTCCCTATTATCCAGTTAAGCCTTTCCAGTAATTCCTTACCGGATACCAAGCTCAATGATTTGGGGCAGAATATAATCCGGCCCAATCTTGCTGTCGTACATGGTGCAGAAGTACCTTATCCGTATGGTGGTAAGCCACGTGTCATTATGGCGGATATTGACCAGCAGGCTTTGCAGTCACGCAGATTGTCGCCGACAGACATTAGCCAGGCTCTGCAGCGCCAGAATGTTATTTTGCCTGCAGGTGATGTCAAAATAGGGGCAAAAGATTACACGCTTTCGATGAACAACAGCCCTGATGTTATTGAGTCCATTAATGCATTTCCTATCAAGGAAGTAGACGGGAAAACTGTATTTATGCGCGATGTGGCGCATGTACATGACGGGTTTCAGGTGCAGACCAACTCCGTATCAGTCAATGGCACACCTGGCGCATTGATGACCATTCGCAAAACCGGAGGCGTATCAACGCTTGCTGTGATAGATGGCGTTCGTGACGCTTTGCCGGATATTAAGAAAATTCTTCCTGCGAGTGTTTCTATTAAAGCAATTTTTGATCAATCATTGTTCGTCAAAGCAGCCCTCAACAGCGTTATTATGGGAGGCGCTATGGCGGCTGGCTTGACAGCAATGATGATTCTATTGTTCCTCGGTAATTGGCGACTTACGCTTATTATTCTTGCTTCAATCCCACTTTCCATCATCACGGCTGTATTGGTGATGTATTGTGGCGGGCAGACGCTTAATACCATGACACTTGGCGGTTTTGCGCTGGCAGTTGGCATATTGGTCGACAACGGCACAGTGGTAATTGAAAATATCGAACGCCGTTTGCGTGAGGGAGCTCCACTCGAAGATGCCATTATTCATGGTGCAGGTGAAGTAGGCGTACCGACCATGCTTTCTACACTCTGCATCTGTATAGTCTTTGTACCCATTTTTCTACTTGAAGGAACGGCTAAATATCTTTTTTCTCCGCTATCACTTTCTGTATGTGTTTCGTTGGTGGCAAGTCTTGCACTGTCTTTCACACTGGTGCCTGTTCTCTTTAAATATCTGATGCGTTCCGTAGTGGAATTACATCATGATTCAGATTGGCTGGCAACAGAGCCTACACAGAAGCATAATATTTTCAGTGCCATTCATCGCCGTTTTGAACATGGGTTTGAATCGTTTCGTGAGACCTACCGCCAAACCCTTGGCTGGACATTATCAGAACCTCGCCAGGTGATTTTATTTTTTGTAAGCCTGATGGCAGTTTCATTACTGTTGTTTCCAGCACTGGGGCGGGACTTCTTTCCGGAAGTGGACGCAGGGCAGATGCGGCTGCATGTGCGCACGCCGCCTGGAACAAGGCTAGAGCAGACACAAGCGGAATTTGCTAAGGTTGAAAGTTCAATAAGACAAATTGTTGGCAGTAAACAGATCGACGTCATCTTAGATAATATCGGATTGCCATACAGTGGTATCAATATTGCTCTAAGCGATTCGGCAACTGTGGGGCCTATGGATGGCGAGATTCTTATTTCGCTTAAAGAGGACCATACGCCGACGGCAAAGTTAATGGCACAATTGCGACAGGAATTGCCAAAACATTTTGCTGAACTGCAGTTCTTCTTCCAACCTGCCGATATTGTCGATCAGGTGCTGAATTTCGGCCAAGCCGCACCTATTGATATTCGTATTTCTGGATCTAAGAGCGAGGAAACTTATGCTCTTGCTGAAAAGCTCGTGCATGACCTAAAAGCAGTATCCGGCATTGTAGATGCCCACGTGTTTCAGGTGCCAAATGCCCCGTCTCTTACTGTGGATATGGATCGCACGCTTGCCACGCAATTTGGCCTCAATCAGCAGGCAGCGGCAGGCAATGTGTTAGTCTCTACAAATTCTAGTGCTCAGACTTCACCCAACTTCTGGGTCGATCCACGTAATAACGTAAGCTACCCACTTGTGGTGCAGGCTCCTACGTACCGCATCAATTCGACGCAGGACTTATGGTCCATGCCTGTTACGTCAGGAGATAAGAATAACAAAGAACAGCTTCTCATGAATGTTGCTGATTTTAACCGCGGTACAGTGCCTATGGTGGTATCGCAGTATAATATTCGTCCTGTGTTCGATGTGAATGCCAATGTACAAGGCCGCGATCTCAATTCCGTTGCAGCTGATATTGATAACGTCATTAAAGCTGACCAGCCTGATGTCTCACAGGCTATAACTGTTACACTAAGTGGCCAGATTGAAACGATGCGCAACAGCTATAGCGGATTGTTCTCCGGCATGGCATTTGCGGTAGTGCTGGTTTATTTGTTTCTGGTTATCAATTTCCAAAGCTGGATAGATCCCATTATTGTATTGCTTGCGGTGCCTTTTGCACTGAGTGGTGTCATGTGGATGCTTTATCTCACACAAACCCATTTGAGTGTGCCTGCACTCATGGGAACGCTGATGTGCATTGGTCTTACCACTGCCAATAGCATTCTCGTTGTCACTTTTGCCAATCAGCGTATGGACGCAGGCGATGATGCATGGGTAGCTGCTGAAATCGCAGGTTATACACGATTGCGTCCTGTGCTCATGACAGCAGGTGCGATGATTCTTGGCATGATACCAATGGCATTGGGTATAGGCGAAGGCGGAGAACAGAATGCACCACTAGCACGTGCTGTCATTGGCGGACTTTTATTTGCGACATTTGCAACCTTGGTATTTGTACCGGTCATGTATCGGCTGCTGAAACGCCAACCGCAACAATCTTTTGATATTTCGCCTCAAGGAGAACAGCAATGGACGCATTAGGAAGAAAGATACGCCGCTTTGCTGCAAGTGTTGCTGCTGTGCTGGTTGTGGGCTTTATTATCGTGCACTTTGTAAAATCATCGCATGAAAACGGCTTGGCAGATGATACTCAGAAATCATCATCTGATTCGCCTCTGGTTGATGTTATTACTGTAAGTAAGGCACCGGCAATGCTTGCACTTAAACTGCCTGGTGAGACCGCATCCTGGTATGAAAGTATTATATATGCACGTGTGGATGGTTATGTTGCCAAATGGATGGCGGATATTGGTGACCACGTTAAAAAAGGCCAGGTGCTTGCCACGATTGAAACCCCTGATCTGGATGCGCAGTTAAATGCGGCTGAGGCCAAGCTTAAAGCAGGTGAAGCATTAGTAAAAGCACGTGAAGCTGAGACTGAATTTGCCAAAACCACCTATGACCGATGGAAAGACGCGCCCAAAGGTGTGGTATCGGAACAGGAACGAGAAGCCAAGAAAGCTGGTTATAATAGTGCAGTAGCTGGTTTAAATGAAGCCAAAGCTCAAGTAGCACTCAATAAGGCAGATGTTGATCGCTACACTGTGTTGACCCAGTTCAAACAGGTTACCGCTCCTTATGATGGCAGAATTACCGAGCGGCGGATTGATATTGGTAATTTAGTGACCTCAGGCAGTGCAGTTAGCACTACACCGCTCTATCGCATGTCCAAAAATAACCCCATACGTGTGTTTGTCGATGTACCGCAAAGCGTCGCAAGTGAAATAGTTGTTGGTAGTACAGCTGACATCACAGCCAATAATATCGCAAACCGGGTTTTTGAAGGAAAGGTTGCCCGCACTGCGGAGGCTATTAATCCGCAGTCCAGAACATTGCGAGTTGAACTGGATGTTCCTAATACCGACAAGGTACTGCTGCCGGGATTATATGTGGACGTTAATTTCAAGATTGCATCTAAAGGATTAGTGCAAATTCCAGCCGCAGCTCTGGTGTTTAAGTCAGAAGGGCCACAAGTCGCTCTCGTGGATAAGGACAAGCACGTAACCTTTCATAAAGTAACTATTGCCCGTGATGATGGCAGTACGATTGAAATAGGATCAGGCATCTCTGCCGGAGATACAGTGGCGCTCAATATAAGCAGCCAGATTGCTGACGGTGAAAAGGTGGAGATCAATGCACCAGACACCAAATAGAATATGGGTATTCGGTGTTTTATTCTGCCTTGCTTTAAGCAGTTGTAAGGTAGGACCGAATTATCATACGCCGGAAACAAAACTGCCCGACAATTTTATTGCTGTATCCGGTGATAAAACTACTCCTGTTGTTGATGCTGCACAGTGGTGGAAGGCATTTGGTGATGATACGCTGAGTGGGTTGGTTGATCATGCCATAAAAGCAAACCCTGATCTGGACATCGCCTTGACCCGTCTACAGCAAGCACGAGAGCAGGAAGCGGTGGTGTTGGGCGAACAACTTCCAGAAGTAGAAGCCAGCGGAGGCGGAGCAAATGGAACCGGAAGCGATCTGGCACGCGGGCGTGCTGCCCAGACCCTGGTTTCCGGCGAAAATACCCAAAAACTTACGCATGTTAATCAGATTTACGGCTTTGATGCTGGTTGGGAATTGGATCTGTTCGGCAAATACCGTCGTGAAGCAGAAGCAGCACATTATGACACGGAAGCAAAAACAGCAGCACGCAATAACGTGCTCATTATCATCATCGCCGATGTGGTGCGTGCATATACGGATATGCGCAGCCTGCAAATGCAGCAAAACGTACTGAGCCAGAATATTGAAACGGCAAAGCAATATGCTGACGTTGTTCAGCAACGCTATGATCGTGGTATTACTAATGGGCTTGATTTGACATTGGCTCAGAGACAACTTGCGACGCTTAAAGCACAAAGTGCGCCCCTAGGCGCACAGATAAATGCATCACAATATACGATTGCTGTATTATGCGGAGAGTTTCCTGAAAATATGGTAAAGGAACTCACAAAGCCTGGCCCAGTTCCGCATGTACCGGAAAAACTGCAAACAGGGGTGCCACTTGATTTATTGCGTAGCAGACCCGATATACATGAGGCTGAGCGCGAGCTCGCAGGTGCGACAGCGCGGGTAGGCGTTGCCACTGCCAACCTATTCCCACATTTCTCGCTTACAGGAGGTGTTGGCTATCAGAACCAGGGATTTGGTCTTTCACCCGTAGCAAATAGCTTTATATGGTCACTCGGCCCCTCTGTAAGTATGCCTTTGCTCGATTTCGGTACGCTCGATGCTGAGGTTAATATTGCTGATCTTAATACCCATGCGATGCTAATCAACTATAAGCAAAAGATTCTGAATGCTGTTGAAGAAGTGGATACAGCCACGAGCGCCTACGCTGCACAGCAGGATCGTCTAAAGAATCTTACGCAAGCATTGGATGCAAGCCAGCAAGCAGTAAGTCTTGCATCACAACGTTATGATCGTGGGCTTACTGACTCATTGAATGTGATTGATGCACAACGCCAGCAATATGATCTAGAACAGCAATATGTCGTTGCTGAACAGACTGCAGCCGAGCAATTTATTACGCTGTATAAGGCACTAGGTAGTGGCTGGGAGCAATACCAGTCGATTCCGACTATCCGTCAGCCGCAGCCCGCAATTATTGCAGCATTGTTGCATACGTTTTAAGTATATCTATACTTACACGACACTGATTATTTGAATCTTATGAAACCTGCTTTGCCGCAGCCACCCTTGCCAATCGAACCTCATCTCACAGGAATAGGGGTAGATTTCGGGGTAGATATATTCTTCACACCATCAAGTTATTTTATTAATCAATAATTTAATCACTTTTTGTGGATGCTGGCACCGATTGTGTTACAGATGTGGAAGAGTTTTTGAGATAATCTTAGTGGGGGCCACATTGAAACGAAAGTCCAAGATTAAATCCCACAGTAGGGAACAGCAGCTGAAGCTAGCCGAGGGAAAGAAGCCCCCCGCCAATTCTGACCTTGAGCGCTATCGCCATCATCTCGATAAGTTTGACCTGACCGATGAGCAAAAGCTTAAACTGGTAGGTGCTCTCGAGCACATTGTGGAGTGCCTTCTTAATAAGAAGTATGGCTTGGAACCCGAATAGAGAGAAGCATGGCTGGGGTGCCAGGGATCGAACCTGGGAATGGCGGAATCAAAATCCGCTGCCTTACCGCTTGGCTACACCCCAATAGACCGAGAAATACAAGCCATCTTTAAGGCAGCTCTATTGGTTGGTCGCGAATAGAAATGCAGAGAGCAACTTTTGTCAATGATTCTTTGTATTTATTAACCATTTTACCTTATATCTCGGTGCCTTCCTCAGCTGTTTCTTATACTAAGATTCTTCTCAGAGTCGACAATCACTAAAGGTGATGCTCTTCATAAAATTGATCATCGAACTTGATTAAAATTTCGCTATATCAGATAACTATATGTATAGTTCGATTCCACAATTCAATTTTGACCAGCTAACCTATTGAGCGTGCAAAAGCGATTTTATTGCCGGGTATTTTTCTGGGTATCTAGAATTCTCGAACTCGTGATTACACATTTTAATCAAAATGTTACAGCGCAAGTTCGACAGGCCCCCCGTCCAGAACTTTATATCATAGCCCATTCTTCAAATGTTTCATAAGGCATAGAATAAAATTCTCAGCCTCTTTATCGGTAACTGTTAATACCTTCGCTAAGGGCCGTGGAAAGGAGGTTGCTGATATGAATTTATCTTACATGCCTGCGCAGCGTGTAGATTAAACTGTTGCGCAACTGTTGTTGAAAATTGGAAATGACAGTAATTGGAAAATCATTTTCCTTGATTTCCTTTATTCTGTCTTCGATAGCAGTATTTAATTCATCTAACTCACCTTCCACTGCACGCACGAGATTGAGATGATTTTTGATAATAGTAAGTTTTTTTTGATCAAGCGGTTTGTCGCAAAGCTCTAAAAAACCCATTAGCCACCATTGCACTTCTCTATTTTTCATTTTTCGGTACGCCCTTTCCTTCGTGCACAGCATGGTAAAAATCCTGATCACCCTCGTAAGACGGATCTATATCATGTTTAAACATATGCTGTAATTCTTCTGCTATGGCGCGAAAGCCTGCATCTAAAGGATAATTTTCAAGAATAGCTTTTACCGAAATGGTAAAATAATTTACGTCCTTCACTAAGCTCAGCCGTTTATGAATAAGCTTTGCTTGTTCCATATCGATGCTATTTAGGCCGCCTATCTCTATAGCGCCTTGCAGCCAATAACAAAACTCGGGGATTGTGAGTCTAGTTAACATCTATATCTTGTAGTACTTAAACTTTTGTCAACTGCATTTAGATAGTGCTCACTAAAGCTATGGGGTTCTTCAGAGCCAGGAACCGCCACTCCATAAGTCTTAGCAAGAATCAGCCGGGCGGCTTCAAATACTACTTTGGGGTCTTTCCCATCAGTACCGTCATATATTCCGCTGTTCATTACTCCATCGAATGAAACTATTGGCTCTATCTGCATATGGGGGTATGTAGGGTTTGATAGGCTTCTAGCCAAAAGATATGCCGCAACTTCTTCATCCATTGGCTGTTCATGGCCAAGCAATTCTGATGTTGCGCGCAATTCACGCGTCCCAGCCGGATTATCTAAGCCTGTTTTTTGTTTTATTATTTTCCTTAATTCTTTTGCATAAGCCAGTGCGGTATCCCGTACGTTATCGGGTAGTTCAAAGTCGGCGCCTGTGATAACTAAAGACGGAGTTCTATTGTTAGAGCTGACTCCTAGGAAATTAAAATCACCCTCAGGCACAAAGCTGGGCATTTTGGTGATTACATCCGCCTGTTCCTTTGCTGTTTTTAAAACGCTGGCAAATTCATCCTTTACCTCAGCAAGTTTTTCGAATAATGCACCAACACCATGTTCATCTTCATATGCCTGTATTGCTTTAACAGAAAGTAATATCTGGCCTTTAGATTTCCGGTCTCCATTCCCTTCAAAATCAAAGAGATAATCATCCTCAAATTGAAAAGGTAACGCATCCATTCCAAGCCCAGCCTTATCGCGCAATTGGATTAATTTATCACTAGCCTTATCGATGGGTTCAGCATCACCTATATCAATTACAAGAAAGTGTTTTGGCTCCCTATTTAGGAACGAGTCTTTGTGAGCAAGAGTAGTTACCTCCATACCCACAATATCCTGCATCTGCTTGGCATAACCTTCTGCTATAGCTGTCTGCGCAAGTTCTTTTTCTGCAGCTGCCTGCGCTTCCCTTTTAGCTTCTATGGAACCCATCTCGATGATGGTTCGCAACTCATCTTTATAAGATTCCAAGAATTCAGCGATAGGAACGGTCCTTGTTTCACCGGTAGGTTCCCACCGCTTTTTTGAGCCATCAGTCACTTCTTTAACTTTTTGGAGAGGCACCTCGGTACCCACAAAACGCAATTTTCCATCATCATTAGCATCAAACAATCCGCCGGATCGTATCTGCTCACCCTTCTTAACATCATATACTATTTTCGTCCATAATGCGCGCAATTGTTCCTGCGTCATTCGTACGGGAGGATTGCCCTCGGTTAAATTTACTACGAGTGCCGGTCCATTGTCATGCCGGTCCTTACCAACAAGCACCTCGATGCCAAGCGTTTTGCTTAATGCTTCGGCCGCTTTTTCATAGTCATTTTGATCTGCCATATGAGTCCTATGATCGTGGTTAAGAGGAGACTAAATATATAGTATTGGTAGTTAAAGTTTTATTAAATATTTATTAATTTAGGTAATAATGGTGCTGGCTATCATAGTTCTACATAATTTACTGTTATTTGTGAAATATAGAAGTAACACTGAGTATCGCGTAATAACCCGCAGGTGCTAGAAGGCAATCTTCTATTTCAAGAACCGGCTAATCAGATAGCCTAAAAATAGGCTCAGACTTCAAACTGGTGCCGTCGAAGGGATTCGAACCCCCGACCCCCGCATTACGAATGCGGTGCTCTACCAACTGAGCTACGACGGCTTAAGGCATGCGTTGGCGGGCATTATGTACTCATAATAGCTGATAATAACAAGGTTTTTTGCTCATGTGGAAATCCTTATAATTTCAAGGAGATAATTATGAATAATGTAACCTCAACCACCCTCACACTTAAGGTTATCAATGATAAGATGCTAATAATTCCGGATTTCACTGTCCCGCCAGTGTCCCATGGGGAAGGGTCAAAACACTGAAATTTGTTATGATAGTGGTGCCCAGAGACGGAATTGAACCGCCGACACAGGGATTTTCAGTCCCTTGCTCTACCAACTGAGCTATCTGGGCGCAGCTACCAAAAAGACAAGTATAAGAGCCCGCTTTATAAAAGAAGGACAACGTCTTGTCCAGAAACGATTTGAAGAATAAAAATAGCTCGTATCCTATACCAGAATCAATATAAATGATCTTACGGGCGAGTGGTTCCAATCTATTGGTGTTCCGCAGAAAAATGCGAGAATACGGTATGGGCGGGCAACTGGAAATAAGCAAAAAACCTTGTTAATTTTTGGCCGTTGCCGACATAATAATCCCTCAGTGTACCATAATGCCGTCGTAGCCCAGTTGGCAGAGCACCGCATTCGTAATGCGGGGGTCGGGGGTTTTAATCCCTTCGACGCACCAGTTTTTAATTTTTCCTATTTTAATCAACAGTATATTAATTCTTAATTAAGATATTGTTTGTTATGATAGGCAAATTAATTCGGGGATAATTATGCGCGACAACCGTGAAAACGAATGGTTAATGGAAGACCAGCCCGTATTATTTCACTTGGGCGATATACTTGCCATTACTCATGATCTCCCTACCGCGCTGGTAGAAAGACCGCCACTGCCTAATGGCGAAACTGTTCCACAAAGAATGCGCAATGCAATACGAGCTCCATTAGGAAAAATCCTAAAAATTGGGCCGGACGGTAATTTTACCGATCTGCCGCATAAGCCATGGAGTAGACAATATTCCGACAGTCCGTTTTCGGTAGCTGGACTTTATGAAATCGCTGAGCATTTGGCTGATGGAACTACTGACTTCCTTTCCATTCGTCGTGTAGCAGATGAAGCAAAACCAGTATTGCTTGAAGCACTGCCTTTTCTTAGGGAAATAAAGCCTCCCAAGTCGAAGAAAATTAAAAAAGCTGGTTCCGAGTTCTTATTGCAATGGCTGAAAGAGCGGGAAGCACAATATGGCAGTTATCATCCTGTTTTACCGTTGAAAGACTACAAACCAAGAAGTCCTGAAGAAGAAATGGAATATTTAGGTATCGACCCTGCCAAATTGGTGGGACTTCCAATAGATGGGCAAGGAGAAATAGGAGCTTATAGAAACGCATTATTTCGAAACGTAAGTATGGAAGAATTGCTGCGAATGGGAGATACGGAATTTCCGGTAATAGCTCAAACTGTTTTTGCATTATCAAAAATTGGTAATCCTCCTCTGGTTATACAGCCAGAAGATATAAAGCAAAGTGCCGAAGAAAAAGGCACAGGTAAAATTATAGTAGTTAATTTAGATACCCAAGATGTTGGTCAAGCGGATAGAAAATTTACTACACTTAACCAACATTTTGAGAGGATGGAATTAAGTGAGCATCTTTCGCTAAAGTATGATTCCGATGAAACAGGCTCATATGTTATCGAAGTAAATGCAGAAGCATTATCTGCATCCAATATACAAGAAAAGTTAATGTCGTATACACAGGGTGCTGTCAAAATAGGTAGAAGACGAAACCGCTAGCCCCATCTTCAGACGCTTCATTGAGCAGGGATTCTCGATTTCAGCATTCCTATTCCGGGTATGTTATGAAGTGCTGGCGCCAAATGCGAACACAGTATAATATGCCTCCGTTATTTTTATTTTCACAACAGGAGGCTCCTATGGAAGACGGTAAAAGCTGCGGCACTTCAACATGCTGCAAATGCCCATGCCACAAGATGCTGGGAATATTGATAGTGCTCATCGGCCTTACATTCCTGCTGGGCAATTTCGATGTAGTAAGCGCAAAGTTTGTTGCTACTGCATGGCCCATATTGGTTATTTTGATCGGACTCAAGAAAATGTGCCCCAAAGGTGCATGCAAATGCTGCTCCGAGGCTGCGAAATAAATAATCTGCGGTATACTAACAGATAATACACTATTGAGGGAGCTTCTCCCTCAATAGTGTGCTCTTATGCGCTAACGCATTTATTAATGCTGTTTTTCTTGCGCAAGCCCTCTTGGGGCTTAAAAATTTATAAATTATCAATAATTGCGAAAAATTAATCTTGTGAACACATTCTAGCAATAGGCTATGTGCCAATAAGGGGTGGAGTTAATTGGCGTATTTGAGTACGGGCATTCATTAAATTTTTTAATTGATTTTAGGGAGAATAATAGTGAGCATTGAAAATAGTTTCAGGAGCGGTATATCCCGCTATGCATTTGCATTCGTTCTTGCAGTGCTCCCGTTACAGGCCAGCGCGCTTGATTTGACTCCCGATGCGTCGCGGATAATTTCTGATCCTGCCTATCTTCCCTTGCAGGGGCAAATATACGGCAGCTCACAATACAGCTATAGCAGGACAACCTCGAATACTAACAATTACCTTGGTGCGCCGAAGAGTTCCAATACCACGACAACGAATGGGCTGAACCAAGTGATTGCTTACGGTGTGACCGATGATTTTACATTGCGCATGAGCGATTCTTATGACTGGCGGACCTCGGATAGCAATCCTACTTCCGGTGCGGGCACGCAGAGCTCTTCTAATGGCTTCAGCGATCCTGCCTTCGGTGCAACCTGGCGTGTGATTGATCAAAAGACATATCCGATCAGCTGGGATCTTATCGGTTCGTATGCTCCTGATTTGATTAATGCCAAATCCGCTTCCCCCACCCAGGACGGAACAATAGCGCGCGGCGGCGCGACAGCAACTGCCGGTACAGCGTTAAGTTATGAAACAAAGGATTTTACTGTGTATGGGGAAGGTAGCGCTACCTACTTAGGCAGCCGCGATACTTTAAACCAGACCAGTGGCATAACCACCAATTATGATTCCAGCTGGCAATATGCCCTTGCCCTTAATACGCAAACCCGCCTGACCGATTTGGTGTCCGTCAATGCCGGCGTTACCGAAACATTCAATAACAGCGCCGACGCTTCTTTTATCAGTGGCGGCAGCCTCACGAGTTTTACCAGTGAGCCCGGCGATGTGACTGAGCTCAATGCCGCCCTTAATTTTCAGGTTATACCCGATCGATTAGTGGCATCAGTGGTATATGCGCATTATTTCTATGATAATAGCAGCAATAACTACGCAGCATTGCCGCACTCAGATACGACAGTAAGAGATGAAAGCGAAGATTCCGTCACGGCCAATTTACGCTACATTCTTAATTAAGAGATGCGTGGGCGGTTCTGCTGAATTCTGCGGTGAAAGTCGCAAACTACATTGCAGCGTCCTTCTCTAAAGGTGCCCAAAGGTTTATTCATTTTAGTATCAGATTTAAAAATAGGAACCTGCCTCTGGGCATGTAATACATCACAATATATTCATATTCGCTGGAATAGTGATTTGCGGGTGTTGGAGTGTTGTTAGTAACCTACTGAAGTTTAATGTTTATTATTTGTGCACAAAGGTATTTTTTTATGAAAAAATACTGAAAATTCAGAATTTATTAACCTGTGTTCTATATTCTAATTATGAATAATCAATGTCTTATTAGGTAAGCATCATCATGCCGTCGATAATATATTTTGTCCCGATATTGTATCTATGAATACTTCAAAATCTGCCATTGATCGTATCATGCGCCATTTTAGCAGGGTCCTGAATCACCCTACTATTAAAGATACAATTGAGTTTAACAGAGATTACAATGTTACGATAACACTTCTTAAGCTCCTCTTTAGAAGTGAGCAGCCAGCATTTGATGATGCTTTTGCTAAAGCGCTGGAAAAACTCTGTCACGAAGACGGCTTTGCGGCGAAATGGGCGCGTGCGCGTCCATACATGTTGGAACGCGCTGATAAGAATTTGGTAAAAATGATTGATCGGCTCGTGGAGTTTGACTATGTACGGCCCGATGGAGAAATCTCTCATCAGGATGCATCAGAGGCAATTGACAGGCTCGGCGTCAGGAGTTTTGCGGTGAAAAATATTTTAAGGGAACCCCAAGATATCAGTGTGCTGAATAAGTATATTCCAACCGTAATCCAATATATTGATGCTGTAGTAAAAGAACACGCTGATCGAGCAGAGGATGCTGCGCTTGTAAAGAATTATTTGAATCAACTGGGATATGCTGCCACCCGCAGATCGTCTCCAACTAATATACGCTAATTAAAATCTCCTGCGCGCTCTTACGCCGTCGGGTTTTCAAGGCTGAATATTTCCGAATTGTCATTATAGGCAAAAAGCTCGGCATAGCGGCCCCAGCTGGTCACAGCCGTCAGCGCTTCATCGGCTTCTTCTTCGGTCATGTGATCTTCAAGTTGCGTGAGGAAGCGCACGTGCGGTGCCTGGTTGCCGGGACGGTCCTGCAATACGCGGTAAATGTAAGCGGCGAGCGGCACATTCTGCATCAATTGTTCGGCAAAGATTTGTTTGCGCTTATGCGTATCGGCGTCGGCAAAAGCCTTGCCAATCACTGTGAGGTTGATATCGCCGGCTTCCACGTCAGCAAACCTGAGCAGGCGCAATACTTCAACGAGATGCAGCACTTCTTCCGTGCCAAGCCCCAATGCCTGATCAAGCACCGGCAGGTCGGCATGGCCGTGATAGGGTGCTGCCACCAGCGCTTCAATAAGGCCTGCCAGCTGGTTGGGTGATACGCGCGGCAGTTTATCATACATGCCCGCACCGGCAACGCGCGCGGTGAGGTCGTATTCTTTCTTCTGCATGCCCGACGTCATGAGGGTATAAATCTGCTCCACCATGGCGCGAAACATCGGCGACTGGCGATCGCGCGGGTAGGGGAAGTCCAATTTGATTTCGGTAACGATGCGTCCGGGATTGGCGGCGAACACTAATATGCGATCGGACATCAGCACGGCTTCTTCAATATTGTGCGTGACCAGCAGCACCGATTGCAGCGGTATTTTGCGCTCGATCCATAAATCAAGAAAATCGGTTTTAAGGGTTTCTGCCGTCAGCACATCGAGTGCTGAGAACGGCTCATCCATCAGCAGTATTTCCGGATTCACCACGAGCGCGCGCGCAAACCCCACGCGCTGCTTCATGCCGCCGGAGAGCTCACGCGGATAGGCGGATTCATAGCCGTCCAGCCCGATGAGATCGATAGCGGCGAGTGCGCGCTTGCGCATTTCTTTTTCCGGCACGCCGAGCGCCTCCAGCCCCAGCTGCACATTTTCCAGCACTGTGAGCCAGGGAAAGAGCGCGAAGGTTTGAAACACCATCGCGATGTTGAGCGCTTTGTCCGGCACCTTGTCATCGTGATGATGAATTTCGCCTTTGGTGGGCGTAATAAGTCCGGCGATGATGCGCAGTAATGTGGATTTGCCGGAACCGGATTTGCCAAGCAGGCCTACAATCTCGCCTTTTTTAAGCTCCATGTTAATATTGCTGAGCACGGTAAGGGTGCGGCCTTCCGCCTTGGCAAAAGACTGATCGATATCTTTAAGTTCGAGCAGCGCATTGTTCATGTTTTGACCCTGTAGGCGGAATTTATATACCCGTCTGGTCCCCCTTCGCTCCTATGGAGTTTCGGACGACACTCCTTCGCCTAAGATTGCCTTCGGCTGTCTTACTTCCCACTACGCTAAAGCTTTGTAGGACTTACGGGCGTAAGCCACCCGAAGCCAAAGGCGAAGGGTGGAGCGGGTAGAGGGAATCGAACCCTCGTATTCAGCTTGGAAGGCTGATGTTCTACCATTGAACTACACCCGCTTCATAAATGGGTTATAGTCGGGCATAATTAAAAAGCAAGCCAGTCGATCAGAGATTAGGGATTAGGTGCTAGGGAGACTTTATTTTTACTAATCCCTAGTACCTGGCACCTAGTACCTGTCTATGCGGCTTTGCCCGACAATTTTTTATACAGGGTGGATTGCCCCATACCCAGCATTTTTGCCGCTTCGGGAATGGAATTGCCGCAACGGTTCAAGGTTGCGGTGATAATTTCTTCTTCAATTTTATCCAGGGATTTGGGAAGGCCCGCCTCATCCAGCAAGGTGACGTAATAATCCTGTTGCTGCGCGCCGGCGCGCTTTTGTTCATTCATTGTCATCGCGATGAAATCATCGTCGGTGATCTCTGTTTTATCGGTGAGCACCACGGCGCGGTACATCAGATTTTCCAGCTCGCGCACGTTGCCGGGCCATTCCTGCTGCACGAGCCATTTAACGCCTGCGTCGCTGATGCGCAGCATTGGTTTCTGCTCAGACGCGCTGAAACATGCGAGCATATGTTCGGCAAGCAGGGGAATATCATCGCGGCGTTTGGCCAGCGAAGGCACCTGGATGGGCAGCACATTAAGACGGTAATAGAGATCCTCCCGGAACCTGCCTTGCGCGACGTCTTCCGCCAGATTGCGGTTGGTGGCGGACAAGATGCGCACATTCACTTTAACGGGTTTGCCCGCGCCCACCGGCTGGATTTCTTTCTGCTGGAGCACGCGCAGGAGCTTGGTCTGCATTTCCGGTTTGAGCTCGCCCACCTCATCGAGGAATAATGTGCCGCCGTCGGCCTCGCGGAATTTGCCGATTTCACGCGCAATCGCGCCGGTGAACGATCCTTTTTCATGGCCGAACAAGGTGCTCTCCACCAGGTTTTCGGGGATAGCGCCGCAATTGATTGCCACAAACGGACGTCCGCCGCGCGGGCTCTCGCCGTGAATGGCGCGCGCGAATAATTCTTTGCCCACGCCTGATTCGCCGGTGATGAGCACGGGGATATCCGATTGCGCGGCCTTGCGGCCGAGTGCTACGCACAAAGCAAGCCCTTTTTCAGCGCCAATCAGATCATCAAATTGACCATGCCCGTCTTCTTTGCGTTTGAGCCTTGCCACTTCACTGCTCAGTGTCCGGATTGTAAGATGCTGCTCCACCGAAAGCCGCAACCGTTCGTTATTGAAGGGCTTGGTGATAAAATCGGATGCGCCCAATTGCATCAGCGCGACGGCGTCTTCAATCTCGCTGCTGGCGGTTACCATGATGACGGGCAGGGTGGGGTAAACCGCGCGTATGCGGGTGAGCACGTCTTTGCCGTCCATGCCCGGCATATAAAGATCGAGCAGCACCAGATCAATAAGAGGCTTATGGATATTCATCAGGCGCGTCACCGCCTGCTCGCCGTTTGTAGCTTCTTCTATAGCGTAGCCGAGTTTATGTCCCAGGAATTGCGCCGACGTCATGCGCTGGGTTTCATCGTCATCAACTATAAGTATGGTCTGACTAGGCATGGGTTCTCCCTGTATTTTCACTATATTACTATAGCTACTTATAGTTGAGAAGTGTTAAGTATACACGTTATATTATAGTTCAGGAAGCGGCCAAAAGGCTGCTCCAGCCATGAGCTAGCGAAGCGTCATCTAACTGTGAGGCCAGCAGGCCGTAGCAGGAATAAAATTTAATTTAAAAAACCCTGTTGACATTCCTTTGAGCCTTACCTATAAGTTGCCTCCCCGCGACAAACGGGCGACGCGATTGACCGCCGGAAACGGCAGATATCCTGATGTTTTACAGAGTGAATAGAGTATTTAAGCGCAGGTGATGGCGTATAGAATTTTAACGTACGCTGTTATTTGTGCTAAACCATGTAATTTTTCGAAACAATTTTTATTTGGTCGCAATGCTTTTTTGTGTCGATGAGACCTGAAAAGTATGTGACAGCGTGCGAATCAATCAATTCGCTTTATTTGAGTGTTATTAAGTTAACATAGACTAAAGCTTGGATCACAACTTGAGAGTTTGATCCTGGCTCAGAACGAACGCTGGCGGCAGGCTTAACACATGCAAGTCGAACGGTTGTAGCAATACAGCAGTGGCGCACGGGTGAGTAACGCGTGGGAACATACCTTAGAGTTCGGAATAACAGCGGGAAACTGCTGCTAATACCGAATATTCTCTCCGGAGGAAAGATTTATCGCTCTAAGATTGGCCCGCGTCAGATTAGCTAGTTGGTGGGGTAATGGCCTACCAAGGCTCCGATCTGTAGCTGGTCTGAGAGGACGACCAGCCACACTGGAACTGAGACACGGTCCAGACTCCTACGGGAGGCAGCAGTGGGGAATATTGGACAATGGGCGAAAGCCTGATCCAGCCATGCCGCGTGAGTGATGAAGGCCTTAGGGTTGTAAAGCTCTTTTGTCAGGGAAGATAATGACGGTACCTGAAGAATAAGCACCGGCTAACTTCGTGCCAGCAGCCGCGGTAATACGAAGGGTGCTAGCGTTGTTCGGAATTACTGGGCGTAAAGCGCGCGTAGGCGGTTATACAAGTCAGAGGTGAAATCCCAGGGCTCAACCCTGGAACTGCCTTTGAAACTGTATAGCTGGAGTGTGTGAGGGGATAGCGGAATTCCTAATGTAGAGGTGAAATTCGTAGATATTAGGAGGAACACCGGTGGCGAAGGCGGCTATCTGGCACACAACTGACGCTGAGGTGCGAAAGCGTGGGGATCAAACAGGATTAGATACCCTGGTAGTCCACGCTGTAAACGATGAGTGCTAGCCGTTGGGTCCGTAGGATTCAGTGGCGCCGCTAACGCATTAAGCACTCCGCCTGGGGAGTACGGTCGCAAGATTAAAACTCAAAGGAATTGACGGGGACCCGCACAAGCGGTGGAGCATGTGGTTTAATTCGAGGCAACGCGAAGAACCTTACCAGGCCTTGACATGGGTAGTATGGTCTCCAGAAACGGAGATCTTCAGTTTGGCTGGCTACCACACAGGTGCTGCATGGCTGTCGTCAGCTCGTGTCGTGAGATGTTGGGTTAAGTCCCGCAACGAGCGCAACCCTCATCCTTAGTTGCCATCAGGTAATGCTGGGAACTCTAAGGAAACTGCCGGTGATAAGCCGGAGGAAGGTGGGGATGACGTCAAGTCTTCATGGCCCTTACGGCCTGGGCTACACACGTGCTACAATGGCGGTGACAATGGGCAGCCAACCCGCAAGGGTGCGCTAATCTCAAAAAGCCGTCTCAGTTCGGATTGCACTCTGCAACTCGAGTGCATGAAGCTGGAATCGCTAGTAATCGTAGATCAGCATGCTACGGTGAATACGTTCCCGGGTCTTGTACACACCGCCCGTCACACCATGGAAGTTGGTTCTACCTTAAGCTGCTGTGCTAACCGCAAGGAGGCAGGCAACCACGGTAGGGTCAATGACTGGGGTGAAGTCGTAACAAGGTAGCCGTAGGGGAACCTGCGGCTGGATTACCTCCTTTCTAAGGAAGAGAAGTATTAATGATTGCAGGAATTATCCTGCCATTTATTTCTCATTTTCTTACATATCTATACTGCCGTCACCTGTGCCTAAATACTCTTTCATAAAACATCAAAAAGCCCCGGACTCTTCATTGAGCCGGGGCTTTTGTTTGTGGGCTTTATTGATTGTTCCCGCTCAGTCTACATACGTTTCATCATCGGCCAGAATATCCGTAATGAGCGCACCAAGCAGAAGATGCCGCTTCATAAGCTCGCACGGTTAAGCGGGGTGAATGAACGATTGCTCGATCAGTATGAACTGGGCAAAGGTGAAATCACCCTGCATCACCTGCTTAAAATCGCTTGCGCGTTGAGTGCGGAGTTCAGTGCGCTTGCCACTGCGGTGTTGCCGAAAATACATGCAGAGTAATCATGGGGACTTGAATATGGGATTATTCCCTGATATAGTCTGCTCGTCATTGCGAGCGACCTTCGGGAGCGCGGCAATCCAGCTTTACAACAAGCCCTGGATTGCTTCATCATCTCCGCCTCCTCGCAAAGACGGGAAGAAGAGGAACAAGAAGCGTGGATAGGAGGCTATATTTAAAGTGTCATTCTCGTGCTCCGACACGAGAATCCATCATTAAGATAGATCCTCGGGTCAAGCCCGAGGATGACACAAATCATAAAAATCGAGGAACGACGTATTATGCCAAAATGGGACATATTAATGCTAGAAGGACGAATATTAAGTTAATGCAATCTCTTAGGCTCATTGCGTAGGGCGGGGATCGAAGCAGGAGCAATTTAACAAATCCAACAAATCGAGGAACGACGTATTATGACTTTTTTATCACAAGGGGAAGTTTCAGGTATTTGAGAACCATCAGGCGCACCGCTATCACGATGCAAGCGCTGGTGGCGGCGCCTGCTACTACATCCGCCGGGAAATGCACTCCCAGGGCCAATCGCGACCAGCAGGCCCAAACGACATACAGGCATGCAAAGCTTTTACCTATGCGTCCAAGCGCCGGCCAAATGCTCATCGCCACTAATGTTGCGAAGGAGGCGTGTCCGCTTGGAAAGCTTAAATAATAATCATGTTCGCTGAGTGACATTCCTATCAGCCGGACGCTGCTTAAAGGCAATGCCACAAAAGGCCGTGGATGATGGAAGAAATGTTTTGCGAATGTTAAAAAGGCGGCATCCGCCATGAAAGCTACGACAAAAACGATGACGATATTTTGCCACAGGGCGAGGGTTGCGGCCTGCATCTCTGAAGTGCTTTTTTTATGGCGAAGCACTGAGATATATCCACTAAATATAATAAGCAAAAGGTAGAAAGGAAAACGCGAACGATCAGAGAAAAACGTGCCAGCCAGCATGAGTTTATCATAGGCATCGCAAGGGTGAATCTGGTTCACTGCGTAAAACAGCGCGATGTTGGCTTGTGAGAGAAGTTCCGTTATCATGTTTAACTGGCCTCCTTCTTCATCTCTCTGCCCAGGCGCTTGCGTTCGTTGGCATCGAGGAATTTCTTGCGCAGGCGCAGGCTTTTAGGCGTCACTTCCACAAGCTCATCAGGCTCGATGTAAGACATCATCTGCTCCAGCGTCATGATGACCGGCGGTATAAGGCGCACGGCTTCGTCTTTGCTGGTAGTGCGGATGTTGGTCAGCTGCTTGCCTTTGAGCACGTTGATTTCCAGATCATTGTCGCGCGTATGTTCGCCCACGATCATGCCCGCATAAACTTTTTCCTGTGGGTTGATGAACATGATGCCGCGATCCTGGAGGTTCCAGATAGCGTAAGCCACCGCTTCGCCCAGATCGGTGGAAATGAGGGCGCCATTGCGGCGTCCCGGTATGTCGCCTTTATAGGGGCCGTAGCCATGGAACAGGCGGTTCATGATGCCGGTGCCGCGCGTGTCTGTCATAAACTCGCTTTGGTAGCCGATAAGGCCGCGCGCAGGCACGTGGAATATGATGCGGATTTTACCGCCGCCCGAGGGGCGCATATCTTTCATTTCGCCTTTGCGCATCGAGATTTTCTCGACCACTACGCCGGTGAATTCTTCGTCCACATCAACAAGAACTTCTTCGATGGGCTCGGTCTTTCCGCCGGTAACAGGATCTTCGTGCAAAAGCACACGCGGACGTGAAACAGAAAGTTCAAATCCTTCACGGCGCATGGTTTCGATGAGTACGCCCAACTGCAATTCGCCGCGGCCGCCCACTTCAAACGCATCCTTGGTTTCGGTTTCCTTTACCGAAATGGCGACGTTGGTTTCAGCTTCGGCAAATAAGCGCTCAGCTATCAGGCGCGAAGTGACTTTAGTGCCTTCCTTGCCTGCGAGCGGTGAATCGTTCACAGCAATGGTGATTGCCATTGTTGGCGGATCAACGGGAGTTGAAGAAATAGGAGTGGAAATAGCGAGTTCGCCAATCGTATCGGATACGGAAGCATGCTCAAGACCTGCGACGCAGATGATATCGCCTGCTTCGGCTTCGTTGATGGAAACGCGCTTAATGCCTTGATAAGACAAAAGTTTAGTCATGCGCCCTTGTTCAACGACTTCGCCTTTGAGGTTGATTGCCTTGATGGGAATGCCCACGCGCGCGCGACCGCTATAAACGCGTCCTGTCAGAATACGACCCAGATAAGGATCAGCATCGAGAATAGTTGCAAGCATGGCAAACGGTGCGTCTTTATCGACGTCGGGCGCTTCCACGTAAGAAAGGATAGTCTCAAATAAGGGGTCAAGATTGGTGCGCTCATCTTTCAAATCCTTCACGCACCAGCCGGCGCGGCCGGAAGAGTAAAGCACTGGGAAATCAAGCTGGACATCCGAAGCTTCAAGCGCCACGAACAGATCAAACACTTCGTTGACCACTTCATCAGGACGCGCATCGGAACGGTCGATTTTGTTAATAAGTACGATGGGGCGCAGGCCGAGATTGAGCGCTTTGGTAAGCACGAATTTGGTTTGCGGCATCGGGCCTTCGGCAGCATCCACCAGCAATACAACGCCGTCCACCATCGAAAGCACGCGTTCGACTTCGCCGCCGAAATCGGCGTGGCCGGGCGTATCAACGATGTTAATGCGCGTGTCGCCGCGGTTCACCGAAGTGCATTTGGCGAGGATGGTAATGCCGCGTTCTTTTTCAAGATCGTTGCTGTCCATCACGCAGGTGGCGACTTCCTGGTTAGCACGGAACGTGCCGGTTTGCATGAGCATTGCGTCAACGAGCGTGGTTTTGCCGTGGTCAACGTGGGCGATGATTGCGATATTTCTGATATTTGTCATGGGCGCTGTCATAGGGGATGTCAGGCCGTGGGTCAATGAAGAAAGGGCTAAATCGTGAGCTGGAGCAGAAAATAATGCGAAATAGTGATTGTTTGAATGGCGGCAAGCAACGGCTGATTCATGTAATATATTGTATTTGCTTTATAATTATTAGAATAATGCGTGGAGTTCGTAATAAAATCTTAATCATCTTGTGCTACTCTCTTCATAGATTAAGGGAAATAGCATGCCTGAGAATGTCACAGTCACAGATAATCATTCCAGTACGACTTTATCTGGAACGGATACACAAGCGCCTCATGATGCTTACAGACACGTCACCGTTACTTCCGATGAAATAGTATACTATCAACCCGTGAATAACCAATATATCAGTAGGCGTTTTGCGGAGTATGGGGTGTACGGTGATATAGAAGAACAGATGGCGCAATCCACCCTTTTCCGGATACCGGATATTCTTGATCAGGAAAATCATACGGCGTTAACTCAAAACCTTGTAAATACTTTATCCGCAAAGGGAGTCCCCGCAGAACAACAACAAAAGGTAATAGAGGTCTTTCCCGATCTTTTGAATAGCGCACGTTTGCGGTTAATAACACATCATGACAGTACCCAGGCGCCTGCATTGGAGCCAGGGGTTGCCAGAGCAAAGTTCAATACAATTATTGACCATATCCACACACTGACGGATAACGCTAATCCCGAACGGGCCGAGCGCGCCAGGCACCTCGCTTTAGGTGCCCTTGAGAATACGCATATTGTGCTTATAAATGCTCACGAAGTAAATGCCTTTAATCTGGATGCTCACAAAGCAGACGCATTTAATAGGTACGGGTTCTATCTAAAGGGAGATTCGTCTGCCGCTAAACCCATGCCAGACAGTATCTTTGTAGGCATTCGCGGATCGCAGGCAGAGGTAGCAAACACATTTCTTGAAGAAGCAGTGCATAACACTCTAGATAAAATGTATGGAAATAGTGCCAAGCCCTATGGAGGTGAAAATGATCCAAGAGAATTCTTCTTTCAGTTGGCAAAAGGGGGAAATTCTCCGACCGCAAATTATAAGACAAGATTGGATGGCTATGCTGCAGATGCATTTGATGCCGAAATTTCTTCCAAGATTTTAAGTGAAATGGCGAGCGGTACATGGACAGAAGAAGATATTAAGAAAAATCCTCATCTTACTGATTATATAGAAAAGATAATACTACCGGATTATGAGCACTACGAGAAACATGGTATAGTAAAACCAAAACCTGATTTTAAAGATTTAATTATCTTGCGTTCTCCTGGTGTAGAAGGGGAGGGCCACGCATCTCATAAACCTAAGGCACATGATGTTCTGCAAGGACATACGATTGCCCATGCAGATGCAGAGATTACTCCATCACCTCACGCACCGTTCCATAATGGTGAAACAATTGTTGCCGAGAATCACGTGCCTTCGGTTCTGCCAGCACCCCCCACAATAACGCCGCCTCCGGCAGAAAGCATGTCTACCAGTGAGTCCACCGATGCTCCCCATACTTCTAGATTAAGCCGCGCAAGCGCTGGCGGTGGCGCTGCCGGGCTGATGGCAAGCGGAGATCGTCTGGCGCATGCGCATACGGTAGGTGAGAGAGTAATGGGCGGAATGGAAATGCTTACATCAGGCGGCAGCATGGCACTTGAAGCTGCAGGTAAAGTAAAAAACGCAGGTATCGTGGGCACGGCGGCAGGTGTTATCGATACCGGTTATGGAGCATTCGAGGCGGGAAAAAAGGCACATGATGAAGGCAAGAGTGCAGGATATATTGCGGCAGTAGTTGCCGATAAGGCTGTGGATGGCGGTCTTACACTGTATGCGAATATCGCCACTGTAGGGATGGCCCGTGATGCAACGCATTACCTGTATGAAAGAAGCAAGGCATCAGGTGCGGAACATGCGCGATTAGATATCAAAACCCACGATATGATCACAGGCAAACGGCCTATGGATATAGGCGCACTGGCAATGGATTATGTCGAAATTAAGAAAAGGGATTTTCGTGCCGACGGGGAAGCGGTCATACATACGACGCCCGTTCAGTTGGTTGAGAATACATACGGTATTGTAACTGCAGGCATTGAAACGCATCAGTTAAATGAAAAAGCAGATATATCCTTTCGGCCCGACAAAGCGCGCTACGGTAATCTTGTGGGGATGGAAGAATCGCTGCGCGGCCAGCTTGATGCAGCGCATGTGGCGCGTGATCATCATGGAAGGGTAGATTATACCCATCCGGGCGCTATTGATACAATGCGTGCGGCGATTATTGCCGAAGAAACAGACCAGAAGCGCGTCTATGAACGCACTAAACCCAATTTCTTTGGCTATCAGTCACAGGAAAATGCATCATTATATCAGGATGCATTATTAACGCTGCGCCTCTGCAATGCCGCTGCCAAAGACCTCACAGCGTTTCAAGAAGAGTTGCCGCTGATACATAGGCAACACCAGGAACAGCTTGCGCAAGCCGGGCAGCATGCGCATGATATTGCCCATACGGCGCATATACATGGCATACGGCATTCGCCTGCCCAGAAAGAGGTTGCTGTGTACGCCGATCATTCCCATGTCAGGGCACCGCATAATGCTGAAAATAAACGCGGCTTATCCTGATTTACCTATTCCCGCTCAATCGCTTCTTCGCTCCAGGGCAGGGATATCTCTTCTCCGCCTTTAAGCCTCTGATGTAGAAGGGCTTCTATGTAAGTGGCTTTAATCCTGATGCGGCTGCCTTCATCATAAATTTTTTGCAGCAATTTGAAATCCTGCTCTTCAGGCAGGAAGGTAGGGTCCTTTTTGATGCGCATGAGAAGTGCTCCGCCACTGCGGATAAATATCAATGCATCTTCGAGAATACTGCGCCGTGGTTTTTTAGGAAGTGTCATAGTTTATGCCTTAAGTTGGAACAGCCTGTACCATAATGGGTTATTTCCCATTGTAAATGGGAAATTTCACACTTTTACTTTGGAGCCGGTTGCGTGAGTATCACTTCATTGTGTCAGATATATTTATTACAAGGCTGGAGCAGGAAATAGAGAAGCAGGGTTTTAATTATAAAAGCCTTTCGCTTGCTGCCGGATTGGGTGAAACCACTATCCGCGATATTATTACCAAGCGCGCGCAAAATCCGCGGCGCGACACTTTGCAGAAAATCGCCAAGACGCTTGGCAAACCACTTTCCTATTTTTTATCGGAGGATAATTCTGTAATGGTGCCTATGATGGGAACATTGGGAGCCGATCATAGGGTGGTGCCAGCCAAAGGTGTGCGTGAACATGGAAAAGCATTGGAGCCGGGTGAATTTGTTGAAGCGCCGCCGGAAGAGGGCCACCGCGAATTGCAGGCAATCCGCGTGAAAGGTGATGCGATGCTGCCTTTCATACAGGATGGCGCGCTTGTCTATTATAACGGCATAGTGGAAGGCGACTGCGACAAATACCTAAATGAACTATGCGTAGTGAAAATAAAAAATGGTGCTACGCTGATTCGCACCCTGAAGCCCGGGTCGTTTTACGGGCGCTATACGCTCATGAGTTACAACGCAAAAATGCTGCAGGACGTGGAACTCGAATGGTGCGCCAGAGTAAGTTTTATAAAATTATAATTTTAAAATTGGAACGAAAGCGCGCAGTTCATCCCCGAGCCGTTATTCTGCTTTATGGAATAATTCATAATGCCTGTAGCGCCATTATTATCAAAGCAGGTTGAGGCTGATCCGCTTGTTGCCGTGTAATAAGCGACGGGATTGCCGGTTCCTGCACCCGCCCATTGGCCCCAGCCTGCCGATCCATTCATGTACATGGCGATGACCCTGCCGGTTTGCGGCAGGCCGTCGTCCACTTTTTTATCGATATAATATGCGTCATGCACCGTCATGCCGGGTGAAGAATAAATCTGCGGATTACAATAAGAAATTTTTGATACACCAAAATAATTTACGAATAATTTACTGCTCCAGACATATACGTAATTGCCATTGCCCAGTATGCTTGGAGGATAATAGAGGCTCAGCTGTGTAGGATAAATATAGTTTCCGGCAGGAAATGCTGTTTCAGAACCGGTGTTAAAATTGCCTTCTATAAGACCTATATTCATACCGTTAGCATAGGTGAGATCAGACCAGAACATGACCGTTTCACCCGTTACTTCCACATTGCCGTCATTGAACCCCGATCGGTTTTGTGAATTGCCCTCGATAATCCCGTTGCCATCGCCTTCTCCAGCGAAGGATCCACGGTGTCCAAACCCAAAAAGATTGGCGGTTGCCGTATCCATATCTCCTGGCAGAGCATTATACTTTCCGCGAAATGTATTGACTGCCTGATTATATTTTTCGATTTGGGTGATTTGTGCCCGCTCGCCTGCGGCATTGATGAGGTCTTGCCCGACCAGAATCCCGCCAGCTATAAGACCGATAATGATCAGCACTATGGAGAGTTCAAGAAGTGTGAACCCCGCCATCAAAGCCAACCTGGAAGAAGCTGGCGGCCGAATAGATATGAAAATATTATGATTCATCGCCAATATGTTAGCAGTTTGCTGATACTGTAACAAGGGGAAGCAGGCATGGCACCTGGAGTAAAAACTAATACAGCATATCCTTGGGATCGAAAGTAAGTTCCATATCGCGCCAGCTGCCATATTTATCCGCAGGCAGATTCTTCAGAGGACTGCAGCGCTCTACTGCGCGCATGGCGGAATCGGCTGCGGCCTGAAAGAAGGAATCGGAATTATAACGCGAGGTATCGCGCGCAAGCTCTACTTTGGTAACCGTGCCGTCTTCCGTCACTTCGATATGCAGCGTCACAATCAAATTATAGGCATCTTTTGCACCTGCCGGCACATCCCAGCATTTTTGGAACTGGTTGCGGATAAGATCTTTTTCCGACATGGAAAGCGGCATATCGGGATTATAATTATCCGATTTTGCCGGATGCGCGTCGGGCTTGGCCACCGCTTCGGAGGGCTTTTTGGATTCCTCGGTTTTTGCCTGTTCCTTGACACTGTTTAAAATGCTGTTCAAATCGTCGCTCTGAGGTTTGGGCTTGGGTTTTGGCTTTTCAGGTTTTTTAGGTTGCTGTTTAATAGCCTCTTTGGTGGGAAGTGGAATCGCTTCCTCTTTAGGTTGCTCCTGTTCCTTCTTAGTGGCCGGTGCGGCCTTTGGCGCGGTGTTTTCTTCTTTAGGGGTTTTGACTTTTTCCTCAGGCGGTTTTTCCTGCGGTTTAACATTGCTCATTTCAGCCAAAGGGAGAATATCCACGGAAATGGCCGTCGGTTCGGTATCAGGCGCGCGATGCATAAAATCAGGCAGGCCGCATATCAACAACAGCAGCAAGAGTACGTGCATGCCTGCCGAATAGCGCACACCTTTGGTAAGTTGCATGGTGCGCGTCCTCTCTATTCCCTTTGACGGGATGAAGTCCCAGTCGCCTGTTCGGTAATAAGCGCGACTTTGGTAAAACCTGCGCCGTTGATTTCACCCACTACATGCATGATACGCCCGTAATCGACATTCTTATCGCCGCGTACAAAAATGCGCGTATCGCTTTTTTCGCCTGCAATGGCTTTGAGCTTAGGCCCAAGCTCCTCCACCGTAACGGGCGTTTTTTGCAGGAAGACTTTGCCGTCGGCCTGCACGGAAACGGTTAGCGGCTCGTCCTGGCCTTGCAGCGGCGAGGCTTGCGCTTTGGGTAAATCCACCTGAACGCCGGCGGTAAGCATCGGTGCCGTCACCATGAAAATAATGAGCAGTACAAGCATGACGTCCACCATCGGCGTGACGTTGATTTCGGTAAAACGCTGCTTACGGTAGCGCCGTGAATCTCTTCCGCCTGATCCGCCGCCGCCCAATGACGCTCCCATGTCTATCCCTCTATCTGACGCGACAGCAGCATATTGAATTCGACGCTGAAATCCTCAAGCTTGCCGGCGAATTTATCGAGATCATTGGAGAATTTATTATAGGCGATAACGGCCGGAATAGCGGCAAACAGGCCTATGGCTGTGGCAAATAACGCTTCGGCGATACCGGGCGCCACGCTTACCAGCGAAGTGTTTTTAGACAATGCGATGGATGAAAAGCTGTGCATGATGCCCAGCACCGTGCCAAACAGGCCGATGAAAGGTGCAGAAGAACCGATGCTCGCCAGGAAGCCCAGGCCGCTTTCGAGTTTTTCGACTTCGCGGTTGCGCGCCACCATCATGATCTGGTTGATGCGTTCGCGCATGCCGAGTTTTTGCGATAGGTTGGCCGCGGACAGATCGCGGATTTTCGAGCGGAACCATTCTTCCATCGCAGCAACAAAGATAATCGCCATCGGATGATTGGCGCGCTTTTTAATACGCTCATGGAATTTATCCAGTGCTTCGCTGGCCCAGAAATCATTCTCGAATTTGGCGGCTTTAGTCTTGATGGAGCGGAAGGTGAGCCATTTATCGAATATAATCGCCCATGCCCAGAACGAGGCCAGCAGCAGCATGCCCATGATAAACTGCACGACCGGATCGGCGTGCCAGAACATGCCGACAAAAGACATGTCATGCGCAGCGGGTGCGGCCATGTTTGCCACATCAGCGGCGGCAACGGGATCAACGGCGGTATTTACCATAAGGTAGTCCTTTTTAAATTATTCCCGCTCCGGCCTCCTGGCCTTCGCGATGAACCTAAACCCTTCGGGCACTAAAGACATGGCCCCCTGGCCATGTTTCCTGTCCCCATAACTATTTCTCCAGCGCAGAAATCAAAGCTTGCGGCCAGCGCACGGGTTTGCTGTTTCTATCCACACAAGCCAACCCGACGCTAAGCTCGGCAAGAATCGTGTCTCCACGTTTCACAACTTGCTGCATGGTCATACGCACTTTGCCCAATTCTTGCAAGCGCGTTTCCAGCGTGATCAGATCGTCAAGCTTTGCGGGTTTAAGAAAATCAATTTCGCAGTGGTGCACTACAAAGCCGATGCCTTCATCTTTGAGCAGCAGCGATTGCTCAAAACCAAGACTGCGCAACCATTCGGTGCGCGCACGCTCGGCAAATTTCAGGTAATTGGCATAATAGACCATGCCCGCCGCGTCTGTGTCTTCGTAGTAAATACGATAATCGGTGCGGTGCCCTAAGTCTGGCAAGCTCATTCATCCTCCGGCAGCATATCCATCTGGCTCTGAGGTGTCTTGTGAGGCTTTAACCCTAAATGGGTGAATGCTTTGGCAGTGAGCATGCGTCCACGCGGTGTGCGCTGGATGAATCCGCATTGCAGCAGGTAAGGCTCCACGGTTTCTTCTACGGAATCGCGCTGCTCGGCTAATCCTGCGGCAATGGTTTCCACGCCCACCGGTCCGCCCTGGTAATGCTCGGCGATAAAACGCATATAGCGGTGATCGGAAGAATCAAGGCCCAGACTATCGACCTCCAGGCGCTTAAGCGATGAATCCGCCATTGCGCGATCAATGCCGTCTTTGCCTGCAGCTTGGGCAAAATCACGCACACGGCGCAGCAGGCGCACGGCAATACGCGGCGTGCCGCGTGAGCGCCGGGCAATTTCCAACGAACCTTCTTTGCCGATGGCAATGCCTAAAATGCTGGCAGCGCGCTCAATCACATGCTGGAGATCTTCAATATCGTAAAACTGCAACCGGAGAGGAATGCCAAAGCGATCGCGCAGCGGGTTGGAGATAAGACCTAAGCGGGTAGTGGCGCCGACCAGCGTAAATTGTGGTACGTCAATGCGGATAGTGCGCGCCGCAGGCCCTTCGCCGATAATCAGGTCGAGTTTGAAATCCTCCATCGCCGGATAGAGCACTTCTTCCACTGCCGGGTTTAAGCGATGGATTTCATCGACGAACAGCACATCGCCCTTTTGCAGATTGGTGAGAATGGCGGCCAGGTCGCCCGCCTTGGTAAGGATGGGGCCGGATGTGGCGCGAAACCCTACGCCCATTTCGCGTGCGATAATCTGCGCCAATGTGGTTTTGCCCAGTCCCGGAGGGCCGTAAAGCAAGGTATGGTCGAGCGCTTCCTCACGCTTCCTCGCACTTTCCACGAAGACACGCAGATTGTCGCAGGTTTGCTTCTGTCCAGTGAAGTCGGCAAAGGAGAGGGGTCTGAGCGTTTGAAGATCAACATCTTCTTCGGCCAAAGAAGGCGATAGTATGCGCGCCTGTTCGTTCATTGATTTATCTATCTAAAGGACTAAATACTGCTGTTTTTATAGAGTAGTTGCATCTTTGCCGCAAATAATTCCTTGAGTATGCCGTATTTTATATTTATGAAGGGGAACCTCAAAAGTCCTAAGGAATCAGGAGCGCTGGTTTTGAAAGCGCTTCCACGGGAGCAAAAGTGCCTATGGCGTCTTCGACTAATAAAAGAGCAAAGAAAACGCTCTATAATGATTTATTTCTTCAGGTGATCATTGCCATTCTGCTGGGCGTTGCGGTGGGATATATATGGCCCGAAACCGGCGCCAAGATGAAGCCGTTGGGCGATGCATTCATCAATCTTATCAAGATGCTCATTGCTCCCATTATCTTCTGCACTATTGTAACGGGTGTTGCGGGTATGCGCAGCATGAAGCATGTGGGCCGTGTGGGTGCCAAGGCGATATTGTGTTTTGAAATCATCACTACGCTGGCGCTTCTCATTGGCCTGGTGCTGGTGCAGTTTTATCATCCCGGCAGCGGGCTTGATATCCATGTAAGCGCTGCACAGATTAATGCGGCAAAAGCAAAAGTGGGCGATACCGGCGTTCTCTCCACCACCGAGTTCCTGATGAATATCATCCCGACCACCATGGTGGGCGCATTTTCCAGTGGTGAAATTCTCCAGGTGCTTTTTGTCGCGCTCTTATTTGCAGGCGCCTTGCTGTCGATTGGCGAAAAAGGCCGAGTCATGCTCACCTTTATCGATGTATTCTCCAGCATTTTATTCAAGATGGTTGATATGGTAACGCGCTTTGCTCCCATCGGCGCTTTTGGCGCTATGGCGTTTACCGTCGGTGCCTACGGCATCAAATCACTGGAGTATCTGGGTGAGCTTATCATTCTTTTTTATGCGACCTGCGCGGTTTTCATCGTTCTGGTGCTGGCGCCGGTCATGCGTTTTTATTGCAAGCTCGGCACCTGGGATTTCCTCCGCTTCATCCGTGAAGAAATATTCATCGTGCTGGGTACGTCTTCCTCTGAATCGGTATTGCCGCGCATGATGGAAAAGCTCGAGCAATTGGGCTGCAGCAAACCGGTCGTGGGCATGGTGATTCCTACGGGCTATTCTTTCAATCTGGTGGGCTCCTGCATTTATTTTACCATGGGCGCACTGTTCATCACCTATGCTACGGGAACGCCGATTACGCTTGGTCAGGAACTCTGGCTGCTGGGCGTATTGCTGATTGCCTCTAAAGGCGCTGCAGGCGTTACGGGAAGCGCGTTTATCGTGCTCGCGGCAACGCTTGCTTCCATGAAAATCATGCCGCAGCAGAATCTGGATGTAGGGTTGGCGCTGATTTATGCGGTGGACCGTTTCATGTCAACGGGACGCGCCATCACCAACCTGATTGGCAACGGCATTACCACTATCGTGGTAGCCAAATGGGAAAACGCGCTCGATCACGAACAGGCGAAAAAAGCCCTGTCTGTCGGCTATATCGAGAATTAGAAACTTCTATTGCCCCCACCGCTTCTATTGCCACCTCTATGGGCACCAGCACCACCGAAGCCGCCTTTATTATCATCACCAGGGATATTTTCTGCGCCTATTTCTGGAGGATGGGTCTTCCTATATGTATAATATCCCGCAAGACAAGCTGCTTTAGCCTTAGGCAATAACTCCATAGTTATTTCGGGTGAATCAAGACCAGATACCTTAAACAATTTTCGTATGGTTGATGTATAGTCAGAGTTCAGGGTATATCTATGCGCATGCGATGGGACTTGCCGGCTCAAATTTGGCCTTAAGGGAGAGACAGATGCCGAAGCGGAACCAATACAAAATAGTGAAGCCATAAGACCTTTGTCCAACCGCTCAAGGTTTTTCTTATTCATAGCCTTTTCTTCTGGTTTTGCCTTATCAGGCTCATCAGGGCCTTGTTCCAAAGCGTCATCACGTTGCTGAACAAAAGAAGCAAAAATATGAGCGGTAGCCAATGTATCTGTTAATCGATTCTCTACAGTTGAGATGTATTGTCCCAGAATTTTTAATTTTTCTTCATCACTTAAGGCTTGGTTTTTTTCATCATAGGCTATTTCACCGATCTTTGCCGAAAACTCTCTAAGATTGTTATATAATTTACAAATAGCGATTTGCGATTTTTTCTTCGTCCATTGCGCAATGTCTAGTTTTTCCGGAGTGTTTTCCAGGTAATAGCGATGTAAAAATACATGGGCCCAGTGAAGATAATGAGCAATAGCCTTTGCTTCAAAGATATCACGCTTAGGTTCAGGACTGGGTGATTTAACATCCGTTGAAGAGCTGTTGTCACTATCTTCTAATGTACTGTTTAATTCACCTAATCCTGTTTTCAATTCTGCAAATTGCTTCACCGTCTCTTTAATTTTTTCCGGTGAAAATTGTGCATAATACAGTTCTCTGAGAACAGGAACCATTTGTGCAGGTTGGTAATCTTCTCCGATCAGTTGTGTTATGGCATGGTCCAATTCCGCAACGCCCTTACCTTTCAATGCTTCGATGAAAGCATTGGGCGCAATGCCAGAAAGTGTGGCAAGCTCCCGAATTTTTTGTTCAGGAGTCAGTTGAGTTTCATTCTCTTTGTGTTCATCCATACTAAAATAATATCAGGTAATTATTATGTTTTTACTAAAAATATAATAGTTTTATTAAAAAATAAGGTTAACTATATAAAAGAGTTCTGCATCTGTATTTCATGAATAATATAATGCTGGCATTCGCTTATGTGAATGGGTTTATGGTTGGCGGATGAGGATTTGTCGTGCCCTGATCCCCATGACAGCGATGCGTAATGCATCAAAGGCGGAATTTCTATGGGGATGGAGCGCGCAAAACAAAAGGGGATAAAACATACGATAATAAAAGCGGCGCTGAGCGGTGTATAACGCAATATACCAAGCAAAAACAGTCTCATAATTCCAGCCCATCTTAAGGTTCACTATGAAACAGTATAAGGGCTATTTATTAATAAATTATGTAATATTAATTAATAATTGTTAAGGCTGTACCATATTTTCGATTTCTTCTTTATTGTCATTCCCGCGCAGGCAGGAATCTTCTTGTCCACGTATGTGTTTGTTGCAAAAGAGATTCCCGCCTGCGCGGGAATGACGAGTCTTCTAGCACGCATTGTAACTATGCGTGCAAATAAAATACAATAAAAACAAATTGATATCTAGGCGGGAATCAAAGCGCCGTGGCAATGTTTAAATTTTTTGCCTGAACCGCAGGGGCAGGTGTCGTTGCGTCCAACTTTACCCCATGTTTCGGGATCTCCCGGATTGCGGTCTTCGGGGCGCACATGGGCGCGCACCGGCGTATGATTGGTTTCATAGGCGCTTTCTTCCGCGTCTGCATCACCCGCCATTGCCGGATCAAAGCGGCTTTCGCGCATTTTTTGCGCAACCTTGAGGTCGGTGATGGCTTTGGGCGGTTGCTCTGCGCGGATTTCAAGATGTGCCATGCGGTTGGTCACTAATTCGCGCAGCTGGCCCAGCATCTGTTCAAAGAGCGAAAACGCTTCCTGCTTATATTCATTGAGCGGATCGCGCTGGCCGTAGGCGCGGAGATTGATGCCGTGGCGCAGATGATCGAGCGTCAGCAAATGATCTTTCCATAACTGGTCCAGTGTCTGCAGGAGGATGCGCTTTTCTACCTGACGCATGATGGCGGCGCCGTAGGATTGCTCTTTAGCTTCGATTTGTTCCTGCGTGGTTTTATCGAGCCTTTCCAGCATTTCTTCACCGGCAATGCCTTCTTCCTTCGCCCATTCCTGTGCGGGCAGGTGCAGGCCGTAAATGCGAAATATTTCTTTTTCCAGGACAGCGGTTTCCCATTGTTCAGGATAGGTGCGTTTGGGGATATACTGGTCGATAAGCTCTTCGTTGATTTCCGCGCGCATGAAGGCAACCGTGTCCTGCACGTCCTGCGCTGTCATCATCTCAATGCGCTGCTCATAGATAACTTTGCGCTGGTCATTCATGACGTCGTCATATTTAAGAAGCTGCTTGCGGATTTCGTAATTGCGCCCTTCCACTTTATGCTGGGCTTTTTCAATCGCCTTATTCATCCAGGGGTGGAATATGGCTTCACCCTGCTTGAGCCCCATTTTCTGAAGCAAGCCGTCAATGCGCTCGGAGCCGAAAATACGCATCAGATCATCTTCAAGCGAAAGAAAGAACTTGGACGCGCCCGGATCGCCCTGGCGTCCGGAGCGGCCGCGCAATTGGTTGTCGATGCGGCGGCTTTCATGGCGCTCGGTGCCTATCACAAATAACCCGCCGGCCTCTAACACCAACTGTTTTTCTTTGTCTGTCTCCTCGCGGATTTTCTGAGCAGCAAAAGAGGTCATATCGGCTTCATCGCCCAGTTCGTCGGCAATGCGCATATTAAGATTACCGCCCAGCATGATGTCAGTGCCGCGGCCTGCCATATTGGTTGCGATGGTAACGGCGCCTGCGCGTCCGGCCTGGGCTACGATATGGGCTTCATTTTCATGATGGCGGGCATTGAGCACGTTATGGGGAATCTTGGCTTTTTTAAGCAGATCAGAAAGATGCTCCGATTTCTCGATGCTTACGGTGCCCACCAGCACAGGCTGCTTGCGGGCATAGCATTCTTTGATGAGCTCGATGACGGCGCCATATTTTTCGGCGGCCGTGCGGTAGATTTCGTCATGCGAATCGGCGCGCTTTACATCCATGTTGGTGGGAATTTCGACCACTTCCAGTTTATAAATATCGCGGAACTCATTGGCTTCCGTCATTGCTGTGCCGGTCATGCCTGCGAGCTTGGGATAGAGGCGGAAGTAATTCTGGAAAGTGATGGAAGCCAGCGTCTGGTTTTCGTTCTGGATTTCCACTTTTTCCTTGGCTTCCAGCGCCTGGTGCAGGCCTTCGGAATAGCGCCGCCCATCCATCATGCGGCCGGTGAATTCATCAATGATGATAACTTTATCGTCCTTCACAATATAATCGACATCGCGCGCATATAGGTTATGCGCCCGCAGCGCCTGATTGACGTGGTGGACAAGGCCTACATTGTCGATGTCGTAAAGGCTCGTGCCCTCGGCGAGCATGCCTGCTTTAATCAGCAAGTCTTCGACATGCTTAACCCCGGCATCCGTCAGCACGATGGTTCTTGATTTTTCGTCCTTCTCCCAGTCTTCCTTCAGCAATTTGGGAATAAGACGGTCCACTTTGGTGTAAAGGTCTGAGTTATCTTCCGTCGGACCAGAGATGATAAGCGGCGTGCGCGCTTCATCAATAAGGATACTGTCCACTTCATCGACAATGGCGTAATGGAATGGGCGCTGGACCATCTGATCCAGGGCGTATTTCATATTGTCGCGCAGGTAATCAAATCCCAGCTCGTTGTTGGTGGCATAGATGATATCGCAGTTGTAAGCCTGCTGGCGTTCTACGTCGCGCATCTGGTTGACAATGACGCCGACGGTCAGGCCCAGGAAAGTATAAATACGGCCCATCCACTGCGAGTCGCGCTGAGCGAGGTAATCATTGACGGTGACGACATGCACGCCCTTGCCCGATAAGGCATTTAAATAGGCGGCTAGCGTTGCTACCAGGGTTTTGCCTTCGCCGGTGCGCATTTCAGCGATAGTGCCGTTATGCAGCACCATGCCGCCAATGAGCTGGACGTCAAAATGGCGCATGCCGAGCGTACGCTTGGACGCTTCACGCACCGTAGCAAATGCATCGGGAAGAATATCGTCAACCGTTTCGCCCTTGGCAAGGCGCTCTTTCAGCCAGCCGGTGCGTGCTTTGAGTTCTTCATCGGATAATTTCTCAACATCCGCTTCAAGTGCGTTGATTGCGCGCACCTTGCCTTTGAGCGCATTGATATAGCGCTCATTGGCGGTGCCGAAGATTTTTTTAGCCAAATTTCCTATCATGACGGGCAAGAGATAGGGAAGGGAATCCCTGATGTCAATGCCTGAACCTGCTAAAAGCGTATTTTGGCCTCCAAATCATGAAGTCTTGAAATCCTCCTTTTCCTATGCCATAACCCTTGTCACTCATCACCACGCCTCACTCCACTCAAAGGATAATTTTCATGAAAACCTTTTCTATCGCTCTTGCTTCCGTCTTTTTATTAGCCTCAGCCGCGCATGCAGATGATAAATCTGCGGCTAAAGATTATGTGATGCTTAAAGTGGACGGCGATGATATTAAAAAATCGGAAGTTGATGAAGTGTGGAAAAGCATTTTCCCCGGCAACAATCCTCCGCCCTTCGAAACGTTTGATGAGAAAGTAAGAAACAATGTATTGCGCGGGATAGCCAGCGAGCATGTGATCGAAAAAGAAGCTGAAAAAGCCGGCGTCCAGCACTCGGAAGAAGTGAAAGAACACATTGCAACCGCAACGCGCCAGATCGTTATCCGTGAATTTCTAAAAGAAAAGACCGATGCGATGATAACCGATGATAAACTCAAAGCGGCGTATGACGAGCATGTTAAAGCGACTGCCGGTCAGGACGAGGTGCGCGCCCGCCATATTCTCGTGAAAACGGAAGATGAAGCGAAGGACATCGAAAAGAAACTTAAAAAAGGCGTGAAATTCGACAAGCTCGCTAAAGAAAAATCAATCGATAGCGCAAGCGGAAAATCCGGCGGCGAATTGGGTTATTTCACTGCCGACAAGATGGTACCGGAATTTGCCAAAGCAGCGTTTGCGCTTAAAGTGGGCGAGGTTTCCGCTCCAGTGAAAACCGATTTCGGATGGCATATCATTGAAGTGGAAGATCGCCGCAAGAGCACTCCGCCAACTTTCGATCAGATGAAGGACGCTCTGCGCCAGGATATTGGCAATAAAGTTGTGACCGAATATGTCGATGGTTTGATGAAAGACACTAAAATTACTGTAGTGGATGCTGACGGCCATTCCAAAGAACTGCCAGCACCCGCTCCGCAGGCAACTCCTGCTCCGGCAGCAGGCGCAGCTGATAAGTAATTAATGATCTGTTTCCACCGGCCCTTTGGGTCGGTGGGAATATAAGAGCTCTATAGTTATTAGGGCTGCCGAGTATTCGGCATAAGAACCGTTGGTATTTGTATGAAAATTTCTCCTCTTGCTCCGGCAAGCGTTCCTGCGCTGCCTCCCGTTGCAGGGATAAGGCTTGCAACTGCCGTATGTAACATTCGTTACAAGGATCGCCCTGACGTGCTCCTCATTGAGATGGCGGAAGGAACGCAGGTGGCTGGCGTTTTTACCGAGTCGCTTGTCACCGCTGCGCCTGTTGACTGGTGCCGTGAAATACTTGCCCAGGGCCAGGGGCGCGCCCTTGTGGTCAATGCCGGTAATGCCAATGCCTTTACCGGGCAGGGCGGAATCGAATCAGTGGCGCGCGTAGTAAAGGCAACGGCTGCAACGCTTAAGTGCAATCCGGAACAGATATTCGTGGCCTCTACCGGTGTTATCGGTGAACCATTGCCCGATGCTAAAATCACTGATGCGCTGCCAGCATTGCAATCAGCATTAAGCGAAACGAAATGGGATGATGCCGCACGCGCTATCATGACGACCGACACATTCATGAAAGTGGTAACGAAAACTGCGCATATCGGCGATACGCAGGTGACAATCAACGGCATTGCCAAAGGATCGGGCATGATAGCGCCCAATATGGCGACATTGCTGGCATTTGTGTTTACCGATGCCAGGATACCGGCGCCGGTATTGCAGCATCTGCTGAGCGATGCCAATGAGTCATCATTCAACAGCATTACGGTGGACGGCGATACTTCAACCAACGATACGCTGCTTGCCTTTGCTACCGGACAGGCGATTCATGCGGAAGTGAAATCTTTGCAGGATGCGCATCTGCAAGCATTTAAAAAAGCATTTCAGGACATATTGACCGATCTTGCAATCCAGGTGGTAAAAGACGGCGAAGGCGCACAGAAATTCATTACTATAGAAGTCCACGGCGCCGAAAATAATCAGGCTGCGCATACTATTGCCTTAACGGTTGCCAACTCCCCATTAGTGAAAACGGCGATTGCCGGTGAAGACGCCAATTGGGGCCGCATTGTAGGCGCAGTAGGCAGGGCAGGCGAGCATGTGGACAAAGACAAAATCCATGTCTCCATCGGCAGCGTGGTCGTTGCCAAAGACGGTGCCAGAGTAGAAGGATATGACGAAGCCCCTGTTGCAGCCCATATGAAAGGCCAGAATATCGATATTCTGCTTAATCTGGGCATAGGCAAGGGCAGAGCGAAGGTCTATACTTGCGACCTGACACACGGATATATCGATATTAACGGCAGTTATAGAAGTTAATGGTAAATAGTGTATCCGGTTCTCATTATACGCTCTGCTGCCCCGGAAGATGATATTTCAGTAACTGCCTTATGGCGGGCTTGCGATTTGGCGACACATTATAACGATCCCATCAAAGATTTTCACTTTGCTCTCAGCCAATCAAATTCCGACGTGTTAGTAGGAGAGAGTGCGGACGCAAAAATTATTGGCAGTGTAATGGTGGAGCATGACGGCCATCGGGGCTGGATATATTATGTTGCTGCCGATCCTGATTTTCGTAAGCAAGGCATTGGCAGCAAAATGGTTGAGGCTGCAGAGCAGTGGTTGCAAAAACGGAATATAGTAAAAGTGATGCTGCTTGTCCGGGAGACAAATACTCAGATAATCGATTTTTATAATCATATTGGATTTGAGAGCATTCCCCGTATCGTGATGCAAAAATGGCTTCAATCCAAAGAATGAATTATCGGGGAAAACCTTTAGAGGCTTCTTCTTGCCACCAATCCAATATAGGAATAATAGGCTGTAAATTACTTTTGTCTTGTGCCACACATTCTGTAAGCGTTGCTCCTGCTACATGAAATTTTTGGGAAAGCGCTGTCAATAGGGAGACGACATGTTTTACGCTTAACCCCTCAGGGGTAGGGCAGGCAACATCTGCATATTCGCCAGGGTCGATAACATCTAAATCGAGATGCACAAAAATCTTTGTGAATCCTTGTTTATTCAAAAACGTGATTAGATCATCCGCCTGATTGATTATGGGAATATTCTTTTCTTTGATCCACTCGGCTTCAGGAGCATCAAGATCACGTATTCCCACGTATACAATAGCACATGGATTAACGTGGCAAAATGCCATGGAACATAAATGCTGGTTCCCCTCTCCACATAGGTGTCTTACAGGCATGCCATGAAATTGACCGCTTGGGCTTGTTTCAGGTATGTTAGCATCTGCGTGGGCATCCAGCCAGACAATGCCCATATCATTTCCGTAAAGATTCGCCATGTACGAAATAATGGGCAGTTCAATGCCGCAATCGCCGCCTAGAGTAAAAACTCTTTTTGGCTGATGAGCTTCTAATATGTTCTTTATGCTTTGCAGGCTCTTGGAAACCAAACCATAATTTTTAATTCTGTCATTTGTAAGTGCATTATTTTCTGGTTCATTGACAATATGATAATCACTGGCAGCAAGGAATTTATGCAGTGTATGGCATCCGCTGGAAATGCCATGATTTCCAGATCCATACCAATGCGGAACAACAAGTTTCAGTATATTCATAGCGATTCACTAAAAATAAGAAGAATCTGACAGCAAAATCTGACTGACACATCCTTGCGGATACAGGATTTTGAGTCTACTACTAAAAATATGAAAATTTTGTTTTTAGGCGATGTGGTGGGCAGGAGCGGGCGCGATGCGGTGTGCGCATATATTCCGCGCGCGCGCAAAGAATATTCCCCCGATTTTGTTATAGTGAACGCAGATAATGCTGCGGGTGGATTTGGCATTAATGCAGGGATTTGTGAAGAGTTTTTTAAAGCCGGGGCAGATATATTAACGGCTGGCAATCATGTGTGGGATCAACAGGAAATCCTGCCGACCCTGGGCCGTGAAAAGCGCTTGCTCAGGCCGCATAATTATCCTGCAAATACCACTGGTACAGGGCTTGGCATTTATACGAATGCACGTGGGCAAAACCTGGTGGTGCTGCATCTGCAGGGCCAGATTTTTATGCAGGAACAGCTGCCATGTCCTTTTGCCTGCGCTGATACCGTGCTTAAACAATATAACCTGGCTGGCAATGCAGCTTCTATTTTTGTCGATTTTCATGCCGAGGCGACGTCAGAAAAAATGGCCATGGCGCATTATCTCGATGGCCGTGTGAGTGCTGTCATCGGCACCCATACCCATATCCCTACAAGCGATACGCGTGTTCTGAGAGGTGGCACGGCCTATCAAACCGACACCGGTATGTGCGGCGATTATGATTCGGTAATTGGCATGGAAAAAGCATCCGTCATCAAGCGTTTTCTTACCAAGATTAATAAGGGCAATAAAATGACGGCGGCCTCAGGCGAGGCAACCATCTGCGGCGCCATCATTGAAACAGAGGATAAAACGGGATTGGCGAAATCGATTGAACCTATAAAAATAGGTGGCATTATAGGTTAATCTTGGCACTCAACACTTAGCACTTAATTTTATATGGCCGGTCATTCACAGTTTAAAAATATCATGCGCCGCAAAGATGCGCAGGACGCTAAAAGGGCAAAGTTATTCACTAAAATCGTGCGCGAAATTAAAGCTGCCTGCAAGTCAGGCGTCTATGATCCGGCGCATAACCCTAGTCTGCGCGCGGCCATGCTCAAAGCACGTCAGGAAAATATCAGCAAAGACAAAATAGACGATGCGGTGAAGCGTGCCAGCGGGCAAACAGACACGGAAGATTATGAAGAAATCCGTTATGAAGGTTATGGCCCCGGCGGCGTTGCCGTCATTGTTGAAACGCTTACCGATAACCGCAACCGCACGGCATCAGATGTGCGCGCGGCATTTGCCAAGCTCAATGGCAATATGGGGGAAACGGGGAGCGTGAGTTTCATGTTTGATCGCGTGGGGCTTATCACCTATCCCACA
>JABDAT010000001.1:92388-130166 GCA_013288985.1 Alphaproteobacteria bacterium
GGCTTTAGATGTGGGATAGGTGATAAGCCCCACGCGATCAAACATGAAACTCACGCTCCCCGTTTCCCCCATATTGCCATTGAGCAGGTGCCGATAACTGCGAATCCGATAAAGAGCGCCATCAAATCACCTGCTCACCGGAAAACTTCGCCCAAGTGCGCGAAGTATTGGAAAAGAAACTGGGCGAACCGCAATCAGCCAAGCTCACATGGCTGCCCAAATCCGGCGCACCCATTGATGAAGAACAGGCGCGCGCCCTGTTTAAGATGATCGATATATTAGAGGATAACGATGACGTGCAGGAAGTCTTCGCCAACTACGAAATTGCCGAAGATATCCTTGAACGGTTGAGTGCGTAATGCATGCCAATCTCATTCTCGGCATCGATCCCGGCCTGCAGCGCACTGGTTATGGCATCATCAAGCAAAGCGGCAATACATTATCGCTTGTCACTTGCGGCGTCATAAAATCCGATGCGTCTGACGATCTTGCTTATCGTCTTAAATTACTGAGCGATGGGGTGAATGAAGTCATAAAGCAGTTTGCTCCTCATGAAGCAGCAATTGAAGAAACATTTGTGAGCGTCAATGGCATGTCTACACTGAAACTGGGGCAGGCGCGCGGTGCATTATTGCTGACGCTTGCAAGGGCGCAGTTGCCGATTGCTGAATATGCGGCGACGCTGGTCAAGAAAAGTATCGTAGGTGCCGGACGTGCTGATAAGAATCAGGTTGCGCAGATGGTGCAGATGCTGCTGCCAGGATGCGGCAAACATGGCGCCGATGCCATGGATGCGTTGGCGATTGCCATTTGCCACGCACATCACAGGAAGTTCAATAGGTTAGTTTCATAACTCTAAGCAGTTATTCATCAAATATTAATATAATCCGGCTATAATATATCTCTGTTTTGAAGCAAAAAGGGATATGTCCATGGATATTAAAATGGCAAAAGCGCTCATGGCTGCAACGGGCGCTGTCGCCGGTTTTAATAATGTAACCGTGGCGCCTGTTAATGCTCAGGCAATACAAAATACCCAGGCTACACAGGCTGCCGACAGTACCCAGAATAATAACATCATACTAATACCCTTCCCGGCGCTGGATAATATTTATGATCCTACTGTTACCGGAGGGCAGACGCAAGGATATGTAGCGCAACTTGGCAGTCTTACAGGTCTTCAAGCAAGTTACTTTTCCGCACCCGTCAATGATCCAAAAACAGGCAAGGGGGATGCTTTTTATATAACTTTACCTGATAATTTTAGGAAGGGCGGAACAGTTATAGACCGATACTATGATATTGCCTCCAACACTGATGATGCCAATATACGAATGACGGCAATCAGTCTCATTAAAGATTTGAAAGATCCAAAAGCGCTCTATGGCAATGTCGATACCGGGAATGTCTCCGATTCCGATAAAGATGCGTTAGGGCAACAAGTTTCGGAGGCATTGTATAATGATGTCATCAGATTTGGTAATCAGGGCGCGGTCGACCCGGTTATCAGACAGGCTCCTTCAATCATTTATAAGGAATTGCAAAGAGCCTGTGACGAATCAGGGATGCATATTACGCTCTATGGTATTGACAATTCTGCTGTCAACAATACGCTCAGAGAACAGACCAGCGTGCTTGGCATTAGTGCTGCACAGATAAAACAATATGATGATGCTCATCCGGACGGGCAAAAGTTTTTTGATGTGTTAAGTAAGAATACGGATATTCACGATATCATTGACCGGATAATTTATCCGCCCCGCTATGATTCACCTGACGCAAGACAGTCCTCAGCGGAATTATGTGCGAATAAGCTGAATAAAGAAACATATCTTCCCATGAATGTGATGGATATGGGGCAAGGCAATATCATCTCGTGTCATACAGGTGATGAGAGGCTGGCGGAAAAAATCGCCGGTCAATTAAACGCAGCCATAAATTCTGCAGGATTTAGGGATATTACCGCGGCTGCATCGTGGGATGAAACTGCAGAAAAATACCGCATTGCATTTGATCCGCAATCCACAAAAAATATTATGGCGGCTGGCGACAGATTTTTTAATGACGTTAAATTTCCTGCATTCCATGCCAACGGGGCGGGGGTTAATCCTTATGTAGAGGATTTGATTACTGCCAATGAGCATAATATACTCCGGGCGGAATTCTCACAGACACTGAAAATTCCCACTCGTTCTGTGGAGGAAAAAGACGCTACGCTTATCGCATTTGCATGTCCAGGAAAGGGCGATGATGTTAGTGATAAGCGCGCCCAAGCGCTGGTAACTCTATTAAATCAGGCATTATCCGCTGGCGCGCCGCAAGCTTCCGTGGGAGATAACCCGCGATGGGAAGTGCGGTTTAATAGCGCTGATATTGAGAAATACGGGCAGGACAAGTTTTTTGCGGCACTCAGTCCGACGATGCGCGAACAGATACAAGAGGCAGGGCAGCAGAAAGACCAGCAGGCAAATGCAGTACCTTCTGCGCAGTTTCAATCGGAGCATGTATTTACGGCAACCTTACCTGCATCAGCGCGCACATGGACGCGGCCTGCTCCAGATTCAGGAAAGAGTCCTGCCATCGGTTAGAAAATGGGCGATTTATATTTACATCATGCCCGCACGTTCCTATCCTCATCTTCATGATTGGCAAACTCAAAGGACGTATTGACAGCACAGACGAAGACTCCGTCATCATTGACGTAGGCGGCGTCGGCTATCATGTCTTCTGCTCCGCGCGCACACTTGCGGCGCTTCCTGGCAAGGGTGAAGCGGCGGAGCTGATTACTGAAACCCATGTGCGCGAAGATCATATTCATCTTTTTGGCTTTCCCGATGCTAATGAGCGCGAATGGTTTCGCCTGCTTATGACCGTGCAGGGAGTCGGTGTCAAAATGGCGCTCGCGATTTTAAGCGTGTTCTCGCCGGAACAATTTGCTCATGCTATTGCTGCCAAAGATACCAAATCGCTCACGCACGTGAGCGGCGTTGGTGCAAAGCTTGCCGAGCGTCTGACCACCGAGCTTAAAAACAAAGTGGCCAAGCTGCCCACCGGCGCAACGGTGATTAATGCCAAAGGCGCAAAGGTGATGGCGCTGCCCCCGGCAACCACCAGTGAAGATGCCATATCAGCTTTGGTAAATCTGGGCTATACACGTTCGGATGCCTATAATGCAGTTGCCATGGCTGCAAGCAGGATCGGCGAAACTGAAAAAGTCGATGATCTCATTAAAGAGAGTTTGAAGCGGCTGGTGCGCTAAGATTTCTGTTCTTTTACTTTTTCTTCAGCAACCAGTTCTTTTTTCAGTATTTTACCGATGATGGATTTGGGGAGCGTTTCACGAAATTCAATGGCATGCGGCATAGCGTAAGCAGCGATATGCGCCTTTAAATGGGCTTTGATATCGGTTTCGTTCACTTCTGCGCCTTCTTTTTTGACAATAAATACTTTAGGCACCTGCACGCGCTGCGGGTGAGGAATGCCGATAACGGCTGCTTCAGCCACACCTGGATGTTGATAAAGTATTTCTTCGATATTGCGTGGGTAAATATTATAGCCTCCTGAGATGATCATTTCCTTCAGGCGGTCAACGACAAAAAAGTAGCCTTCCTCGTCCATGGTGCCGATATCGCCGGTGTGCAGGCGGCCACCCCGAATCACGCGGTTGGTTTCTTCGAGCTGATGTATATAGCCGCGCATGACCTGCGGCCCGCGTATGCAGATTTCACCGGTCTCGCCTATTCCCATTACTTTATTGGGATTCTCCAAATCAACAATCTCTATAATCGTTTGCGGCAACGGCAGGCCTATGGAGCCTGGTTTGTTAATCCCAAAAAGCGGATTGGCGGCGACCACAGGAGAGGCTTCTGTGAGGCCGTATCCTTCCACTAGTTTGCAGCCAGTGCGTTTTTCAAAGGCTGTTTTTACTTCCACCGGCAGCGGCCCGCCGCCGGATAAGCACATTTTGAGCGAAGTCAGATCGTATTTGCCGATGTCTTTGTAATTGTTGATGGCGGCGAACATAGTGGGTACGCCAGGCATGAGGGTGGGGCGCTTGAAATGAATGTCGTATAAAATGGCTTTCATATCGAACTTGGGGTGCAGCAGCATGGTGGAGCCGGTATGAATTGCCAGGTTCATTGCCACCGCCATGGCAAAGACATGGAACAAAGGAAGCGCCACCACGAACGTTTCCTCGCCGTGCTTTAAGCCGGTAAACCACATGCCGCATTGCACGGTGTTGGCGTAGAGATTGGCATGAGTGAGCACCGCGCCTTTGGGAACGCCGGTAGTGCCGCCGGTATATTGCAGCACTGCGATATCGCTTTTGGGGTGAATGACCGTGTGCAGTGGCGCATCGCTAGATTCGAGCAGGGTGGTAAAGCGTATATGCTTATTGTCGTCGGGAATGGCGGTAATATCGTTCTTTTTGGCGATCGGAAAAGCGAGCTTTTTGGCGAGTGGCAAGGCCTCCTGGAATTCGCTGACGATAATTTTCTTGAGTGTTGAATTGCCCAGGCATGCGGCCACTTTGGGGTAGAGCATTTTGAGCGCAAGCGTGATCATAATTTCGGTGGAGGAGTCTTCTATCTGGTGATGAATCTCCGGCGGTGAATAGAGCGGATTGTAATTCACCACTGTGCCGCCGGCTTTCAAAATGGCGTAGTAACTCATCACGAATTGCGGACAGTTGGGCATAAACAGCCCCACCTTTACGCCCTTAGTCACTCCCATTTTATGAAGGCCATTTGCCAAGCGCCGTACATTATCGGCAAGTTCCTTGTAGCTGTATTTGCGGCCCATGAAATCAATGGCAGTTTTATGTGGGTAGCGATCTTCGGCCTCATCAAGAAATACGAAAAGGGGATGCTCCTCAATACGGGCATCAAAACGCAGCGATGGCGGATAGGATTTAAGCCAGGGATAATTCGGCATGAACAGATGCGGGGGTAAAGTGGGTCATGAAGCCGGTGGGTTTGTCGTCAAGCAGGAATAGATGGCTGATTCTTTCACACCAGCGGCTTTTAAAGCGTGACTGCAGGCGTGCTTCCAGATCGTCTGCATAGTCGTCGGAGAATTCCTGGAGGGCAAAATAGCTGAAGCGCGGATGCTGCATGTCAAACAGATCAACATACACCAGAAGATAATCCAGTGTCTTATAAAGCTGAAATTTGTGCTCGATGCGGGCTTCCACCTGTGTAAATGCCTGGCGTATGAAAACCTCGCGGTAATCCTCATAGGCATTGTGCTCATAGGGGGCAAGCGGCTCAAAAGGCATAAATCCGGCGTAGCGTTTGCCAAATACATTGCGCTTGCGGCCGGGATAAAGCGCCTGCGTCACCTCCACAGTCTGCACATGCTTTTCGCGGTAAATCTGCCCGTCCATAGACGGGTTATGGGTAACGCGCACCAGGCAGGGCTCCCCGTGATAGGCCATGGTAAGGGATTTGCCGGTGACCCAGCCTTCCAGGATTTTCTTGATTTCCATGCGTCCTACGTCGCGGCTGGCCAGTAATTCATCGCCCAGAAGGTTTTTAAGGGCGTTGCTGGTTTCCCAAAGAGAAAGAGGGGTTTGCCAGTGGAACAGGGCATTGTATAAGTCTTCAGCCTGTCCTAACTGGGTGAGCATAGTTAATATGCCCTTTTCTTATATCGTTTTTGTTGCATAATTCCCTTGTGCCTCTTATCCATATTGTGAAAGAAACGCCTGCAAATGTCAAAACAAACACACGCAACGGATATAGTTATTATTGGTGCCGGCCCGGTCGGACTCTTCGCCGTGTTCGAAGCGGGTATGCTCAAAATGTCCTGCCACGTCATTGACGCGCTTGATATGGCGGGCGGCCAGTGCGCTGCTCTATACCCTGAAAAACCTATTTATGACATTCCTGGCCATCCGGCGATTGATGCGTTGGATTTGATTAAAAAGCTGGAAGAGCAGGCGGCGCCTTTTGCTCCCTACTATCATTTAGGGCAGCGGGTAGAGAAGATTGAAAAGATTGCCGGTGATATGTGGCAGGTGACGACCAGCAAAAGCACCATTATTACCTGCAAGGCCGTTCTCATTGCTGCCGGATGCGGCGCCTTTGGCCCCAACCGCCCGCCGCTTGAAGGCATTGAAGAATATGAGGGCAAAAGCGTATTTTATCTGGTGACGCGCCGCGAAGATTTCCGCGGCAAAACCGTGGTCATTGCCGGGGGTGGCGATTCTGCGGTGGACTGGGCGTTGTCGCTTTCCGAACTTGCCAGGAAAATTTATGTCATTCATCGCCGTCCCAAATTCCGCTGCGCACCTGAAAGCGCGGCCAAACTGGATGTTTTAGTGGCGAGCGGCAATGTCGAACTGGTGATTCCTTATCAACTCGACGCGTTAAAGGGCAATAACGGCATGCTGCAATCCGTCAGCGTCAAAACGCTCGACGGCCAGGTGCGCGAATTGGAAGCGGACGTATTGCTGCCCTTCTTTGGCCTGGCAATGGAGCTGGGGCCCATTGCCCATTGGGGGCTGGGGCTTTATGAGAACCACATCACGGTAGAGCCGTCGACAATGGCAACCAATGTAGCGGGTATTTTTGCCATAGGCGATATTGTCACCTATCCTGGCAAACTCAAGCTGATATTATGCGGTTTTGCCGAGGCTGCGCAGGCATGTTACGGAATCTATCCCCTAGTGCATCCGGGTGAAGCATTGCATTTTGAGTATTCGACGAACAAAGGAGTGCCAAAATAATGGCGACTATCATTGATGGAAAAGCCTATGCGGCCAAACTGCGCGAGCAGGTGGGCGCGGAAGTGGCTGAATTAAAAACCAAGCATAAAATCACTCCCGGGCTTGCTGTGGTATTGGTGGGCGCTGATCCAGCCAGCGAAATTTATGTAAACAGCAAAGGCAAAATGTGCCGTGAGGCGGGCATGGAATCGTTTGATTTCCGCATGCCCGACACCACAACTGAAGCAGAGTTGCTTGCCAAAATCAAAGCGCTCAATGAAGATAAAAAAGTAAACGGAATATTGGTGCAGTTGCCGCTGCCTAAGCACATCAATGAATCCGCCGTGATTAATGCAATTGATCCGCTCAAAGATGTGGACGGTTTCCATGTTATTAACGCCGGCAAACTCGCAACCGGTCAGCAGGGCTTGGTTCCCTGCACGCCGTTTGGCTGCTTGCTGCTGATTAAAAGCGTGCTGGGCGATGATCTCTCCGGCAAGAACGCGGTGATTATAGGACGCTCCAATATTGTCGGCAAGCCCATGGCAAATCTGCTGCTTAACGCCAACTGCACGGTGACTATCACCCATTCACGCACCAAGAATCTGGCAGAACTATGTGCGCGCGCCCATATTGTGGTGGCGGCGGTGGGCAAGCCGGAAATGGTAAAAGGCGAATGGATTAAAAATGGCGCGGTGGTGATTGATGTTGGCATCAACCGCATCACTTTATCGGACGGCTCCAAAAAACTGGTGGGTGATGTCGCCTTTGCCGAAGCCGCAGAACGCGCTAAAGCCATTACGCCGGTGCCTGGCGGCGTGGGCCCAATGACAATCGCCTGCCTGCTTTCCAACACGGTAAAGGCAGCTTGTCTGCAGCATAACATCCAGCCGCAAGTTTTCTATCCACCTTATTCGAGTGATTGTTTCACGATATCTCCCAATTCATCTTCAAAGCCGAAATAATGCATATCCTTGATACGCTCCGGATATAATATTCCGTCCAGGTGATCACATTCATGCTGCACGACGCGGGCATGAAATCCGTGCACCGTATGATGTATGGGATTTTCATCCATATCATAGCCGCTATAGGTGATATGCGTATAGCGGGGAACAAGCCCGCGCATACCGGGAACACTCAAACATCCCTCCCAGCCATCCCCCATTTCGTCGCCGATGATATGAATGACAGGATTGATTAATACCGTAAATGGGATCGATTTTGCATTGGGATAGCGTTCGCTGCTATCAAATCCGAACAGGACAATGCGCTGATTGATTCCAATCTGCGGCGCGGCAATACCGATGCCGCCTTTTTCCTGCATCGTATCCTGCATATCCTGCACAATTGCGCGCAGTTCCGCTGCCGATCCTGCAAAAGGAACAGATGGCGTCGCCAGCTGCGCATTCCCCATTTTTACTACGGATTGTATGGGCATAATTGACTAATGCTGCGTTTCACGGAATTTTCTGACATTGGCTTCATGCTCCTGCTCGGTGCGTGCGAAATTATGGCCGCCCACGCCGGTCGCAACAAAATAAAGCTCATCCGATTGCACGGGATGTAGCGTTGCAAGGATGGATGCCTTGCCAGGGTTGGCGATGGGGCCGGGGGGCAAGCCCGCTGAGCGATAGGTGTTATAAGGCGAGTTGCTTTCAAGATCATTATAGGTAAGCGGGCGCGGCAATTTATATTTTCCGCCGGTGACACCGTAAGCCGTTGTCGGATCGGCCTGCAACAGCATGCCTTTGCGCAGGCGGTTAATATAGACGGCGGCTACGCGCGGGCGCTCGCTTGCCAGTCCGGTTTCTTTTTCGACAATCGAGGCCAGTGTCAAGGCTTGTGCAGGCGTGGTAAATGGCAATCCATCAGCGCGTCCTGTCCATGCTTCTTCCAGTGTTTTTTGCATGGCGTGGCGCATGCGGGTCAGGAGATCATTGCGCTTGTCGCCGCGAGAATAATTATAGGTCTCAGGCAACAGTTCGCCTTCTTTAATATCAAGCGTGATTTCGCCGTCCAGTTCCGGTATGGCTTTAACAATACTGATAATTTCCGAGGTCATTAATCCTTCAGGAATGGTAAGATGATGGATAACGGTTTTGCCATTTGCCAGCATGCTGGCCACATCGCTTGCAGCAATATGGGCGGAGAAATTATATTCGCCAGCCTTGAATCTGCTCGATTCACCGCGCGCGAATGCCTGCAGCTTAAATAAGAACGGATGCGCTATGACATTTTTCTCTGCGAGCGTATCGGCAATCGCGGTAAAATGGGTGTTGGGCGGAAATACCAATATTGTGGATTCTGCAAGCGGGCCGGAAGCATTGAAATCAATCTCGCACCATAATGCGCCTGCTGCAAGCAGAACAAAAACAGAGAATATTAGATATATAAATTTCACTGCGGATACGTTTTTGTGATCTTAAGTAAGATCAGACTAGATCAAACTTTTTTAAAGACAAGCGATGCGTTGGTGCCGCCAAAGCCAAACGAATTAGAGAGCACATTGTTTATAGTGCGCTTCTTTGCTTTGTTTGGCACGAGATCAATATCGCAGCTCTCAGAAGGATTTTCTAAATTCAGTGTCGGCGGCGCTATCTGATCGCGCATGGCGAGCACGGAGAAAATCGCTTCTACGCTGCCCGCTGCTCCCAGCAGATGGCCAATCGCCGATTTGGTCGAAGACATGGAAAGTTTGTATGCATGATCGCCAAATAAACGCTTCACAGCACCCAGCTCAATTTCATCGCCCAGCGGCGTTGAAGTGCCGTGCGCGTTGATGTAATCGATATCGGTGGTTTGCAGCCCGGCGCGTTTAAGCGCTGCCTGCATGGCGCGGTAGCCGCCATTGCCGTCGCTCGTTGGCGCGGTGATATGATATGCGTCGCCGGAGAGGCCGTAACCTGCCAGTTCCGCATAAATTTTTGCGCCGCGCTTTTTGGCATGTTCATATTCTTCGAGAACCACTACGCCGGCGCCTTCGCCCATGACAAATCCATCGCGGCCTTTATCCCAGGGGCGTGAGGCTTTTTCGGGAGTGTCATTATAGGCGGTGGAAAGCGCGCGCGCTGCAGAGAACCCGGCAATACCCACGCGACAGATAGCGGCTTCGGCGCCGCCTGCAACCATTACGTCCGCGTCACCTGCTTCGATAAGGCGTCCGGCGTCGCCAATGGCGTGTGCTCCGGTGGAGCAGGCGGTTACTACGGAATGATTGGGCCCTTTGAATCCGTACATAATAGAGACATGACCGGAAGCAAGGTTGATAAGGCAGGAAGGAATAAAGAACGGACTCACGCGGCGGGGGCCTTTATCATGCATTTCAAGCACTGTGTGCTCGATCTGCCGCAATCCGCCGATGCCGGAGCCTATCATGACGCCGGTGCGTTCTTTGTCCTCTTCTGATTCCGGTTTCCAGCCTGAATCATTCACCGCCTGCGTTGCAGCTGCAATGGCAAACAGGATGAAATCATCCATTTTCTTTTGTTCTTTGGGTGCAACCCATTCGTCGGCGCGGAATGCATGTGCGCCTTCGCCCCGTGGCACCTGACCTGCAACACGCGCGGGCAAATCCGACGTATCAAAATGGGTGATCGGGCGCAAGCCGGATTCACTATTGATCAAACGTTGCCAGGTTGCATCCACGCCGCATGCAAGCGGTGTGACAAGACCCAACCCCGTAACGACAACACGACGTGTCATGCAGGTACTTTACAAAAAATAAAGAAAAATCTTACGCGGCAGCAGCGTGCTGCTGGATGTAATTGATCGCATCCTGAATCGTCAGAATCTTTTCTGCGGCTTCATCAGGGATTTCGCAGTTGAACTCTTCTTCGAATGCCATCACGAGTTCGACCGTATCCAGGCTGTCGGCGCCCAGGTCATCGATGAAACTTGCTTCGGGGACAGCTTTCGCTTCGTCTACTCCAAGATGTTCCACCACGATTTTTTTTACGCGTGCAGCAATGTCGCTCATAGTTCTAAATCCTCGTTGTTACGATTAGTGTTGTGCTAACTAGCATAGTGAAAATGGTTTGGCTAGCGTCTTTTGTATCATTACTGTCTTGGCAGGTTTACTATTAATATTAATCCAATACTTACATGCTTTTTAAACCATTAACAAGCCGCCGTTTACATGAATGGTTTGGCCGGTGATATAGCTCGCCGCATCGCTTGCAAGGAACATCACGCTGCCTGCCACATCTTCAGGCAAGCCGAAGCGGGCTGCGGGAATATTATCGGTAATGCGTTTCTGCTGTTCTTCATTTAATGCGTCCGTCATGGCGGTTTTGATAAATCCCGGCGCGATGCAGTTAATAGTGACATTGCGCGAAGCCACTTCCTGGGCCATCGCTTTGCTCATGCCGACAATCCCTGCTTTAGACGCGCAGTAATTGGCTTGTCCGGGATTGCCCATCGTGCCCACCACGGAGGTGATGTTGATGATTCTGCCGCTGCGGCGTTTGAGCATGCCTTTCACGCCAGCGCGCATCAGTTTGAATGTAGCGGTGAGATTGATGTCAATCACCTGCTGCCATTCCTCATCTTTCATGCGCAAGCTTAAATTGTCGCGGGTAACACCGGCATTGCATACTAAAATGTCGATCTGCCCCAACGCTGCTTCGGCATTTTTAATAAGCGCCTCAATGGAAGCGCCGTCGGATAAATTGCAGGTGAGTGCCGTAGCGCTTCCACCCAACTCATTATTAAGTGCATCGAGCGCCTCTTGCCGCGTGCCGGAGATGACGAGTTTTGCGCCTTCAGCGTGCAGCGCTTTGGCGATGGCGCCGCCGATGCCGCCTGAAGCGCCGGTGACCAAAGCGGTTTTTCCCGTGAGTTGAGTCATAACATATATCCCCAAAAATTTTTGCGAGATTAGGTAGTTGCGCTAAGGTCGTCAAGCACGATATAGGTTCGGTATGGCTGTCTATACCGAATTATCGCAAGGGGAAATTCAGGCATTTCTCCATTCTTATAATCTGGCGCCGCTGCGGCTGGCCGAAGGCATACGCGCCGGCGTGCAAAACACCAATTATTGTATAACGCTGGAAGACAACACCAAACTTATTCTCACTGTGTTTGAAACGCGCGTTAATGAAACCGATTTGCCGTTTTTCATGGGACTCATGGAACATCTGGCGCTGCATAAAGTTTCCTGCCCGATGCCGTTGCGCGCGAAGAACGGGCAAATTATCCAGCAGGTGAAAAACAAGCCTGCGTCTCTTGTTACGTTTCTGGAAGGACGCAGCGTAACTTCTATCCAGAATCCGCATATGTCTGAGTTAGGCGCAGCGATGGCTAGGCTGCATTTGGCGGGTCAGAGTTATACGCTGACGCGCGCTAATACATTGTCGCTCGCCGGGTGGAAAGAACTATATGCCAAAATCGGCAGCCGTGCCGATGAAATAATTCCTGGTCTTGCGCAAGAAATTGATAGTGAGATAAAAGCGCTGGAAATGGCATGGCCGCGTGATTTGCCGCATGGTGTTATTCATGCCGATCTGTTTCCCGATAATGTATTTTATAATGATGACAATCAACTCACCGGCATCATTGATTTCTATTTCGCCTGTAATGATATTCTAAGTTATGAACTTGCCATCTGCCTTAATGCCTGGTGCTTTGAGAAACATTCGGAGTTTAATATTACCAAAGCCAAACTTATGCTGCGCGCCTATCATGATGTGCGTCCCATCTCGGAAGCCGAACTCGAAGCCTTGCCGGTTCTGGCCAGAGGCGCAGCATTGCGGTTTCTTTTAACGCGCGCGCATGATTGGCTATTCCCGGTAAAGGGAGCACTGGTGACACAAAAAGACCCGATGGAATATGTCAAAAAGCTGCGCTTCCATCGCTCCGTCACCCATCATTCGCAGTATGGTCTATGAGTAAAACCGTCACGATTTATACCGACGGTGCATGTTCGGGAAACCCAGGCCCGGGAGGGTGGGGCGCGGTGCTCATTTATGGGGACAAGGAAAAAGAACTCTCTGGCGGCGAAAAGGAAACTACCAATAACCGCATGGAGCTGATGGCGGCCATCAAAGCGCTCGAAGCGCTTAAAACGCCGTGCAAGGTGGATGTGTATACCGACAGCACCTATGTGCGCAGCGGCATCATGCAGTGGATTCATGACTGGAAAAAACGCGGCTGGAAAACGGCGGATAAAAAACCGGTAAAGAACGTCGATCTATGGCAGGCCCTTGACGAGGCGGCGGGCAAGCATGAAGTAAAATGGCACTGGGTCAAAGGCCATAGCGGCCACCCGATGAATGATCGCGTGGATGCGTTGGCGGTGGCGGCGATTGTCAGATGATTAGCGGCCGCGTTTTTGTCCCATATTCCTGATATCGGCAACTATTTCGCGAATGCCGATTTCTATTTTACTTTGCTCAAAGTCCACTTTGCTTAATTTGTGTCCATTGGTGCCTACCGGCAATGAGATAAAAGTATCTTTGCCCGTTAGCCCCGCTGCTGCGTAGGCTTTCTCGATTCGCTTTGCAGAAGGCTTCTCATCATCCGGAAATGCCATATGGTATAAAACGTCTAGATTGCAAAACTGCTGTGTGCTTGGAATATAAGTCAGTAATTTATGTTGCTCCGGCATCCCTTTCCTCACATCATCATAATTGGTTATGATGTGCAGCCGGCCTTCATTGATAAGATTTTCTACGGACAACTCGACCGTACCATCCCGTTTTATGATTTTATAATCATGTAAATTCTTCACCGATTGCATCATAATCAACATTTCCATTTTTCGCAGGATCGTTTCCTCATCAGCTCCTGCTTTCTTTGCGGCCTTTAAAATATTTCCCAGTTCACCCCTCTCGCGTATTGTAAACATATTTTTCATGGACATAGCGAAAGGATCGTATGCTGCCTCGGATCTCGGGCCTGCCACCAATGCTTCATAAAATTTTTTCACGGCAGCGCATTCGGTATGAGTGTTTATAATAAAACAGCCGGTCGTATCATCGTTTTTAAAATATCCCTTAAGACGTCCTAAAACTTCCTGGCAATGAGCGTCATTCTTATCAAAAGTGCGAACGCCGCCGCTCAAGGGTTCCGATCCGAAATGAGTATCCCGAGTTGGCTTTTGGTGTTCACGGGGATCACCACATTCGTTTACGATGCCTTCATATCCCCTCTTAGTTAACCTACCGCCGAATTTATGGCGCAGGTCATAAAGTATCTTCAATAAACCGTTTGGGATAGGGGGGGTGATAGCAGATGCGTCCGGTGTTTCGGTCATAGTAACTTATTATTTTCATTAAATAATTTTATGCAATATGGGTTATCCTCCCACAAAAACTTAAATAATTCGTTAATATTGCCTTCCCCCTGCCATTTCTTTATAACCATGGCTTCAAACTTCAAAAGCAGGATAAATCATGTCCATAATGCCCGATAGCTGGATTCGCGAAAAAGCCCAAAAAAGCGCTATGATTGAACCGTTTGTCGAGAATTTAAAGCGCGAAGGTGTAATATCGTACGGGCTATCTTCCTACGGCTATGATGCCCGCGTCGCCGACGAATTTAAGATTTTTACCAATGTCGATTCTGCGATTGTTGACCCCAAAGCCTTTTCCGACAAGAGCTTTGTCGACCGCAAAACCGATGTCTGCGTGATTCCGCCCAATTCGTTCGTGCTTGCGCGCACCGTCGAATATTTCCGCATTCCACGCGATGTGCTGGTTATCTGCCTGGGCAAGTCAACCTATGCGCGCTGCGGCATTATCGTCAATGTGACACCGCTGGAGCCGGAATGGGAAGGGCATGTGACGCTGGAATTTTCCAACACTACGCCGTTGCCTGCACGTATTTATGCCAATGAGGGTGCCTGTCAGTTTTTGTTTCTCAAAGGCGATAAAGTTTGCGACGTGTCCTACGCCGACCGCAAAGGAAAATACCAGGGCCAGCAAGGCGTGACCTTGCCCAGAGTCGAGGCAAAATAATGGATAAGATACGTATTCGCGGGGGCAAAAGGCTTGAGGGCATTATCCCGGTAAGCGGCGCTAAAAATGCGGCGCTGCCGTTGATGGCGGCCTCTTTGCTTACGGACAGCAAGCTCACCCTTTCCAATATTCCGTATCTTGCTGATGTTATCACCATGGCTAATCTCCTTGTGCAGCATGGTGTGGCGCTGCATATGGATGAAAAATCGCTCGACCCTTCCGGCTTTGGCCGCACGCTGACCTTGCAGGCCGCCAAGATTGAGAATTTCACCGCGCCTTATGAGCTGGTGCGCACCATGCGCGCCTCGGTGCTGGTGTTGGGGCCGCTGCTTGCGCGTTTTGCCCAGGCCAAAGTGTCCTTGCCCGGCGGCTGCGCCATCGGCACGCGTCCGATTGACCTGCATTTGAAAGCCCTTGAGCAGATGGGCGCGTTGATTGAACTCGCCGACGGCTATATTCATGCCTTTGTGAAGGGGCGTCTGCAGGGTGCCGATATCGCCTTTGACAAAGTCACGGTGACGGGCACGGAAAATATAATGATGGCGGCGGTGCTGGCGGAAGGCAAAACTACTATACGCAACGCAGCGCGCGAACCCGAAGTGGTGGATTTGGCCGAATGTTTGGTAAAAATGGGCGCCCATATCGAAGGCATCGGCAGCGACACGCTTACTATCGTTGGCGTGAAATCACTGCGTGATGCGTCACACCGCGTCATTGCCGACCGTATTGAGGCGGGCACTTATGCCGCCGCTGCTGCTATTACCGGCGGCGATATCGAGTTAAGCGGCATTGATCTTAAAGCCTTGAGTAATGTGATTGAGAAATTCGCTGAAGCCGGAGTGCTTATTGAAGCCTCTGCTAACGGTGTGCGCGTGAGCCGCAAGAACGGGCTGCACGGCGTCGATATCATGACACAGCCTTATCCAGGTTTTCCCACCGACATGCAGGCGCAGATGATGGGGCTGATGACGATTGCCGACGGCGCCTCCATGATCACGGAGACGATTTTTGAAAACCGTTTCATGCATGTGCCGGAATTGTCGCGTATGGGTGCAAAAATCAACGTCCACGGCTCTTCCGCTGTGGTGCGCGGCGTCGAGCGCTTAGCGGGCGCAGAAGTCATGGCCACCGATCTGCGTGCGTCTGTTTCCCTGGTTATTGCGGCGCTTGCGGCCAAGGGCGATACGCTCATCAACCGCGTCTATCATCTTGATCGCGGCTATGAGAGACTGGAAGATAAGCTTGCTGCCTGCGGCGCTGAAATCGAACGGGTGAAAGCATGAGCGAAACTATTACACTCGCCGTTCCCAAAGGGCGCATCTTAAAAGAATTGCAGCCACTCTTAGCACGCGCAGGCATTGTGCCCGAAGCCGATTTCTTTGACGATAACAGCCGCAAGCTCGAATTTGCCACCAACATACAAAATCTATCCATTATCCGCGTGCGCAGTTTTGACGTGGCGACGTTTGTGGCGTTTGGTGCAGCGCAGTTAGGTGTTGCCGGCAGTGATGTATTGATGGAATTTAATTTCTCCGATATTTATGCGCCGCTTGATCTGGGCATCGGCAAATGCCGCATTTCCGTTGCCGAGCTTAAGGAGCATGCCGAGTCGGACGATCCCGCGCGGTGGAGCCACATCACTATCGCAACCAAATATCCACACATCACGCAGAGCCATTTTGCTGCGCGCGGGGTGCAGGCGGAATGCATCAAATTATCCGGCGCGATGGAGCTGGCGCCCAAGCTGGGCCTGTCCCGGCGCATTGTCGATCTGGTGAGCAGCGGTGCTACGCTCAAAGCCAACGGTCTTGTCGAAATAGAAAAAATTGCCGATGTATCTTCGCGCCTCATTGTCAACCGCACTGCCTTTAAAACGCGCAGCGAAGAAATGAGCATGTGGATCGCCAAATTTAAGGAGGCGGCCGGTGGTGCATAGGCTGAATACCGCGGATGCATCCTTTGCCAAGCAATTTGACGCTTTCCTGCATTTGCGCGCCGAAGAGGAGCAGGATGTTGCCCGCGTTGTAAAAGATATCATCTCGCAGGTAAAACGCGATGACGATAAAGCCGTAATTGCGCTTACCCATAAATTTGACCGTGTGAAGCTTGCACCCAACACTTTGCGCGTAAGCCCACAGGAGATTGCCAAAGCGCGCAAGGCTTGCGGCAAGGATATTCTGGGGGCGCTTGAGCAGGCGGCAAAACGCATCCGCCTCTATCACCAGAAACAACTGCCGAAAAATCTGCAATATAAAGACAAGCAAGGCGTAACGCTTGGCTGGCGTTGGAACGCCATCGACGCCGCAGGGCTATATGTGCCAGGCGGCACTGCGTCTTATCCGAGTTCCGTGCTGATGAATGCCATCCCCGCGCAAGTGGCAGGCGTGAAGCGTCTCGTGATGGTAGTGCCGATGCCGGACGGGGTAGTCAACCCTGCGGTGCTTGCCGCTGCAGATATTGCAGGCGTCCATGAAATATACCGCATCGGTGGCGCGCAGGCGGTAGCGGCGCTTGCTTATGGCACCGAGTCGATTCGCCCGGTCGACAAGATTGTGGGGCCCGGCAATGCCTATGTCGCCGAAGCCAAGCGCCAGGTATTTGGCAAAGTCGGCATTGATATGATTGCTGGGCCTTCGGAAATTCTCATAGTGGCCGATAATAAAAACAAACCGGAATGGATTGCGGCGGATTTATTGTCACAAGCCGAGCATGATAAAGTGGCGCAATCCATACTCATTACCGATGATAAAAACTTTGCGGCTCGAGTGGAAAAAGCCATTGCCGCAACGCTCGCCACATTATCGCGCGCTGAAATAGCCCGCGCATCCTGGCAGGATTACGGCGCTATCATTATGGTGCGCGACCTAAAAGAGGCGGCTGAGCTTGTAAACACTATTGCCCCGGAGCATCTGGAGTTGGCAGTAGATAAGCCTGACGTATTGGCAGCCCGCATACGCCATGCCGGTGCTATATTCTTAGGTCGCCACACGCCCGAAGCCATTGGCGATTATATCGCTGGCCCCTCGCATGTACTGCCGACTTCGCGCACGGCACGTTTCTCATCGGGGCTTTCGGTGTATGATTTCTTGAAGCGCACCTCGCTTATCGGCTGCAATGCGTCATCGGTCAAAGCCATCGGCAAAGACGCGGCAATACTGGCAGATGCTGAAGGATTGTCCGCGCATGCATTATCCCTGCGTTTGCGGCTATGAGCGCAACCCAGCATATCACCGCGATTACGCTTGATGAATCAAGCATTAAACCGCGCTCCGTGGAGATTGAGCATGAGCGCCATGTGGCGATGAACGATCTGATTGAATGGAATCATTTTGCCCTTAAAGATGCTGAAGGTCCTTACGAATTGCGCTTAAGCACCGCTGAGAACCGCTTTGCGTTCAGCGTAACTTCCAAAACCCTTACCAGGCCCTATAATTTCTTTATCTCGCTTGCGCCCTTTAGGAGCCTCATTCGCGACTATTTTCTTATCTGCGAGAGCTATTTTGATGCCGTGAAAACTGGCAATCTGCCGCGCATTGAGGCGATTGATATGAGCAGGCGAGGTCTGCATAATGAGGGATCTGAGTTGCTTAGCTCATTATTGACGGATAAAGTGGTGATTGATTCGGAGACTTCCCGCCGCCTGTTCACTCTTATTTGCGTTTTGCATTTAAAGTGATATAAGGGCGCCAATCTGCGTAAAGCGTAGCCAAAGATAATCACACAAAGGACTAGCATGGCCAAAGAAGAACTACTTGAATTTACCGGCACCGTAATGGAACTCCTGCCCAATGCCATGTTCCGCGTAAAGCTGGAAAATGGTCATCTTCTTATTGCCGTAACGTCGGGTAAAATGCGTAAGAACCGCATCCGTATCCTGGTGGGCGATGTCGTGACTGTGGAAATGACGCCCTATGATTTAACCAAGGGCCGCATTAAATTCCGCCATAAAGATGGTGCGCCGCCGCCAGCAGCAGCCGTTTAATTAAAAACGCACGGGGTTGATCATGCGGTTTCTATGGCTCCTTATCGCAGGCCTCATACTCTGGCAAATCCTGCATAAGACAATCATCCGCAAAAATGGCAAGGTGGTATGCCGCAATTGCGGCACGGTGGAATTTCCCAAAACCGTGAGCCCGCGTAATGTCTGGGTTGAAGTGATTCTCTGGTTTTCCTATCTGATTCCCGGCGTGCTCTATACACTATGGTGCAATCACCAGACTTATGACGCCTGCAATAAATGCAGCTCGCGCGATATTGTGCCGCTGGATTCACCCATTGGCCGCAAGCTGGCAGCGCAGCAATCACCCATTGATGTTACTCCCATCAGCGAACATATGGGCCATAAATGATGCAAACGCATCCTTTCATATTGGCTTCCGCTTCCCCGCGCAGATTGGCTTTGCTTGCCCAGATTGGCATTACGCCAGCCCGCGTTGAACCTGCTGATATTGATGAAGCGCCTTTTAAAGATGAGCTACCAACGCATTATGCCGTGCGCATGGCCAAGCAGAAAGCCGCCGCTTGCGCTCTGCGTTTTCCAAATGAAACCATACTCGCTGCCGATACGGTGGTGTATCTGGGGCGGCGCATTCTGCCCAAAGCAGAAGATGAAGCGGCCGCGCGCAAATGCCTTGCCAAGCTCTCCGGCCGCAGGCATCGTGTGATAACGGCGGTGGCAATTGCCAGAGGCGAGAACATCAAAATCAAATCGGTGATAACTTCAGTGCGGTTTAAACGTCTCAGCGCAAAAGAAATTGAATTTTATATCGCAAGCGGCGAATGGCAGGGCAAGGCCGGTGGCTATGCGATTCAAGTGTTCGCAAGCACCTTCATCCCGGCGATTAATGGTTCCTATTCCAATGTGGTAGGGTTGCCTTTGGCAGAGACGAAAACGTTATTGGAATCATTCGGTATTACCACGGAATGATAGGTCTCTGCGGGAGGTAGTAAATATACTAACCGTCGCCCGTGAGCGAACAATGTGAGCGCGGCAATCCAGCTTTGCAGCAAGCCCTGGATTGCTTCGTCGTCTCCGTCTCCTCGCAAAGACAGTTTATTCGATCACCGCTTATGCACATCTCCCGGCAATAATCCGCCCAGCGCTCTGCCGCCTAGTATATGCACATGGAAATGCGGCACGCTTTGCGAGGCGTCGGCGCCGTGATTGGTCACCAGCCGGTAGCCTGTTTCATGCACCTCTAATTGCCTGGCGATGCTTGCGATGGTTTTAAAAAAATGCGCGACCGTTTCAGGCGGTGCTTTCGTGGAAAAATCATCAAACGAAATATATTCACCCTTGGGCATCACTAACACATGCACCGGCGCCGCACCGGCAATGTCATGAATGGCCAATATCTGCTCGTCTTCATAAATTTTCTTGCCCGGGATTTCACCGCGCATGATTTTTGCAAAGACGTTAGCTTTATCGTAACTCATGCGATTTTGCAGGCTTCATTAAAAGACAGGCGTGGTGAGCGGGGATAGAGTTTGCTCGGATCGCCGTAGCCAAGGTTACACAGGAAGTTGGATTTCACTTTGGTGCCTTTGAAAAATTCCGCATCGACTTTGTCGTTGTTAAACCCCGACATTGGCCCGCAATCAAGCCCCAGCGCGCGCGCTGCGATAATGAAATAGGCGCCTTGCAGTGAGCCATTACGGAAAGCTGACGTCTTGATGAACTCGTCTTTACCGACAAACCAGGATTTGGCATCGGCATGGGGGAAGAGTTTGGGCAGCTGTTCATAAAATTCCATGTCATAGCCGATGATAGCGGTGGCTGGCGCCGCCATGGTCTTTGCCAGATTGCCTGCATCCATGGCTGGCTTCAGGCGTTCTTTGGCTTCCTTGGATTTAACAAACACAATACGCATGGGCGAGCAGTTGGCGCTCGTGGGAGCCCATTTGCACAAATCATACACCTGTTGGAGGAGAGCGTCTTCCACCGGTTTATCCTGCCAGCCGTTATGAGTGCGGGCGTTGCGGAAAATGATATCCAGTGCTGTGTTATCTGCCTGTGTCATGTGAATCTCCTGTAAATGAATAAATGATAGAAAATGGCCTTAACCATATCAATTTGTAATAAGGAATTATTTGCGCGAGTTTTTTTCCTCAATGCCCGATGTGCCTTCGCGCCTTTCAAATTCGACGCTGATTTCTTCCGGTGTGATATTATGCGCCGCCCACAACACCATCAGGTGAAACAGCAAATCGGCGCTTTCGGCGATAATCTCGCGTTTGTCGCCGCTTGCAGATGCAACGATGGTTTCCGTCGCCTCTTCGCCTACTTTCTGGGCAATTTTTTTGGTTCCCTTGGCAAATAAACTTGCCACATACGAAGACGCAGGGTCGGCGTCGCGCCGTCTGCAGATAGTCTCATATAAACGGGTAAGAACGGAAAGTGACATGGGCTATATTCTTACAGGAATGCCGGCTTCTTGCAAAGCGGCTTTTGCCTCTGCAATCGTATAGGTGCCATAATGGAAAATAGACGCTGCGAGCACGGCGCTGGCATGCCCTTCTTCTATGCCTTCCACCAGATGCTGCAACGTGCCCACGCCGCCTGAAGCAATCACCGGGATGGGCACGGCGTCGGCAATGGCACGGGTAAGCGGGATGTTAAAACCCTGCTTGGTGCCGTCACGGTCCATGGAGGTAAGCAGGATTTCCCCGGCGCCATATTCCGCCATGCGCTTGGCCCATTCCACCGCGTCGATACCGGTGGCATTGCGTCCGCCATGCGTAAAAATCTCGAATCGGAGGGCAGGGATCGGGGGGCGGGGATCAGATTTTCCTATTCTTTCTGATCCCTGATCCCTAGTCCCTAATCCCTGCTTAGCGTCAATGGCTACGACAATGCACTGTGATCCGAATTTCTGCGCAGCCTGACGCACGAATTCAGGATTGCGCACGGCTTCGGTGTTGATGGATACTTTGTCGGCACCGGCCAGGAGCAGTTTGCGGATATCTTCTAGTGTGCGCACGCCGCCGCCTACGGTAAGCGGCATGAAACATTGCTCAGCGACGCTTGCGACTACGTCATATAAAATAGAGCGGTTATCGCTCGATGCGGAAATATCGAGGAAGCACAACTCATCCGCGCCTTGCGCGTCATATAATTTGGCCTGCTCTACGGGGTTGCCTGCGTCGCGCAGTTCCACAAAATTAACGCCTTTGACAACGCGGCCGTCTTTGACGTCAAGGCAGGGAATAATACGGTTTTTGAGCATGGTAAGAGAATATTAATAAATATACGGTATAATCTTGTATACAACAAGCATTGCCAAATGAAACGATTTACTAGAGATACACCAAAACCAAGTGTCGATGCCATTGAAGTACGTCTTCAAAATGCGTTCGATAGTAGGGAAATTATATTTCCATCACAGGTGTTTGAGTTGGATATGACTGAAATATCTTCTAACGAGCTTGCTGGCAAACTCATAGACATTCCACATGCAGAAATAAATTATCTTACCTGTATGGTTGCACAGGAAATCTATGGAAAAAATACAAAAGGCTTATTTACACATTGGCATTCTGAATCGGGACATGAAGAAAGTGATAAATATGAATTAACACCGGCCATTATGGTGCAGGCAACTAAAGAAGAGTTGCGCAGAGGCTATAAAGAACTGATTCAGTATAATGGCAATGAGCAACAATTTATTGGTAAGACTTTGGATAAGGCTGCTTATAAGATTGCCCTATCTCTTGATCCGTCCTTGAGGAGAGAACGAGATCGGTAATCAAACATGATTAAAGTGCTAGTGCTTCTTCCGGCTTGATACTGCCGTCATATAATGCGCGGCCGATGATGATACCTTCAATGCCGGAAGCCTGATATTCTTTCACCGCCTGCAGATCGGCGAGCTTAGAAATGCCGCCGGAAAGAATCACCGGCGTGGTAAGGCGTTCAGCGAGCTTGGCGGTTTCCTCTATATTAGGGCCGCCCATGGCGCCGTCGCGGTTGATGTCGGTGTAGATGATTTTAGACACGCCCGCATCTTCAAATTTGAGTGCCAGATCAACGGCAGGAATTTTTGAGATCTTTGCCCAGCCGTCGGTTGCCACCATGCCGTCCATAGCGTCAATTCCCACCGCTATCTGATCGGGGAAAGCGCGGCAGGCTTCCATGACAAGCTTGGGGTTTTTGAGTGCTACAGTGCCCAGTATCACGCGATTGATGCCAGCCTGCAGCCATGCGTCAATCGTTTCGATGTCGCGTATGCCGCCGCCCAGTTGGGTGAGCATGTTGACGTTCGCCAGAATCGCGCTCACGGCTTTTGCGTTGACCGGCTTGCCTTCAAAGGCACCATTTAAATCCACCAGATGCAGCCAGTGAAATCCGGCTTCTTCAAAACGTTTGGCCTGTTCGTAAGGATGCTCGGAAAAAACCGTCGCCTGATCCATTTCGCCGCGCAGCAGCCGCACGCATTTGCCGTCTTTCAAATCAATCGCGGGATACAGTATCATGTGCCGCTGCTCTTTTTGCGTAAGTTCGCGTCGGAAGGCGATCCCATGACGCCGTGAAGTCCGAATAGCTCCATTTTCTGCGGGATTTCGCGCGATGCGGCTGCCACATAGGCAGGAAGCCGCAGGCCCTTATTAAAGGTAAGCAATTCGCCGTCTTCTAAATTATAGACGCCACCTCCTGCCGCTTTTAAAATGGCGGCAACCGGTGCGGTGTCCCAGATATAAAACCCTTCGCTTTCCACGCATAAGGCCACTTCACTTGTTGCAACCAGACAGGCGCGGCGCTGGCCGCGCGACGTGATGAAACGCAAAGGTTTGCCAAGGAAAAGTCCGAGCCCTGAAGGACGGTTTGGGTGTTGGGCCACTTTCATCATCTCGTCCCTGGCGGCGGCATGAAAAGGAATAACGCGAATTCTCTGTGCCGGGGCTTTTCCTTCTTGTTTATAGGCATGCCCATCGTCACCAGTATAATAGAGTTCGCCGAGCTTCGGGAAAATCAGAATTCCCATTTTGGAGTATCCGCCTTTGCCGATGAGGGCTATATTAATACTAAAGTTGCTGCCGCCCAATAGGTAATCGCTGGTGTTGTCGAGGGAATCGACCAGCCAGAACTCCTCGTCATTGCCGAGAATGGTTTTATTGACGTCTGCAGGCTGTTCTTCAGCGACAATCGGCGTGCCCGGTGTGAGTGCTCGCAATCCTTTGGCAATGAACTGGAGCGATTTTACGTCGGCTTCCGTCACATAGGAGCCGTCGGGTTTTACCTGGCGCTTTCTCGGAGTGCGCATGATTTCGTCCTGCAGCCTAAGCACCAAAGCGCCGGCTTCACGGGCGATTTCCAAAATGGATTCTATGGGCGGGCGTTCTTTCATCAAGTGATCTTCATAATCGGTTTGATGTTTTTATAAAAATAATGTCCGGCGATCATACTTTCATTGACCATCTCATAATAAGGCATAACACCCCATCGTGTATAGCCCGATTCGTGATACAGTTTAAGCGCAGCCTCCTGAGTGGCGCGCACATTGAGCGTTATGACGGAGAATCCTTGCGCCAGAGCCTCTTTTTCCGCAGCTTGTAAAAGCGCTTTGGCAAGCCCGTGTCCGCGCGCCCAGGGAGCGACGAAATGATTACTGAGGCTGACGTTGAAAGAGGTTGTTTGCTTAGAGGGACCTGGCTTTAACAGCTGGATGGAAGCGGCGAGTGTGCCATCAATCCTGCCGCCGAACAGCACGCGTTCCGGTACCACCAGCACGCCGCGCCAGTATGATTCCAGAACATCCGTTGAGGGCGGCACCAGCCAGTTAAACCCAATGCCATCGCGTATGGCATCTTCGGTTGCCAGGCACAGATCGTCCAAATCCGCAGTCTTGAATTCGGTAATCGGTTCAACTTTTATATTAGACATTACGTAATTTTAAGAAGTTTTCGATTAACTGCAACCCAGTTTGCTGGCTTTTCTCAGGATGGAATTGTACACCCATAATATTGTCTTTGGCAACAATCGCAGTGAGTGCTGTCCCGTATTGGGTCGTAGCAATTGCCTGCGTATTATTTTTGCAGACCGCATGGTAGCTGTGCACGAAATACGCATGATCACCCGATTGGATGTTTTTTAATAACGGATGCGCAGGTGCGATAAGATTAAGATCGTTCCAACCCATATGGGGAATTTTAAGAGGCATGAGGCATGAGACATTAGGCATCCTAGAAACTTCCGCCTGTTGCCTATTGCCTGTTGCCCCTATCTTCACCACTTCGCCTTCAATCCAGCCCAAACCCTTATGCTTTCCATGTTCATAACCTGTCTCAAATAACATCTGCATGCCGACACAGATTCCCAGGAAAGGTTTGCATTTTTGCAGCACTTGCGTCTCAAGCATCGCGCGCATGCCTGCAATGGCCTCAAGCCCGCTTATGCAATCGGCAAATGCTCCCACGCCCGGTAATACAATATGAGAAGCATCGGCAAGCACTGTCGGATCGTTCGTCACCACAATGCTTTGATCCATGCTGGCAACATGCTCAAACGCCTTGGCAGCGGAGCGTAAATTGCCAGAGCCGTAATCGATAATCGCGACAAGCATGTTTATGCAGGAATTGAATTAGAATGCGCAGCCAGATAATGATCAAAGAAACGCTGTTCCGCACGCAGCATTGAATCGCCGCTGACAATGTCGGCCATCAGGTAGCCGCGTTTTTTAAGTTTCGCGCGCAGCCAGTCATTGGCATGAAAGCCGATAAGAATTTGTATTACCAACTGGACAATGCCCACTCCTACATGACTCAGCGAATTGGAAATCAGCAGATGGCCCAGGATCATATTGTAAAGTATAATGCCAAGCGTAGCAGCCCACAGGCGATGATATAAGGTCCACAGCCCAGTGAAAAGAAACGCTTTCCAGTTGAATCCTTCATCGACAAACACGGCCGCTTCATAGGCTTGCGGCAGTGCAGGGTTTATATGGACGGTATATATATGCATGCTCATAATACGCCCTTAGTTGATGGAATGTCATCGCTTTTACGCGCATCAATGGCAATGGCTTCACGCAGCGCGCGCGCCAGGCCCTTGAAACAGGATTCAACGATATGGTGATTGTTTTCGCCGTAAAGATTTTCAATATGCAAGGTGGCGCCGGAATTAAACGCAAATGCCTGGAACCATTCGCGGAATAATTCGGTGTCCATTTCGCCAAGCTTGGGTTTGGTGAAGTTTACTTTCCAGATGAAATAGGGGCGGCCTGAGAGATCAAGCGCGATGCGCGACAATGTTTCATCCATGGGTGAAAGCGCCGAGCCGTAGCGCACGATGCCGCGGCGTTCGCCTAGCGCCTTGGCCACGGCTTCACCGAGTGTAATCGCCACATCTTCGGTAGTGTGGTGATAATCGATATGGAGATCGCCTTTGGCTTCAATGGTAATGTCCATGAGGCTGTGGCGCGAGAGCTGCTCCATCATGTGATCCAAAAATCCGATGCCGGTTGCGACGTTATATTTGCCCGATCCATCGAGATTGACGGTTGCTTTGACCTGCGTTTCTTTTGTTTTGCGTTCTACCGTTGCGGTGCGCATATTTAATCCCATAAAAAATCCCACGAAAACACTGCATTTGTGCCCATAAGCAGTACAATTGTCAATAAAACCCTTGAACTTCTGAAAAATCTGCCCACATTACCCCTCATGACAGAAACTCCCAATCCCCTATGGCACGGCACTACCATCCTTTCTATCCGCAAGGGCGGCACGGTGCTGGTGGCTGGTGACGGGCAGGTGACGCTTGGCTCAACCGTCATTAAAGCCACGGCCAAAAAAGTGCGCAGGCTTGCCGACGGTAAAATCATTGCTGGCTTTGCCGGCGCCACTGCCGATGCCTTCACTTTATTTGAGCGGCTGGAAAGCAAACTCGAAAAACATCCCGGCCAGTTGACCCGTGCTTGCGTGGAATTGGCGAAAGACTGGCGCACCGATCGTTATCTGCGCCGCTTAGAAGCCATGATGGCGGTGGCTGATGCAACGACTTCGCTCATCATTACCGGCACTGGTGATGTATTGGAACCGGAAGACGGCATTATCGGCATTGGCTCCGGCGGCAATTACGCCTTATGCGCGGCGCGCGCGCTTATTGACACCAAACTCGATGCCGAAGCGATCGCCAAAAAAGCCATGAAAATCGCCGCCGATATCTGCGTCTATACCAATGAAAATGTGACGATTGAAACCCTTAAAACTGCTTAAGCCTTTAATATCTTTATGATCTCCTCCGTCGCTACCGAACTTACGCCTGCTGAAATTGTCACCGAGCTGGATCGCTTTATTGTCGGCCAGCAGGATGCTAAGCGCTCTGTTGCCATCGCGCTTCGTAACCGCTGGCGCCGCCAACAAATTCAGGAAGAACATTTACGCGACGAAATCCTGCCCAAGAATATTCTTATGATTGGGCCCACCGGCGTGGGTAAAACCGAAATTGCCCGCCGCCTGGCCAAGCTCGCCAAAGCGCCGTTTATCAAAGTGGAAGCGACCAAATTCACCGAAGTGGGATATGTCGGGCGCGATGTCGATTCCATCGTGCGCGATTTGATGGAAGTGGCGATGGGCATGGTGCGCGAGCGTCACCACAATGAAGTGCGCGTCAAAGCCGAAGCCAGCACCGAAGAACGGCTCCTCAACGCCTTGGTGGGGGAAACAGCGAGCGAAGAGACGCGCCGCAAATTCCGTGAAAAACTGCGCGCCGGAGAATTGCAGGACAAGGAAATCGACATTGAAGTTGCCGATACTGGCAATTCGCTGTTCCCAAGTTTTGATATTCCCGGCATGCCCGGCGGTCAGATGGGCGTGGTGAATTTGAACGACATCATCGGCAAGGCCATGGGCGGACGCACCAAAACGCGGCGCTTAAGTGTTGCTGACAGCGCTAAGATTCTGATTGCTGAAGAAAGCGAGAAGCTTCTCGATCAGGAAAAAGTGACTAAGGAAGCCCTCGACGCAGTCGAAAATCACGGCATCGTGTTCTTAGATGAAATTGACAAAGTTGCGGCGCGTGGTGAATTCCGCGGTGCCGAAGTCAGCCGCGAAGGCGTGCAGCGCGATCTGCTGCCGCTGCTTGAAGGCACCACGGTCAGCACGAAATACGGTTCAGTCAAAACCGATCACATTCTGTTCATTGCATCGGGCGCATTCCATATGGCCAAGCCATCCGACTTACTGCCCGAACTGCAGGGGCGCTTGCCGATTCGCGTCGAGCTCAAACCCCTCAGCGAAGACGATATGGTGCGCATTCTTGTGGAGCCTGAAGCCAGCCTCATCAAGCAATATACTGCGCTTATGACGACTGACGGCGTCACGCTTGAGTTTGCCAAAGACGGTATCAAAGAACTCGCTGCGCTTGCGACCAAGGTTAACCGCGAAATTGAAAATATTGGCGCGCGCCGCCTGCACACCATCATGGAAAAACTGCTGGAAGAAATCAGTTTTGACGCGCCCGACAAGCAAGGCACGAAAGTGAAGATCACCGCTGCTTATGTGCAAAAGCACATCGGCGATTTGGCCAAGAACACCGATTTGAGCAAGTTCATCTTATAGGCGTTTTCCGTTTTCCGTTTTCCGTTTTCCCAATTTCATGCTACGCATGAATGAAATGGAGTATAAACGAGGCCTATGGTTGAACTTTCTATTGTTATCCCGATGCATAATGAAGAAGCGGTGCTTCCCCTGCTGTTTGAACGGCTCAAACTATGCCTGGAGAAAATCACCTCCGATTATGAAATCGTCTGCATCGACGATGGCAGCCGCGACAATACTTATAACCGGCTCAAGCAATACCACCAAAACGACCCGCGCATAAAAGCCGTGCATCTGGCGCGCAATTTCGGCAAGGAGGCTGCGCTTACGGCGGGCATTGAATGCGCTGTGGGCAATGCGGTGATACCTATTGATGCCGATTTGCAGGATCCGCCTGAACTCATTGCCGAGCTGGTTGAAAAATGGAAAGCAGGCTATAAGGTGGTGCTGGCCACGCGCAGGAACCGTCCCGGTGATTCCTGGATGAAACGCACATCGGCCAATTGGTTTTATACTTCCATCAACCGTGTTTCCACAGTGAAGATTCCTCCTAATACGGGTGATTTCCGCCTTATGGATAAGATGGTGGTGGAAGCGGTGAAACGCTTGCCGGAACGCACCCGTTTTATGAAGGGCATTTTCGCTTGGGTAGGGTTTTCAACTACGGTGGTGTATTTCGACCGCGATGCCCGCGCGGCGGGTGCAACAAACTGGAATTACTGGAAATTGTGGAAATTTGCTCTGGATGGCATCTTTTCCTTCACTTCAGTTCCGCTGCGCGTGTGGACCTATATCGGCGCGTTTATCTCGCTTGTCTCTTTCCTTTGGGCCATTTTTATCATCATACGCACCTCTTTCCTGGGCATTACGGTACCGGGTTATGCATCACTTATGGTCGCCGTATTGTTTATGGGAGGAATGCAGCTGTTAAGTGTGGGTATTATTGGTGAGTATATCGGTCGTATCTACCGCGAGACCAAGCAAAGGCCTCTTTATTTAGTGGAAGAGACGGTCGGAATCTAAAAATACTCACATTTTCTCGATTCAACATTCTGTTATTTAATATTAAATACTAATCGTGACATACGGGCCACCGCCTGCTGTATATTTGCAACAGGTGGCGTAATCTTTTATAAAACAGTGAAATACTCATTGCTTATAACGCCAGATAATTGTTTTTTGTGGCCTATATTGATTTTCAGAATACGCAAAAAATATTAACTAGCAAAATATCAATCAGGAGTAACTGTATGACTAAACGTATTTCCCTTCTTTCGGCCCTCGCTCTTATGGCGGCTGTTGCCGTACCTGTACTTTCTTCCGCTGAAGAAGCATTCAAAGCTGTTGTTCACGACACACGTGGTAACGCAGTAACCGATGCACGTGGAAATTGCGTGCGCACGGAATGGGAAACTGCCAGCGAAGAATGCGGCGTGATGAAAAACCACACCCGTCTGGCTTCTGTGTACTTTGATTTCAACAAATCAACGCTCAACAAAAAAGCCCGCGCTACTTTGAATCAGCTGCTCGCAACGTTGAAGGACAAGAAGATTCACGCTGTAACCATTGCTGGTTATGCAGATGCAATCGGTTCTGATACTTACAACCTCCGTCTTTCTGAAAAACGCGCTCATGCCGTTCAGCATTACCTGAAAGCACACGGTTTCAGCCATGCTAACACCGACATCCGCGCTCTGGGCAAAAGCACTGCAGAAGCAAAATGCAAAGGCCTGAAAGATGGCAAGCTTCATGCCTGCATGCAGGAAGACCGCCGTGTAGACATCGAACTGAGCGTAAGCAAATAAGCTTGGCTTAGTTCTCACGAAACGAAAGGGGCCCTCCGGGGCCCCTTTTTTGCATGCCCCCGGAATTTCAGGAGAAATTCTATGAGGGGGTCGTTCAGTCTGCTGACTACGCTTCTTGTTCCCTGATATCTTCTCTTTAATGTCATTGCGGGCGAACAATGTGAGCGCGGCAATCCAGCCAAGCCACACGTTCTGAGTTGCTTCGTCGTCCTACTCCTCGCAAAGACGGAGATAATGGAACAAGAAACGTAGGCAGGAATCTAACATGTTACGCGGAGGAGCACTTGCGACGACCCCGCGAAGCGAGGGGGAGCGGTAGTGGAGGCGAGAACTATACTCGCCCCCTCCTAATATATCATCTAAGCCGCCTTGGCTTTGCTGGCTTTGGCTTTAATGGCGGCCTGGGCTGCTGCTAAGCGGGCGATGGGAACGCGGTAAGGCGAGCAGGAGACATAGTTAAGCCCGGCTTTCTGGCAGAAGGCGATAGAAGCGGGGTCGCCGCCATGCTCGCCGCAAATGCCGAGCTTGATATCACTGCGGGTTTTGCGTCCGCGTTCAGCGGCGATGAGCACGAGTTCGCCCACACCTTCCTGGTCGAGTGTCACGAAAGGATCGCTTTCGAGCACATTTTTCTGTTTGTAGATTTCAATGAATGATGCTGCGTCGTCGCGCGAAAGGCCGAGCGTGGTTTGCGTCAGGTCATTGGTGCCGAAGCTGAAAAACTGTGCGTGTTTGGCGATATCACCGGCGCGAAGAGCTGCGCGCGGCAACTCAATCATCGTGCCTACGAGATAGTCAATCTGCACGCCGGTTTCTTTGGCTACGGCGGCGGCTGTATCATCAATCACTTTTTTAAGCATTTCCAGCTCTTTGGGGTTCATGACGAGGGGAATCATGATTTCGGGAATCACTTTTTCCTTACTGTCTTTGACCACAATGCTTGCGGCTTCAAAGATGGCGCGCGCCTGCATTTCGTAAATTTCGGGGTAGGTAATGCCAAGACGGCAGCCGCGGTGGCCAAGCATTGGGTTGGTTTCGTGCAGGAGATGGGCGCGCGCTTTTACGTATTCCACGGTCACACCGGCGGCTTTGGCTACTTCTTTAATCTCAGCATCGGTATGGGGCAGGAATTCGTGCAAGGGCGGGTCAAGCAGACGGATAGTGACGGGAAGTCCGGCCATGATGCGAAAAATCTCAGCAAAATCCTTGCGCTGCATCGGCAGTAATTTCGCCAGTGCCGCTTTACGTTTTTCAACAGTTTCCGAGACGATCATTTCGCGCATGGGCGTGATGCGATCGGTGTCGAAGAACATATGTTCGGTGCGGCAAAGACCAATGCCCTCGGCGCCGAATTTGCGCGCGGTGGCGGCGTCTAACGGGGTTTCAGCGTTGGTGCGCACCTGCAAGGTCCGCAGTTCATCCGCCCAGCCCATAAGCATGGCGAAATCGCCGGAGAGTTGTGGCTGGATAGTGGCTACGGCGCCGGAAAATACTTCGCCGCTCGAGCCGTTGATGGTGACGAAATCACCTTCTTTAATAATCTGATTGCCAGCTTTAAAGGTTTTGGCCGCGTAATCGATTTTGACTTCGCCGGCGCCTGATACGCAAGGTTTGCCCATGCCGCGCGCTACAACGGCTGCGTGTGAGGTCATGCCGCCGCGCGCGGTCAGGATGCCCTGGGCGGCATGCATGCCGTGAATGTCTTCGGGCGAGGTTTCAATACGCACCAATATTACTTTTTCTTTGTTGTGCGCGCGTTTTTCGGCTTCTTCAGCGGAAAACACCACCAATCCTGCAGCAGCACCCGGTGAGGCGGGCAGGCCACGGGCGAGTACGGTTTTCTTGGCGTTAGGGTCAAGGGTGGGGTGGAGCAATTGGTCAAGCGCCGCCGGGTCTACGCGCTCAATGGCCTGCTCTTTGCTGATAAGTTTTTCCGCCACCATATCGACGGCAATTTTGATGCTCGCCGCTGCTGTGCGTTTGCCGGAGCGGGTTTGCAACATCCAGAGCTTGCGGTTCTGCACGGTGAATTCAATATCCTGCATGTCGCGGTAATGTGATTCCAGCTTCTGGTAAATCTTCACCAGATCGGCAAACACATCCGGCATGACTTCTTCCATGCTGGGCAAATCTGCACCGCTGGTGGCTTTGCCTTTGATGGTAAGGGCTTGCGGCGTGCGGATGCCTGCGACCACGTCTTCGCCCTGAGCGTTGACCAGGAATTCGCCGTAAAAAGCATTCTCGCCGGTGGAAGGATTGCGCGTAAACGCTACGCCCGTAGCGCAGTCATCACCCATATTGCCAAACACCATGGATTGCACATTGACCGCGGTACCCCAGCTTTCGGGGATATCATGAAGGCGGCGGTAAGTGATGGCGCGCGCATTCATCCAGGAATCAAACACCGCCTGAATGGCGCCCCAGAGCTGTTCTTCGACATTCTGCGGAAAGGGTTTGCCCCATTCTTCCTGCACCTTGTCTTTATATTGCGCCACCAGAGATTTGAGATCGTCGGCGTTTAAGTCAGTATCGAGTTCCACGCGGCGGTCATTCTTTTTGGCTTCAAGCAATTCCTCAAAATGATAGTGATCGACGCCCAGCACCACGTCCGAATACATCTGGATGAAGCGGCGGTAAGAGTCATAGGCAAAGCGCGGATTGCCGGTTTTGGCAGCCAGGCCTTCGACGGTGATATCGTTGAGTCCGAGATTGAGAACGGTGTCCATCATGCCGGGCATAGAAGCTCGCGCACCGGAGCGCACCGAAACCAATAATGGGTTTTTCGCTTCGCCAAAATTGGCTCCCACGGCTTTTTCTATGGCGGTCAGGGCTTTTTTGACTTCTGCGTCCAATCCTTTGGGAAGGGTTTTGCCACCGGCATAATAGCCCATGCAGACTTCGGTGGTGATGGTAAATCCCGGAGGAACGGGAAGCCCCAGCGAACACATTTCCGCGAGGTTGGCTCCCTTACCGCCGAGCAGGTTTTTCATATCTACTTTGCCTTCGGCAAAGCCGTCACCAAAACTGTAAACATATTTCGTCATGTCTTATCCCTCAATCAGCGCGAAGTTCGCTATAGCGTCAAGCGTGGTACGAATACGGGCTAGCAGATTCAACCGGTTTTTGCGTAGTTCCTTATCATCAGCATTCACCATAACCTGATCAAAAAACGCATCTACCGGTGCTCGCAACCCCGCAAGCGTTGTCATCGCTTCCCCAAATTGTTCTTTTTCCAGCGCCTTGGTAACATGCGGGCCAATTTTTTCAAGCGCTTCGAGCAGATTTTTTTCTTCTGCCTGTTCAAGGACTTTGGCCGTTATATCGCCAGAATAGGTCTGTTTATCCTTTTTTTCCTCGATTCCCACGATATTGCCGGCCCTTTTATAGGCTGCAAGCAGGTTTGCGCCATCTTCGGCGGCAAGGAAATCTTGCAATGCCCTGGCACACGCTACGACGCGCACTAAATCGTCATCGCCGTTAACCATAACCGCATTTACTACATCATGGCGTATGCCTAGGTCTTTAAGTTGTACTTTGAGGCGATCAGCAAAGAAAGCGAGCAATTCGTCGCCCAGTAATGTCTTAAGCGGCAGCCGCAGATTATTTTCCAAAATAATGCGGATAATACCAAGCGCAGAGCGGCGCAGGGCAAACGGATCTTTGGAGCCGGTGGGTTTTTCGCCGGCAGCGAACATCGAAATCAGCGTATCGAGCTTATCAGCCAGTGCTATGCATATGGAAACGGGTTGTGTAGGTACGGGTGAATCAGGACCCAGCGGCAAGTAATGATCGCGAATGGCGTCGGCAACGGCCGGATCTTCTTTCTGGTGTAGGGCATAATAACGTCCCATTACGCCCTGAAGTTCAGGGAATTCGCCGACCATGCCGGTTACGAGATCGGCTTTGCAGAGATTGGCTGCGCGTTCCACAAGTTTTTTATCTGTGCCTGGCACAAACTCAGCCAATTGGGCAGCCAGTTTCTGGATACGCTGCACCTTTTCAGCGATGGTTCCGATTTTAGCATGGAAGGTAACACCGCTTAGTCCTTTCGTCCAATCACTCAGGCTTTTCTTGCGATCCTGGTCGAAAAAGAAACGCCCATCGGAAAGGCGCGCGCGCAGCACACGCTCATTGCCGGCAATAACTTCTTTGCCGCCGTCGCTGGTTATCATATTGGAGGTAATAAGGAATTTGTCCGACATGCTGCCGTCTTTATTCAGCAGGGCGAAATATTTCTGATGCGCGCGCATTTCCGAAGTCAGCACTTCCGACGGCAAATCCATAAACTGCTTGTCGATAGTGCCAAGAAGAACAGTAGGCCATTCGACGAGTCCGGTGACCTCGCTGAGCAATCCCTGATCATCTTTGAGCGTCAGGCCTTTGCTTGCCGCTGCCGTGCCTGCCTGTTTAAGAATCTCGGCTTTGCGTTCTTTACTATCAGCCAGCACTTTAGCATCTTTGAGCCTGGAAACATATTCATCTGCATTCGCGATGGTAATGGCTTGCGGCGCAAGAAAACGATGACCATAGGTAATGTCGCCGGATTTAATGCCAGCAAATTCTATGGGAACGATTTTGCCATCAAACAGGCAGAGGATGGAATGCAGCGGACGCACCCAGCTTTTATCACGGCTGCCCCAGCGCATGGATTTGGGCCAGGGGAATTCGTTCAGGATTTTCTCGATAATGGTGGATAGTATCGCAGCGGTAGACTGGCCTTTTTTCTGGGTGACAGCAAAATAGGTTTCGTCTTTGCCGACCATGCGTTTTTCAAGGTCACCCAGCGTCAGGCCGGAGGATTTAAGGAATCCGTCAATGGCGGGTTGCGGGGCTGATGTTTTGGGCCCTTTTTTCTCTATCATTGCATCTGCTTGCGCAGCAGGCAGGTCTTTAACGATAACTGCTAAACGGCGAGGCGTAACATAAGAATGGCTGATGGTGGAGGGTAGGTTTTCCTCTGCAAGCGCTTTGCTCAGGCGCGAAGCTAGTTCTGCCGATGCTGTCTCTTGCATGCGCGCGGGAATCTCTTCGGAAAAAAGCTCAAGGAGTAAAGAAGGCATGGTCTGTCGCTATCTCTTTTCAGGTTGTTTTGCCGATGCCACCGCCGCCAGGAAAGCGGTAAAAACCGCTATAACGCTATAGGGGATGTGCATAGGCTGGGTTTTTATAGCAACAATCGGAAGAAATGCCAGCAATACCAGCGTGATGCGTTCAAGAGATGTAGCGCTATTCTCTGAAACGTGGGCAAGCAGGGCTATGCAAGGCAAAGCCAGGATGACGCTATCGTAAATATAGGAATAGGGCGAAACCAGGAATGTTGCGCTGACAAGCAGAAGCATAATATTGCGTTCTTCCAGTGGTTTTTTCAATAGGCGCCAGATAATAATGACTATGGTAATGGATAAAATTTCCTGGAATAATAATGCGATATCGCTATTTAACCCCAGCATACGCATGCCCATATAAGGACTGGCCGATACGGTCATGTATTTATCCGGCGCGCGCATTACCACCTGCCAGGAGAGCGCCATTATCTGTTGATAATCATGCCAGGGGCCGAGTCCCCAGATTAGTATTGATAATAGGATCATTGCGCCCGTCGCTAGGCCTGCAAAAAAGAGCGATTTCCAGTTTTTCTCAGCAAGTAAAAGTAATGGAAGCAGAAAACCCAGCTGGGGCTTAAAGGAAAATAGTGCAAGCATGAGTCCGGCAAGAACGGGAGAAGATTTGCGATGCGCCATCACGCCTGCAAAAAGAACCGCCCATAATAACCCCACTTGTCCGGCCAATAGGCTTATCACGATAAAAGGGGAAAATATCACCAGGCTTGCGAAGGTAAATGAAGGAATATTGTGTAACAATGCCTGAATATAGGATGAACGGATGCTGACAACTACTAGTCCAATTTGCACGCTGTACCAAAAGATAAAGGCGCAGGCAGGCGCTGCAAGCCCCAATATAAACAGCAGAAGCAGGCTATGGGGAGGATAGAGAAATGGGTGAAAAACGGATACGCTTGATTGCAGCCAGCCCTGCACAAGTTCTGCGTTATATAAGGCAGTGAGTGATCCTGAAACCGCCAGCTGTCCGGCATTATAAAACAGCCCGAAATCTTCCGCAAAAATGCAATCACTACAGCGGGAAAATTGCACAATAATATAGACGGTGCAGACAAGTATGGCTGCGAGGATAAGCAGTATAAAACGAGGCAGCGTAGCGCTATGGGACTGCATCACACGCATGCTTTAATTACCCTGGATTTATTTGCTTATCTTGTTTCTGGCATCGACAAGCACAACGGTGGGTTTGTATTTTTTGGCTTCGGCTTCATTCATCTGGGCATAAGCGCAGACAATCACCATATCGCCTTTTTGCACCAAACGCGCAGCGGCGCCGTTGATGATCATGTCGCCATTGCCACGTTTTTTGCCTTTAATGGTATAAGTGGTGAAACGCGCGCCGGTCGTAATGTTAAGCACGTCCACCTGCTCATATTCGAGCATTCCGGCAGCGTCCAGCAACGCCGGGTCAATCGTGATAGAACCTTCATAAGCAATGTCGCAGCCGGTGACGGTCGCGCGGTGGATTTTGGTTTTAAGCAGCGTTAAAATCATAAAGCATTTTCCTTTGTAACATAAGCTTCGCAGCAGGCTTTGGCGAGCGCGCGCACTCGCGCAATGTAGGCAGCGCGTTCGGTGACACCTATGACGCCACGCGCATCGAGCAGGTTAAAGCGGTGCGACGCTTTAATGCATTGATCATAAGCGGGCAATGGTAATTCTTTGGCCAGCAGTGCCTGACATTCTTTTTCAGCGTCGGTGAAATGGCGCAGCAACTGTTCGGTGTCGGCATATTCAAGATTATAAGCAGAGAACTGACGCTCATTTTCCAAGAAAACATCGCCGTAAGTAACACCTTTTCCGTTAAAATCCAGGTCATAGACATTTTCTTTGCCCTGAATATACATGGCTAAACGCTCTAGGCCGTAAGTGAGTTCACCGGAAACCGGCTTGCATTCAATGCCGCCCACTTGCTGGAAATAAGTGAATTGGGTCACTTCCATGCCATCGCACCAGACTTCCCATCCCAGTCCCCATGCGCCGAGCGTTGGGCTTTCCCAATCATCCTCAACAAAGCGTATATCGTGCAGTTTGGGGTCTATACCAAGCTCATAAAGGCTTTGAAGGTAAAGCTCCTGAAGATTGTCAGGGGAGGGTTTCAAAATGACCTGAAATTGATAGTAATGCTGCAGGCGATTGGGATTTTCGCCGTAACGGCCGTCTTTGGGACGGCGCGAGGGTTGCACATAAGCGCAGTTCCAGGGCTTGGGGCCAAGGGCGCGCAATGTGGTGGCAGGGTGGAACGTACCTGCGCCCACTTCCATATCGTAAGGCTGCAAAATTACGCAGCCTTGGGCCGCCCAGTAATGCTGGAGCGTAAGGATGATGTCCTGAAAACTAGGTGCTGCCTTTGTCATGCCCATGTTTTTAGCGGTTTTTTCGCGGTAATCAATTGTTAAATTGCTCCTGCTCCGGCCTACTCCGCAATGAGCCTGACGCCTCCGGCGACTAAAGGGCGTGGTCTCCTGACCACGTTTCTTTGTTTACTAATTATGTATGGAAGCATCGTAAAACACTCTTTGTATGCTATAATTAAATCATTGAAAATAATGTTAAATTACAGATTTCTGTAAATCTTCATGAAACCTTCATACGCATTTGATTAATTTTTGTTACTTTGCATTAAGACTATTCTAAAAATATTCAAGGGATC
>JABDAT010000002.1 GCA_013288985.1 Alphaproteobacteria bacterium
AAATTAACACCCCGATATTGGGCGGCAGCGGAGTTATAACCGGAAGCTATACTTCTGAGACAGCCAATGATTTAGCTGTGTTATTACGTGCCGGTGCATTGCCTGCACCGCTCAAAGTGATTGAAGAACGCAGCGTTGGCCCAAGCCTTGGGGCGGATTCCATTGATGCCGGTAAGCGCGCTTCGCTTCTGGCCGTAGTCCTGGTAATGGGCTTTATGCTTATCAATTATGGCCTGTTTGGCATTTTTGCCAATGTTGCCTTATTGTTTAACCTGATTTTTATCATGGGCGCGTTGTCGTTATTCCAAGCCACTCTTACTTTGCCGGGTATTGCCGGCATGGTGCTGACGCTGGGTATGGCGGTTGATGCAAACGTGCTTATCTATGAACGCATCCGTGAAGAAATACGGGCGGGAAAAACACCTTTTGCTGCGATTGATAATGGTTTCCGCATTGCGCGCCAGACTATCTTTGATTCTAACGTGACAACCTTGATTGCCGCTATTTTGCTATTCTATTTTGGCACCGGCACAGTTAAGGGGTTTGCAGTCACGCTCGCCATCGGCATTCTTGCCTCCATGTTCACTGCAATCCTGCTTACGCGCTTGATGACATCGGTATGGATGCAGCGCACAAGGCCTAAATTGATCCCGATATAGTTATTAGGTTCTAGGTCTTAGGGGCTAGGTTCTAGAACGCGCTTAATTAATCTAGCCCCTAAACCCAGTATCTAGAGCCTTACCTATGGATATTACTCCGCAGATTCCCAAAGATAGGCAAATTATTAATCGCTATGGGAATGGCGGATTCATTGTTAGTAATGAAAATTACAAAGGGAATGTTCTTATTCTTCCCAATCAGATTATAAGCTGGCCTGTTTTAGAGACAGGTAAGATTACGGAAAATGATTTTAATGCACTCTTTACCTCCGAAAACCCGCCGGAGATTTTACTGATAGGTACAGGAATAAAATTTATTCCCATTGCACCAGAAATAAAGGCAATGTTCCGGTTAAAGAACATTGCCCTTGATGGTATGGATACTGGCGCAGCATGCCGCACGTATAATGTGCTGCTCGCAGAAGATCGGCGTGTTGCTGCCGCACTTATTGCCGTTTAATCGCTATTGGATTGTCATTCCGGCGAAAGCAGGAATCCAGAGCTTATAATGTGCATGCAAAGATGAGATGCCAGCTTTCGTTGGCAAGACAATTTCAATAACAAAACTTTGTTAAGCTGCATTTTTGAGAAGGTTGGCTTCAGCAAATTCCCAGTTCACAAGCTTATCGAGGAATGTTGTGATGTAATCAGGGCGGCGGTTCTGATAATCCAGGTAGTAAGCATGTTCCCAGACATCCATAGTAAGAAGCGCCGTCTGGCCATGCACCATAGGAAGATCGGCGTTGGGTGTCTTGGTCACTTTCAGCGTACCCTTATCAATTACCAGCCAGGCCCAGCCGCTGCCAAACTGAGTGGCGCCAGCGTTCTTAAACGCTTCTTTGAATTTATCCATTCCGCCAAAATCCTTATTAATCTTTTCGCTGAGCGCGCCTGTTGGGGCGCCGCCGCCATTTGGCTTCATAGAGCTCCAGTAGAATGTATGGTTCCACACTTGGGCGGCATTATTAAAGATGCCTGCCTTGGCAGAATCACCGGCAGTTTTAACGATGACTTCTTCCAGTGAAAGCTGGGCTAAGTCAGTATCTTTAGTCAGCTCATTGAGCTTGGTGACGTAAGCCTGGTGATGCTTGCCATAATGAAAACTGAGCGTATTGGCGCTGATATGGGGTTCAAGGGCATTTTGCGCGTAGGGAAGTTCGGGAAGGGTAAATGGCATAGAACTCTCTTTAGTTATGGTTGAAACAGAATTTTCTCCTGCAAACGCCCTGCCGCCAAGCATTAAAGCCGAGCTGGCAATGACGGATTTGCAGAAATTTCGCCGGGTTATTTCCATATTTTCTCGTTGCACGGGAAGTTAAGCGTATTTGTATCAATTTTCAATGTGATATGATGGAAATAATAAAAATAAGTGGAAAAATCGTCCGTAAGCGAATACGAACAGAGTTCCTACGATTTAACAATAATGTAAGTAGTGATTATGATTCCACGTTACTCCCGTCCCGAAATGGTTGCCATCTGGCAACCGGAAAACCGCTTCCGCATCTGGTTTGAGATCGAGGCCCATGCTTGTGATGCGCTGGCAGAGCAGGGCGTTATTCCTAAATCTGCCGCCAAGAATATCTGGAAAAAGGGCAAATTTGATGTGGCGCGCATCGACGAGATTGAACGCGTCACCAAACATGATGTGATTGCCTTCCTTACCAATGTGGCAGAGCATATCGGGCCTGATTCCCGCTTCATGCATCAGGGGATGACGAGCTCAGATGTGCTGGATACCTGCCTTGCAGTACAACTCAAGCAGGCAAGCGACCTGCTTTTAAAGGATTTGGATAAGCTGTTGGCGGTGCTTAAACGCCGGGCTATGGAAACCAAAAATATGGTTTGCGTTGGCCGCAGTCACGGGATTCATGCCGAGCCTACGACTTTTGGCATTAAGCTTGCGCGTTTTTACGCTGAATTCAAACGCTGCCGTGAGCGCCTTGTTGCTGCGCGCGCGGATATAGCTACCTGTGCCATATCAGGTGCAGTCGGCACTTATGCCAATATTGCACCGTCGGTAGAAGCATATGTTGCCAAGAAACTTGACCTTGCAGTAGAGCCGGTTTCCAGTCAGGTGATTCCGCGTGATCGCCATGCCATGTATTTTGCAACGCTTGCGGTCATTGCCGGGTCTATTGAAAATATCGCTACGGAAATCCGCCATTCCCAGCGCACGGAAGTGCTCGAAGCCGAAGAATATTTCTCGCCGGGACAGAAGGGCAGTTCCGCTATGCCGCATAAGCGCAACCCGGTACTGTCAGAAAATCTCTGCGGTCTTGCCCGCATGGTGCGCGCTTATGCAATCCCCGCGCTGGAAAATGTGGCGCTCTGGCATGAGCGCGATATTTCACATTCGTCGGTCGAACGCATGATTGGCCCTGATGCTACGGTTACTCTGGATTTTGCCCTGCAACGCTTGACGGATATGATGGATAAACTCATCGTATATCCAAAGAATATGCAGAAGAACCTGGATAAGCTCGGCGGTTTGATTTTTTCGCAGCGTGTGTTGCTGGCGCTTACCCAGGCTGGCGTTTCACGCGAAGATTCTTATGTGCTGGTGCAGCGCAATGCCATGAAAGTATGGGAGCAGGGTAAGGATTTCCTGATAGAGCTCCTAGCTGACAAACAAGTGACCAAGGCACTGAAACCTGCAGACATTAAAAAGCTGTTCGATATGGGATACCACACGAAACATGTGAACACGATTTTCAAACGTGTGTTTGGATAGCCTGAAATTATACAGCCAGGCTACTGGTTTTGGTCTTTGTATTGAAGGTAGTGTTAGAAGCACCCACCAGCGAGTTGGTAATGTTTGTTCCTACAGTGCTCTGCTGACCTTCCGGTATAGTAACCTTGCCACCTGCAGCGGCTTGCGCCAATACGGTTTCCAAGGCGGCGGTAAATAGTGAAGGTTCTGTTTGAGCTTGAGCAACAACCTGCTCATTACCATTTTGGCTATGATATTTTGCTAAAGCTGCTTCCATGGGTGAGGAAGGAAGTTCGGCTTGCTCTTTTGGATGATTTTGTAAATGAGTAATGCGATTTGCTTCTTCTATAGGATGATGTGGATGACCGGAACTATGTGCCTCCAGTTCCTTATGATTATGGTGATGTCCATGATGATGGGGGGATATATCATTAGAAGCAACCATCTCTCCTTTTATCAGGCCGTGACGCTCCATCTCAGCCATAAACATTTTGCCTTCATTTACGACACCTAACAGTCTTTCATCACCACTATGTAAGTGTTCATGGCATACTTTGCCACCGGGGCCATTACCGGCAATGGTATTGTATGTAAATCCATGCTTAGCATCACCTTCAACAGACGTAACAATTTCAATGTGGCCATGAATTTTATCATCGCCGCGTGCAATAACAAGAGAGTCACCCGGACGTACTGGCTTTGAACCACTGCGTATATCATCAGCACTATAGAAGGCGTTATATTGTGTTTGTGCGTCTTCACCACGCTCACGTGCCCCTTGTGTAAAGGGCAAACTTTCCGCGGGAAGTCCTGCAACCTGCGCAGCCGCAGTCCTATGAGTAACGCTATCATACATGGAACACCAGGGAATAGAATTACCCTGTTCATCTGTGACAGGTCCGAATGCACCACTATTATTAGTCTGGCCAACAGTTTGTTCTGCAAGATGCACTACTTTTGTTCTGTATTGTTCTTCTATGCCATCCAAATTTCTTTCAGTGCCCGCCAATTTTATAGCCCTTGCAAGTGCTTCCCTGGTATCATGTCCTGCTACATCATGAGCTCCACCAAGATGGCGATGGGCATGTTTGAATTCTGCTATAGCACCCCTTAGATTGTCCTGTGCATCAGCAAAACCAAGTTGCTCAAGCTGATGCTTGATATGGTTTACAGCGGCAAAAAGTTCATGCTTAGTTTGAGGACCTGCAATGCCAGTTTCCTGAATACCATGGGCCTGTTGAAATGTAGGGATATCTCTATAACCTAAAGCGGCTAATCCATTGATAACCTGTAATTGGGTATCTTGCTGAATTCTTTGTATGGTGGGTTCATTTAAAATACCGGTGCGATCGGCAGCGGGAAACTTACTTTCCCTCTGAAATTCACGAATTGCGGCAATAGTACTAGGACTATGTTGATCTGTAGTTATAGTATATTTGTGACCAGTAAGGCGCGCTAAATCCTGTAGTGCCTCTATTTTTTCTGATTCAGCAATTGACATATAAACCTCTATAGAAAATGACCCACGTACTAATTTACTATCCTGTACTATAGCACCGTTGAGGTTAAAGAATTATGAATTTAATATGACATTTTACTAGGGTAATGGCTATAAAAGGCCATTATTTAAGGCTATTTAGTATGGTTTGGGCGGTATCCCGCGGATTCTGGGTCTGGGTAAGGGGGCGGCCAATCACAAGGTAGGTAGCGCCTTTTTTCATGGCTTCTGCAGGGGTTAGGGTGCGCTTCTGGTCGTCCTGCGCACTTCCCTCAGGGCGAATGCCCGGCACGACAAGGGTAAAATCCTGACCGCAATGTTTGCGTAAATTGGTGATTTCATAAGGCGAGCAGACCACCCCGTCCAGGCGGCAGCTTTGGGCTAAATCAGCAAGGCGTGCTACTTCATCATTGAGGTTTTCTTTAATGCCAATCATATGAAGATCGGCCTGGTCCAGGCTGGTAAGTACTGTCACGCCAATCACGAGCGGGCGAGCCTTGCCGGTAAGGGTTGCCACTTCCATCGAAGCATCGATAGCAGCCTGCATCATCGCGCGGCCCCCTGACGTATGCACTGTCATCATAAATGTATTGATGCCCGCAGTCGCCTTAATGGCTTTGGCAACGGTATTGGGAATATCATGGAATTTAAGATCAAGAAAAACCGGAATTTGGTGATGTTCCAGCAGGCGCACACCGTTAGCACCGTTAGCGGTAAAGAACTCCAGTCCCAATTTGATAGCACCGATGGAGCCGCGCAATTGCTCTATAAGGACACTGGCGGCGTCAATGTCGGTGGTATCAATAGCGCAGATGATAGGATTATAGTTGAGTGTCATAGAATACCGGATAATTTTGTCATACTCGGGTTTAACTCCTGTATCCATCTAAAAGATAGATTTCCGCTTTCGCAGGAATGACATTAAAAAAGCTTATACACCGTTTCTCCGCCCACCACAGTACGTATTGCCCGGCCTTTCACTTTCCAATCTTCAAAGGGTGAGTTATGTGATTTGCTGGCAAAGCTTTCCGGTTCCAAGGTCCATTCATGATTTAGATCTATAAGTGTCATATCCGCCGGTGCGCCCTTCTTTAGTCGTCCTGCAGGCACATGGATAATATCGGCGGGTTTATACGTCATGGCGGCAATCACGTCACGCAGCGGCATAATTTTTTTATGATAAAGCGTAAGCGCCAGCGGCAGCATCGTTTCAAGCCCTACAATGCCGAAAGCCGCTGAAGTCATCGGCACGCGCTTGCTTTCCTGATCGTGCGGCGCATGATCGGTTGCAATAGCGTCGATAGTACCATCTTTGAGGCCTTCGATAATAGCCAGGCGATCCTTTTCCGCGCGCAGGGGGGGATTCATTTTACAAAAAGTGCGGTATTGCGCGACTGCTTCATCGGTCAGGCAGAAATGATGGGGAGCGGCTTCGGCTGTAACGCGCAGTCCCTTTTTCTTAGCGCGGCGCACTGCGTCCACTGCTTCTGCCGTTGAGATATGCAGCACATGATATTGCCCGCCGGTAAGCTCAGTGAGCAACACGTCGCGTTCGACAATAACGGCTTCAGACGCATTGGGAATACCAGGCAGGCCAAGTCTTGCAGAGACAATACCCTCGTTCATGCAGCCGCCGGCCGTCAGATTCATATCTTCCGCATGCTGCGCCACCGGTACGCCAAGATCGCGCGCATAGGCCAATGCTCGGCGCATAATAAGCGCATTCATCACCGGCTTGCCGTCATCAGTGAAGCCTACTACGCCCGCTTCTTTGAGCAGGCCCATTTCGGTCAGCATTTCGCCCTTTTGACCCTTGGTAATAGCGGCATAGGTGCGCACATTGACATAGGCCGTCTCGCGTGCGCGCCTGTGAATAAACTCCACTACCGCCACATTATCGATCACAGGGTCGGTATTGGGCATGCAGGCAACGGTGGTTACACCGCCCGCAGCAGAGGATTTGCTGCCGGTATGGATGGTCTCTTTATATTCCTGCCCCGGTTCACGAAAATGCACCTGGATGTCCAGGAGGCCAGGGGTAAGCAGATGACCCTTGCAATCTATCACCTCCGCATCACTCGGCATGCCATTTTTGAATATGGCGGCGCCAAAATCGGCTATTGTGCTGCCAATGGTCAATAATTCGCCTTTGGTATCCATGCCGCTTTCGGGATCAAATAAGCGCGCATTGGTATAGGCTACTTTATGGCTGTCTTTAAGCGCGCGCGTGGGGAGGGCAAAGAATTGTTTCTGAGTCATGTTATTGCTGTAATGTGTGAGATAAAATTTCCAGTACGGCTTGCCTTATGGCAACTCCCATTTCCACCTGATCAAGAATAACACTGCGCTGGATGTCGTCGGCGAGATCTGAGTCTATCTGTACGCCGCGCAGGACCGGGCCTGGATCAAGAATAATGGCATCTTTCTTTGCATAAGAGAGTTTTTCGTAATCAAGTCCATAAAAATGGAAATATTCGCGGATGGAGGGAATGAAGGTGCCGAGCATCCTTTCGGTCTGCAGGCGCAGCGTCATCACCACGTCGCAGTCTTTCAGGCCTTTGCGAATATCGTGAAATACTTCCGCACCCAATAGATGGGCATCGGCAGGCGTAAGGGTAGGAGGGGCGATGATGCGCAGTTTTGCGCCCATGGTATTGAGCAGCATAATATCGGAGCGGGCAACGCGGCTATGGAGGATGTCGCCGCATATAGCCACTACCAGTCCTTCTATGCGGCCCTTTTTGCGGCGGATGGTAAGGGCGTCAAGCAAGGCCTGTGTGGGGTGTTCATGGCTGCCGTCGCCTGCATTAATGACGGAACAATTTACCTTTTGCGACAACAGATACGGCGCGCCGCTTTCGGGATGACGCACTACGATAAAATCCGGGTGCATCGCATTAATGGTCATCGCCGTATCAATCAGTGTTTCCCCTTTTTTAACGGAGGAAGTAGCCACCGACATATTAATGACATCGGCGCCGAGTCGTTTTCCGGCCAGCTCGAAGGACATACGCGTGCGCGTAGAGTTTTCATAGAACAGATTAATAAGCGTGCGGCCCTTGAGGATGACATGCTTCTTATCAATTTGGCGGTTTTTCTCGATATACCCTTCGGCCAAGTCCAGAATATGGGTGATATCGTCTTTGGAAAGGCTCTCAACCCCAAGCAAGTGTCTGTGGGGATAGGTCCATGTTTTTTTTGTTGCCGTTTTTGTGCTCATGCAACCATATATCTTGTCTAGTGTGAAGCCTGCCGGTATAGTAGCGCCTCACCCAGAAAAGGTCATTACATAAAATGCGTCTTACTGCAACATTCATTAGTATTTTTCTGCTGTTTGCCACTGGCTGTACGGTTGACCCCAAATCTAAAGTAGATAATAGGGCGGAGCTCAATAAGCTTAAAGGGCCGGAAGTGGGCTCAATCGAGGCTAATCTTTTGAGCGAAGCAGAGCAGGCAGTGAGTATTGGCGATTTCAGGCATGCCACTCAGTCCTATAAGGAATTGCTCGATAAGGACCCGAAGAATAAGGAATATGCTTTGGCGCTGGCAGACAGCATGCGCCGCTCAGGCGATAATGCGAATGCTTTAAAGGTGCTGGATGATCTACTTAAAAAAGATCCCGATAATGCAGCGGCTTTAGAGGATAAAGGCTTGTGCCTGATGAATACCGGTGAATTTGCAGAAGCCGGACAGGTATTTGAAAAAGTAATGAAAATCGATGACAAGCGTTGGCGAACCTTAAATGGGATAGCCATCCTTTTTACGATGAAAAACATGTCGGATAATGCCATTGCCTATTATCAGGCGGCGCTTAACATAAGCACTGACAATCCCAGTGTGCTCAATAATATGGGACTGACGCTTGCCATGGATCGCCAGTACGATCAGTCTTATGATGCTTTCCGCCGTGCCAAACGCCATCTTCCTGCCGGAAGCGCCGATATCAAAAACATCGATTTGAACCTTGCGCTCGTCTATGCGATTGCAGGCAAGCTCGATGATGCTGAACAAACGGCAGCTCCGCATTTAAGCAAAGCGGGCCTTTATAATAATATGGGATTTTATGCTTACCTTGCCAAAAACACCGAGCTTGCCAAAAGCTACCTCAATATGGCTTTAACCCAGAGCCCGGTTTATTACGAGCGCGCATGGAAGAATTTGAGTGCCGTATCGGGCGAGAATGCTGCTGAATCCAATGATAATAATGCTGTAGCGCCAGAACAGCAGAAACATGGCAAATCCAAGGTTGCTGTGATTAAGCCAGAAGATGATGCTGGAAATACTTCAGATAAAAAACCTTCTCCTGGCAATGATAAGCAGGAATTAGTTACTCAGCCTGTGATAGCTTCTCCAAAGGTTAAGAGTGAAAAATCTTTGGGTTTGCTGCCTAATGCAGACGAGTTGCTTGCAAAAGATCCGACGCCTTCTAAATCCGACACTAAAAATGATAATGCCCAGCCCATAGAAAATGTGCCTTCGTCAAAAGAAGATGGCCAGCCAGCTCCGGCAGCGACACCCATAGTTGGCGTTCCTCTTGATGATATTCCCGCATCTAAGCCAAAAACAGATCAGTAAAATTTATTGGGAACTGCTAACGTCCGTAAGTTTCCTGTTGATCTTTGTCCTGGCTTAGTCCTTCTCTTTTTTTATTGCGGCGCAGTAAGATTAATCCCGTTGCACCACCTAAAATGGCTCCTAACTCTGCGCCCTCCACTCCCAATTGCGCTCCTTTTACTGTATAAGTAGTAACGTTGTTACCATAATGTTGGAGTTGTTTTTGGGTTGGTGGAGTCGGATTAAGCATTGCTCTATCAACAGCTTGCTCACAACCTCTGCCTTGTCCCTGACATGCTTTTGAACTGGCAGCGTGATTAACAGAATTATTAATATTACTAACATAACTACTCACCACCCCTGTTTCGGCACCCAAGATTGCGCCAAACACACTCAAGCCTAATACAGAAAGAGCATGGTTTTTCAGCTCTTGATGTTTTTTGTCGCTCATAAATCACTCTCGGTTAATATTTAACAAATATTAACAAATAAGAGGACATGGTTACAAGCCAGGATATATGAAACTTTTGTGACGATTATTGGTTCCTGTTAACGGCAAAACCGGCAAATGCCTGCTGGGTTGGCATTACTTCAATGGAATTGATATTCACATGCGCGGGTTGCGCCAGGCTGAATAACACTGTTTCGGCAATATCATCTGCCGTAAGCGCTTCCACTCCTTCATAAACAGCATTGGCTTTATCGGCATCGCCTTGCAGGCGCACCAGTGAAAACTCCGTCTCTGCCATGCCAGGTTCAATATTAGTAACACGTATATTTTTACCTAATAAATCTGCACGCAGATTGAGCGAAAATTGTTTGATAAAGGCTTTGGTGGCGCCGTAGACATTGCCGCCGGGATAGGGATAAGTGCCAGCAATAGAGCCAATATTGATGATATGACCGCTATTGCGTTTGACCATCTGCGGCAATAATGCATTGGTGCAATAAAGCACGCCTTTAATATTGGTATCCACCATCTGTTCCCAGTCGCTAAGCTTGGTGTCAGGCACCCGGCCAAGCCCTAATGCCAGGCCTGCATTATTGATAAGTATATCCACAGCATCAAACGGAGTAGGTAGCGTCTGTATAGCGTTTTCCACAGCCTCTTTGTCGCGCACATCCAGTTTTATGGTATGCAGTTGGTTGCCGATGGATTGTTGCATAGCCTTCAGCCGTTCCGTGCGGCGCCCCGTTGCAATGATACGCGCACCTTCTTTTGCAAAACGCTTAGCAAAGGCTTCACCAAAACCGGAGGTGGCGCCAGTGATAAAAATGGTTTTATCTTTAAGTGCCTGGGGCATTGATTATACCCGGCGCTCGACCATCAGCTTTTTGATTTCGGCAATGGCTTTGGCTGGATTTAAGCCTTTAGGGCAGGTTTTTGCGCAGTTCATGATGGTATGGCAGCGGTAAAGGCGGAACGGATCTTCCAGATCATCAAGGCGCTCGCCAGTAAATTCATCGCGCGAATCGACAATCCAGCGGTATGCCTGCAGAAGAACGGCAGGGCCTAAATAGCGATCGCTGTTCCACCAATAGCTTGGGCAGCTGGTGGAGCAGCAGGCGCATAAAATACATTCATATAGCCCATCAAGCTTAGAGCGATCTTCAGGTGACTGCAAGCGTTCGCGGCCACTGGGTGCGGAAGACTGTGTCTGAATCCAGGGTTTGATAGATTCATACTGCGCATAGAAATTACTTAAATCCGGCACCAGGTCTTTGATAACTGGCATGTGGGGCAGGGGGTAGATATTCACTTCGCCGGCCACTTCACCGATATGTTTAGTGCAGGCAAGTGTGTTGGTGCCGTCGATATTCATGGCGCAGCTTCCACAAATGCCTTCACGGCAGGAGCGGCGGAAGGTTAAAGTGGAATCGGTTTCATCTTTGATTTTAAGCAAGGCATCCAGCACCATCGGTGAACAGGAATCCATATCCACTTCATAACGGTCAAGGCGCGGATTTTTAGGTTTACCGTTTGTATCGCGGTCATCCGGGTCATAGCGGTAAATGTTAAAGACCTTCACGTTTTTAGCGTTTGGCGCTTTAAATTCCTTGCCTTTGCCGACTTTGGAATTAGTGGGGAGTGTGAGTTCAACCATATTTATATCCTTAATACACCCGCGGTTTTGGCGGAATAGGCTGTATCTCGTTACTTAACGTATTCATATGTACAGGGCGAAAATCAATTTTGGTGCGGCCCTTTTCATCAATCCAGGCAAGCGTATGCTTCATCCAGTTGACGTCGTCGCGGTTGGAGAAATCCTCGCGGGCATGGGCGCCACGGCTTTCTTCGCGGTTGGCTGCGCAGTTCATGGTGATGACGGCTTGTGAGAGAAGGTTGTCGAGCTCCAGCGCTTCCACCAGATCACTGTTCCACACCAAGCCCCTGTCGCTTATCGCCAGATCGTCATAGCTCTGCCAGACTTTAGTGATCTTAGTAGAACCTTCCGTCAATGTTTTCTTGTCGCGAAATACCGCAGCATGATTCTGCATGGTTTTCTGCATGTTCTTGCGGATATCGGCAGTGTGGACGGTGCCGTTTGCGTTACGTATTTTATCAAAGCGCGAAATGATGTGATCGCTGGCCGATGCCGGCAATGGTTTATGGGCAGCGCCCGGTGTTATGGTTTCTTTTGCGCGAATTGCGGCAGCGCGGCCAAACACTACGAGATCAAGCAGTGAGTTGGAGCCCAATCGGTTGGCGCCATGCACGGATACGCAGGCCGCTTCGCCGATTGCCATAAGGCCCGGCACCACCGCATCAGGGTTGCCATTTTTAAGTGTGACAACTTCCGCATGATAATTGGTGGGAATGCCGCCCATATTATAATGCACTGTAGGCAGCACGGGAATAGGCTGCTTGGTAACATCAACATTGGCGAAGATGCGCGCAGTCTCGGCAATGCCCGGCAAGCGCTCATGAATAATGCTGGCATCCAGGTGATCAAGATGCAGAAAGATATGGTCTTTCTCAGGGCCGACGCCGCGGCCTTCGCGTATTTCAATCGTCATGGCGCGGCTGACTACATCACGCGAGGCAAGATCTTTAGCATTGGGCGCATAACGCTCCATGAAGCGCTCGCCTTCGGAATTGACGAGATACCCACCTTCACCGCGCACGCCTTCGGTAATAAGGCAGCCTGCACCATAAACACCGGTAGGGTGGAATTGAACGAATTCCATATCCTGCAATGGCAGTCCTGCGCGCACTACCATGCCGCCGCCGTCGCCTGTGCAGGTGTGAGCGGAAGTGCAGGAGAAATAGGCGCGGCCATAGCCGCCGGTAGCGAGGACTGTCGTGTGAGCATGGAAGCGGTGCAATGTGCCATCGTCCAGATTCCAGGCGGTAACGCCGCGGCAGGTTCCTTCATCATCCATCAGCAAATCGAGCGCGAAATATTCAATAAAGAATTTCGCCTCATGCTTAAGCGCCTGCTGATAAAGCGTGTGCAGTATGGCATGTCCGGTGCGGTCGGCTGCAGCGCAGGTGCGCTGTGCCTGGCCTTTGCCGAAATTAGTGGTCATGCCGCCAAAGGCGCGCTGGTAAATTTTGCCCTCAGGGGTGCGTGAAAACGGTACGCCATAATGTTCCAGCTCGATGATAGCGTCGGTGGCATTTTTACACATATATTCGATGGCGTCCTGGTCGCCCAGCCAGTCAGAACCTTTGACGGTGTCGTACATATGCCAGCGCCAGTCGTCCTCTCCCATATTGCCAAGCGCTGCCGAGATGCCGCCTTGGGCTGCAACCGTATGGCTGCGCGTGGGAAATACTTTAGAGATGCAGGCGGTGGAAAGCCCGGCGGCTGCCATGCCGAACGTGGCGCGCAAACCTGCGCCGCCAGCGCCTACGACAACGACGTCGTAATAATGATCAACGATTTTATAGGAAGCCGTCATTCAGCCACTCCTTGGGGTATCATATGAAAATGCAGTGTAAGCACCGCGAGAATGCTGATAATAGCAAAAGCAAACATAAGTACGGCATTGAGTAGCAGTGAAGACAATTTGATGGAGGGGCAATGGATATAATCCTCAATAATCACCTGCATGCCGAGAGCCGCGTGGTAAAACACCGCCATCAGCATTATGATGAGCGCGGCTGCATTAGCGCTTGATGCCATCCACGCGATCACCAATTCTTGACTTCCACCATTGGCAATATGCAGCAGGGAATAAATAAACCACCAGGTGAGGGGAATAAGTATAATAGCGGTAATGCGCTGCCATAGAAAATGACTCGTACCGCTTTTGGCCGAACCCAGACCGCGAACTTTTGCGAGAGGAGTACGGATAGAGTCTTTCATCAGAATGCCCCCGCTTTGCTCAGTGCGCCAATCCAGGTGGATATTGTAAAGAACAATGATGCGGCAATCACCAGCCAACCTGAACGATACGCAACGTGAATTTCAAATCCCTTGCCCATATCCCAAAAAAGATGACGGATGCCATTGCAAAAGTGGAAGTAAAACGCAAACGTCCAGCCAATGAGCAAAAGCCTGCCAATGATGCCGGTAAGAAATGTGTGGATGCCGGTAAAACATTCAGGATTGTAAGCAGCTGCCCATAGCCAGCCCATCAGAACGACGGTACCTACAGCCAGAGCCGCGCCGGTAATGCGATGAAGAATAGACAGCATCGACGTCAGCTGCGGACGATAAATCGTCAGATGCGGAGAAAGCGGACGGGAAAATACTTCATTTTTCTGTGTCATATATTCCATCTATACAAAAAAAATGTAAATTTGTAATAATTCTTTGTAACTATTGAAGATATTCTCCATCTATTGCTTACAGGTAACACTTTATCGCGCTTCATTGACATATTCACAAAGCGCCGCAGGGTCTATATTTCCACCCGAACAGACAATCCCTACGACCTGATTCCTGATATCAATTTTTTTATGGAGCGCTGCCGCCAAGGCTACTGCACCGCCTGGTTCCAACACAAGCTTCAGGCGTGTGAAGGCAAAAGCGATAGCGGACTTTACTTCATCATCGGTAACTGTGAGTCCGCCGCGAAGGAGCTTTTTATTTATCTCGAAAGTAATTTTTCCTGGCTCTGATGCAAGCAACGCATCACAAATCGATCGCGCATCTGCTGCGTTAGATTCGCGTTTGCCGGATGCCAGCGACACCGCCATATCATTAAATTCTGCCGGCTCCACACTATATATTGCGGTGTTTGGGCTAAATTCAAAGAAGGCAAGGGCGCAACCGGCGATAAGGCCGCCACCGCCGCAACAACAGAGCAATGTATCGATTGATAATTGTTTTGCATGCATTTGTTGGATAAATTCAAGGCCTGCTGTGCCTTGCCCCGCTATGATGTCTTTGTCGTCATAAGGTGGCACAAGAATGGCTCTTGTCTCGTTTGCCACTTCCTGGCCGATGGCATGCCTGTCTTCTGTATAACGATCATAGAGCCTAATAGTAGCGCCATAAGTTTTTGTGTTATCAATTTTGATTTTCGGAGCATCGCTTGGCATTATAATGGTGGCGGAAATTCCAAGAATCTGTGCAGCTGCTGCAACTCCTTGGGCATGATTGCCTGATGAATAGGCCACCACCCCGCATTTACGCTCTTCATCCGTAAGCTGCAAAAGCCGGTTAAACGCACCACGGAATTTGAACGTGCCCGTGCGCTGGAGCATTTCAGCTTTTATAAAAACCCGCGCGCCTGTAATTTGGTCCAATTCAGGAAAATGAATAACCGGTGTAATGAAGGCGTGGGATTTTATACGTGAGGCTGCCTCGACAATGTCTTGCGGTGTTGGAAGAATGTTTGCTGAGGGTAGTGCGGCCATTCCAATACTTATAAAATTATTCTTAAACTATATCGGCTCCTGCTGGCTGGCGCAATGGATTGTGCCTAACCCCCATACGAAATCACCACAATAGATTCCTACTACATCGCGCCCCGGAAATAACTCAGCAAGAATATTAAGCGCAATGCGATCGTTTGCGTCATTAAATGTTGGCACCAGCACTACATCATTAGCAATCAGAAAATTGGCATAGCTGGCGGGCAGGCGTTCGCCGTCAAACATAACGGGCTTGGGCATTGGCAATTCAACAACGGTAAGTTGCTTGCCGTTTTGGTCGCGCGCTGATTTGAGTCGTTTGAGGTTATCGCGCAGCAATGCAAAATTGCCATCGCTTTTGTCTTTTTCCACTACCGTAACCACAGTGGTTGGGTTTACAAAACGCGCAAGATCATCAACATGTCCATGTGTGTCATCGCCAACAATGCCATTGCCCAGCCATATGACATTGGAAATACCAAAATATTGGGAGAACAGTTGCTCATAATCTTCGCGCTTAAAGCCGGGATTGCGACACTGTACTTTACTGAGCAAGCATTCTTCCGTGGTCAGCAATGTGCCTTTGCCATTTACGTCAATTGCGCCACCCTCCAGTACCACGCGTCTGTCTTTGTGCATAGGCTGGATGCGTGTCAGGCTTAAATGTTTTTGCGCGCGCGCAGGCATTTTATCGTCATGATGCCAATTGTCATACTTTGCCCAGGCATTGAAATGCCAATCCAATAGAACCCGTTCTTTTCCTTTATACACAAATATCGGGCCGCAGTCGCGCAGCCATATGCGGTCAGTGGGAGCGATTATAAAATCTACCTTATCCAAATCTGCGTGTGCTTGCTCTAAAATGGCCGCTACTTCTTTCTGTTGGCGCGCATTTTTTACCACCAAGCGCACTACCTGCGTTAAGGTAAGATAACGGATGATTTCAGCGTAAACATAAGGAATGGGCTCAAACTTGCCGGGCCAATCTTCTTTATTATGGGGCCAGGCAAGCCATATAGCTTTTTGGCGTTCCCATTCAGCGGGCATGCGCAGCGTCATTGGTCGAATCTCTTGGTGATATTCTGGTAGGCGTCAATCCTGCGATCGCGGAAGAAGGGCCACCAGCGGCGCGTATTTTCCTGAATTTGTGGGTCAACTATTGCAGTGATAATTTCTTCCTTATCGCTTGACGCTTTGGCAAGAATTCGCCCGAACGGATCAGCAATAAAGGAATTGCCCCAGAACTCCAGCCCGCCGTCTTTAGGCCCTTCATGGCCAATGCGGTTGCAAGACGCCACATAAATGCCGTTGGCGATAGCATGTGAGCGCTGAATGGTTTCCCATGCATCGGCTTGTGCCGCGCCAAACTCGGCTTTTTCTTTGGGATGCCAGCCGATGGCGGTGGGGTAGAATAATACCTGTGCGCCCTGCATGGCGGTAAGGCGGGCTCCTTCCGGGTACCATTGGTCCCAGCATACCAGCGTACCAATTTTGCCAAACTGCGTATCGAATGCCTTGAAGCCTAAATCACCTGGCGTGAAATAATATTTTTCATAATAGAGGGGATCATCAGGGATATGCATCTTGCGATACATGCCGACTTGCTTGCCGTCTGCATCATGCACTACAGCCGTATTATGATAGACGCCAGCGGCGCGGCGCTCAAACAGCGACCCTATAATCACTATGCCATGCTCTTTAGCTACTTTAGACAATACATCCGTCGTGGGGCCGGGAATGGATTCAGCCAAATCAAACACAGCAGGGTCTTCGCTCTGACAAAAATAGGGCGAACGAAATAACTCTGGCAGGCAAGCGACCTGCACGCCTTTTTTAGCGGCATCTTTGAGCATTTCACACGCATGTGCGAGGTTGGCGGCTGTGTCAGCCACCATGCGCATTTGAATAAGCCCAAGGGTGAAGGGTTTGTTAATCATACGGCCACGTAACACAACAGACACAGAAATGCAAATTTTCCATTTGACAGAACAAGCCACATAGATTTGGGATAGTCATTAGAGTATAGTGCTCAAAAAGAGGAATAAACATGACAAAAAAACCCGCCGCGTCAAAAACAACAACAATTAAAAAAAATTCCAAGCGTACCCAGGAACTGGTGGCCAAAGGCAAAAAATATTATTTGCCGACCTATAAACCTCGCGAGGCTATTCTTGATCGCGGAAAAGGCGCGCATATCTGGGATATTGATGGCAACGACTATATTGATTTTGGCTCCGGTATTGCAGTCAACGGGCTTGGCCATCAGGACCCCGATTTAGTTAAGGCGCTCATTATCCAGGCAAAAAAACTCTGGCATACCAGCAATGTATTTTATACCGAGCCACCAATCTTGCTGGCAGAATCGCTGGTAAAAGCCTCAGGATTTGCCAAATATGCTTTTTTTTGTAATTCTGGCGCAGAAGCCAATGAAGCGGCTATTAAGCTTGCGCGCAAATATGCGGCTGATAAAGGCCGTTCACCTGAAAAACGTGAAATCATCACTTTTCAAGGCTCATTTCATGGGCGTACGCTGACCACAGTCACGGCGACTGCCCAGCCCAAGTACCAAGCGGGATTTGAGCCATTACCACAAGGATTTGTGTATTGTCCGTTTAATGATGAAGCGGCGATTACAAAATTAGTGACTGATAAGACCTGCGCCATTCTCGTCGAACCCATTCAAGGTGAAGGCGGTATTACGCCTGCAAAACCAGGCTATTTAAAGCTCCTGCGCACTTTATGCGATAAAGTGGGCGCGCTTCTTATGTTTGATGAAGTGCAATCAGGCATGATGCGTACTGGTAAATTATTTGCCTACCAGCATGAGAAAGGCGTTGTTCCTGATGTGGTGTCGATGGCCAAGGGCTTGGGCGGCGGTTTTCCTATAGGGGCTATACTTGTTGGCCTTAAGGCTGCGGATACTTTCCAGTATGGTTCGCATGGCAGCACCTTTGGCGGCAATCCTATGGCAACGGCTGTGGCGGGAACAGTTATCAAGAAACTGCAATCCAAAGCGCTTATTAAAAATGTGGAAACACGTGGTAAGGAATTGCGGACAGCATTGGCTGCCATTAATAAGGAATTTAAGATATTTAAGGAAATTCGCGGGCGCGGCCTGATGATTGGCGCGGAGCTGCGGGATAATTTGCAGGGCAAAGCCGGTGATATTATAGAGGTGGCGCGTGAACATGGACTTTTGATACTGCAAGCCGGCCCTAATGTGCTGCGCCTCATGCCTCCGCTTACTGTAACCGAAAAAGAATTGAAGTTAGGTATAAAGCGCCTAAGGGAATCATTTAGGGCATATTTACAGTATTGACTGCCATAATCCATTATGGCATAATAAGCCATATGTTGGACACACGCAAAGTTACTGTGCATTTGCCCCAAGAATTGCTTGATACCGCAATGGAAGAAACCGGCAAAGGCGTCACCGAAACCATACGTGAAGGTTTGAAACGCCTTGCGCATGAGCGCGCGTATAAAGGATTACTGGCATTACAGGGTAAGGTAAAACCGAAATATTCATTGGAAACCTTACGCTACGATAGAGAATGATTGGGGCAGACAGTTCTTCCATTATTGCGTTTTTTGTTGGCGAGGAATCGGCAGACACAAAGGCAATTAAGCATGCAATTGAATCTTCTGAACTTATTTTGCCGCCGATAGTCGTTACAGAATTACTTAGTGACCCTGTAATCAGTGCAAAGGCTGAGTTGTTTATACTTGGACTGCCCGTTCTAGAAATTCATGAAGGATTTTGGCAGCGTGCAGCAAAAACAAGAAGGTTATTGCTTGGGCGTCGCCTAAAAGCAAGGCTTGCGGATGCATTTATAGCTCAATCTTGTATTGATAGCCATGTGCCGCTTATCACGCGTGACAAAGATTTTAGGCATTATGCCAAATATTGTGGATTGAAGTTATACCATGCTTAGAGTCAGGCCCGTACAATTAGGTGATCATGCAGAAATACTGGCGCTCGCCAAGATTGCCGGCATCGGCATGTCGTCACTACCCCATGCCGCCGATATATTGCATGAAAAAATACAAAATGCAGTGCACAGTTTCGAAGGCAATCCCATTCATCCAAGGCAGGAAAATTTTCTCTTTGTGCTTGAGGATATGGAGAAGAAGCGCTTAGCAGGCACCGCGGGTATTGTGGCGCATGTAGGGCTGACGCGGCCGTTCTACTCTTATAAACTGTCTACCATTACGCAAGCTTCGGCGGGGTTGAGTATCTATTCGCTCCACCAGGTGCTACATATGGTAAACGACTATACCGATGCAACCGAGATAGGATCATTATTCCTGCATCCCGATTATCGCCGTGATGGCATCGGCAAATTGCTTTCCCGCAGCCGCTATTTGATTATGGCGGAATTTCCGCAACTTTTTTCTGCGATAGTGATTTCGGAAATACGCGGCGTGCAGGATAAAGATGGGAATTCACCGTTCTATGACAATCTTGCCAAGCATTTTTTCCAGATGGGATTTAAAGAGGCTGATTATATATATGCAACGCAGGGCGCGCAGTTTATTGCGGATCTGATGCCGCGCTATCCCATTTATGTGAATCTGCTTGCGCCCGAAGTGCAGGCAATTGTTGGGGTGCCTTTGGAAGCCTCTAAACCCGCCCTGGCATTGCTTAAGGCTGAAGGATTCCACTATGAAGGCTATGTGGATTTGTTTGATGCTGGTCCTACAGTGCAGGCTGAGCGGGTGAATATACGCACTGTACGCAAAAGTGTTAATGCAGAAGTGAAAGCGATTCGCAAAACATCCTCTGAGCCTACTATGATTTGCAATACGCGTTTAAAAGATTTCACGATTGCTTTTGGCAGTGTTGAAAAAGAAGGTGAGGGAATTGCCATTACACCGGAAACAGCAAAAATTATTGGAGTCGATATAGGGGATAAGGTGCGTTATGCATCATAAAAAGGGAAAAATATGAATCATGGCATGCAGTATATTAATGGGAAGTGGCAGGTGGGAAATGGTGCGATATTTACTTCGCTTAATCCTGCAACAGGACTTGTGATCTGGCAAGGGCACGCCGCCTCTGCACAGGATATTGATGCTGCATTTCTTGCCGCGCGCAAGGCATTTGCTTCATGGTCAATGACCGCGCTTGATGAACGGATAGCCATTTTAAAAAAGTTTCAATCTGTCCTTGAAACCCGCAAAGAATCGCTTGCTGTAACATTGGCACAGGAAACCGGTAAAATATTGTGGGATGCACGCACGGAAATCGGCGCCATGATTGGCAAGCTCAATTTTTGCCTTCAGGCCTATCATGAACGTACCGGTGAAAAATTTGGTGATGCTCAGGGATTTAAAACCGCATTGCGTCATAAACCGCACGGGGTAGTAGCAGTATATGGCCCCTATAATTTTCCAGCGCACCTGCCCAATGGCCATATTATTCCGGCACTCCTTGCTGGTAATGCTGTCGTATTTAAACCCAGTGAACTCTCACCCCTGGTAGCGGAGAAAACACTTGAATGCTGGCATGAAGCGGGGTTGCCTGCCGGTGTGGTGAATTTGGTGCAAGGTGAGCGTGAGACTGGCAAGTTACTGGCGGCACATGCTGAATTAGACGGTGTATTTTTTACCGGCAGCAGCGATACCGGACAGATTCTTCATAAGCAATTCGCCGGCACGCCCCACAAAATCCTGGCGCTTGAACTGGGCGGCAATAATCCGCTGGTGGTGCATAATGTTACTGATGCGAAGGCGGCCGCATATTGGACGGTTCAGTCGGCCTACATGACTTCTGGCCAGCGCTGTACCTGCGCGCGCCGCCTTATTGTGCCCGAAGGTAAAGCCAATGATGCGTTCATTGAAACCCTCATTGCTATGATAAACTCTATTAAGGTGGGCAACTATGATGATACGCCAGAGCCTTATATGGGGCCGCTTATTTCCAATAAAGAGGCTGATAAACTGATTGCAGCGCAGGACGAGTTCATTGAAGCGGGTGCAAAGCCGCTGGTGAAAATGCAAAGGCTGCATGATACGCTGCCCTTTCTTTCACCTTCCTTGCTTGATGTAACTTCAATTGAGAATAGACCAGATAAAGAATGGTTCGGCCCTTTATTACAGCTCATTCGTGTGTCCAATATGGAAGCCGCTATACAAGAAGCTAATAATACAAAGTTTGGACTCTCCTCTGGCATCTTTACCGATAAACGCGAATATTATGAAGCTTTTCTTGCGCGTGTGCGGGCAGGTGTAGTGAACTGGAATCGTCCATTGACAGGATCGAGTGCCAATTTGCCATTTGGTGGGGTAGGGTTAAGTGGTAATCATCGCCCGGCGGCGTATTATTCAGCAGATTATTGCGCTTACCCCGTTTCTTCCAATGAAGCGGAGAAAGTAGTGATTCCTGATAAACCATCTCCGGGTCTCAGTGTGTGAATGCTATAGAAGCCAACATAGACGGCCTGATAGGTCCTACCCATAATTATGCGGGCCTGTCGTTTGGCAATGTAGCTTCCGCAAAACATGCTTTATCTGTATCCAATCCCAAGCAGGCAGCGCTTCAGGGCTTGCGCAAAATGAAATTCCTGAGCGATATGGGGATTGCCCAGATGGTTATGCCGCCGCAGCCACGTCCCGATTGGCAGGCATTACAGCAATTAGGCTTTAACTCACTGGATACTGTTCCAGATTCATTACTTCATTCATTTTATTCGGCCTCTTCCATGTGGGCAGCTAATGCTGCAACGATTTCTCCGAGTAGCGATACGGCAGATGGTAAAGTGCATATTACTCCTGCCAATTTAATCAGCAAACTTCATCGTTCTATTGAAGCAGCCACTACAGCACATTATTTAAAACAGATATTTCCTGGTCCGCATTTTGTTCATCACCCACCATTGCCAGCGCAGGCTTCGTTTGCCGATGAAGGCGCTGCTAATCACATGCGTCTATGTTCGTCTCATGCCGCAAAAGGCACGGAAATATTTGTTTACGGAGGGAAAAGCGTAAAATATCCGGCGAGACAAACATTGGTTGCATCAGAAGCAATCGCAAGGCTGCATTCTCTTGATCCGCAAAACGCTGTTTTTTTATGCCAGAGTCCACAAGCCATAGACGCAGGCGTATTCCATAATGATGTCATTGCAATGAGCAATGAGCGATTATTTATTTATCATGAGAAAGCTTACGAAGGATTTCATGGCAAACTGGATGCGGGATATATAGTAGTAAAAATAAGTGAAAAAGAATTGCCCATCCATGATGCCGTTGGCACCTACTTCTTTAATTCCCAACTCATAACGCTTCCAAAGGGCGGCATGGTGGTAATTGCACCTAAAGAATGTGAAGAAAACACTAAAGCAAAAATTTGTTTTGATAGATTAATAACGCAAGGTCATATAAAGGCAGTGCATTATCTGGATGTTCGCGAGAGTATGAAAAATGGCGGTGGTCCTGCATGTCTGCGACTGCGCGTTGTGCTCAATAAAAATGAACGGCAAGCTGTGATTCCTTCGATATGGTTGCATGAAAATCTATATGATCAACTTTGCCGATGGATTGAAAAAAATTATCGTGATAGAATCACGCCAGAGGATCTGCGTGATCCAAGTCTTGCCGAAGAGTCACAACGTGCATTAAATGAGTTGTCGGACATACTAAAAATAAATATACCATAAGATAAATGTGGGAACTGCATGCAGTCTGAGAAATCGCAATCGGCTTTTAATCTTCCTTATAACCAGTCCCATTACTACTGGCTGGCGGTATTCCCTTTGAGTGATAATACAGCATTGCAGAGCGACCTTATTGCAAGCGGCATGCAAATTGTGCCTGCTTTGGGCAATGCCTTTATAATGCGTCTTGCTCATCCTTGGGACGCCGCATGGAAAGCTGTACGCGAAATATTAGCAAAGCATGAAGCTGAACAACAGGTTGAGATTGCTTTAATTCCGGCTGAAGCCCAGCCTGGTTTTGAAGAATTCAGCTATGCCCGCAAATCCGTGGCTGCAATCAATTTCCTGGCAGATAGTTTATGGCTTGGAAATGCTATGATTGAAGATCGCGTGGTATCATACATGCAGCCGGTGCTTGATAAGCGCGGCAAAGTCTTTGGCTATGAAGCATTTGCCAGGGTGGAAACGGACAAGGAGCCTATTGGCGGCGGCAAGATAATTGAAGCGAGCAGGGGGCTTAGTGCTGAATATATTCTCGACAGGCACCTCCATGTAAAGGCAATTACTTCTTTTATAGATAGTGATTTAGAAGGATTTCTTTTTATTAATTTTGTGCCGGGATTCATTCACCGCCCAGAGAAATATCTCGAGGGTCTTACTGAAGCGGCAAAATATAATGGCATGCCTGCAAAGCAAATCGTACTTGATTTTACTCAATCGGAAGCGCCCCGCGATATTATGCATATGAAAGCAATTTTTGATTATTGCCGATCCAAAGGGTATTCATTGTCTTTGGATGATATTTCCTCTGTGGCAATTGCCAAGAAAATTCTTGAAACAATTAGACCGGATTTTATTAAACTTGATATTAATCTGGTCCGTGGCGCGCAGGGAATAGCAGAACAAAAAATTATAAAAGAATTGGTCCATATGGCCCATGCATCGGGGGTTACAATTCTTGCCGAAGGTGTTGAAACTGAAGCGGTTCATCGTGAATTGCTTAAGGTGGATGTGGACCTTTTTCAGGGGTATCTTTTTTCGCCTCCGGTAGCGGTTTCAACGCTCAAAAAAGCAGTCGGATAATTTTATAACCCCATCTTTTTTGCCGGGAGCGAATGTGCTATAATTGCCACAAATTATGGTAATAAAAATAATAATAAAAGCCATGTGCAACGCTTAACTATTTCTTAATTATACTTGGCCTATCATTTTCCATGAATAATTTAGTATTACAGTAATATTATGAATGGACGCACACTGATATTGTTGGTGGTCGCCGTGGTGTTTGCGATAGTGACTGCTGTTGTCGTAAAAAATCGTGCCCAGCCTGTTGCTGTGGGGGGGGCAAAAGTGCTTGTAGCTTCTTCGGAGATTGCAGCAGGAACGTTCGTGCATGCAGACAAGCAATTAGCATGGGCGGACTGGGTGCAAAGCAGTATAACGCCATCTTTTATAACCCCTGAAGTTCACAAGATTGAAGAATTCAACGGTGGAGTTGCCCGCCGCACTATCTTGGTTGGCGAACCCATTACGGCTGCTTCTATTGTTCGCGCTAATGAGGGGGGCTTTATGTCCGCCGTATTAACGCCCGGTATGCGCGCAGTTTCCATTGCAGTTACTTTGACTTCCGGCAATGCCGGGTTTATATTTCCTGGTGACAAGGTTGATCTTATTTTGACACATAGAATTCCTTTGAAGGATGGCGGTTCGGATGTGCTTGCGAGTGAAACCTTTATTGAAGATGTGCGGGTGCTTGCTATCGACCAGATGCTGAACAATCCAGATAATAAGGCGGTGGTGGCCAAGACCATCACACTTGAGGTTACCCCAAAGCAGGTTGAAATGATCAATGTGGCGACTAATTTGGGAACGATATCGGTTAGTCTGCGCAGCCTTGCAAATAATGCAAGTAAGCAGACCAAGAAAAGTGATGCAGGGCTTGCCAGTTCCGATTTTATCGGCAACCCCGATGAAACCTATTCTACCAATAATGATGTAAGCAGGCTCATGGGAGATAAGAGCGAAGTGCGTTCTAAAGTGAGTGTCTATCATGGAAATACTACAGAACAGATAGATTTTCATCAGGGGCAGAAATGAATACTATAATTCGTAATCCCTATATCAATAGCTGCGGAGCATTCATGCTTATGTTTGCCATTGGCTTTGCTTCTTTCCCAGGAGGCGTGCGCGCAGTGGAGGAAGAGGATGCCATTCAGGAACAAACCTATACTTTAGAAGTAAGTAAAGGCAAGCTGGTGCGTCTGTCTTCACCGGCTTCTGCAGTGATTGCCGCTGATCCAACCATAGCGGATGTGCAGGTGGTTTCGCCTTCACTGGTGTATATAAACGGCAAATCAGTTGGTGAGACGACGGTATTTGCCGTGGATTCCAAGGACCATGAAATATTGCGGGCGGTAGTAACAGTAACGCACAATATAAGTAAGCTTAACAAAGCACTCAAAGCCATAATACCGGATGCAAAAGTGGATTTTCAATCTGTGGATGGTGCGCTGGTTATGAACGGAGAGGTCAGCTCGCCACTGCAGGCAGAAGACATCCGCCGTCTTGCCGCGCCTTTTGTAAAAGACAAACAGACGCTTATCAATATGTTGCGTCCTCTGGGGTCTAATCAGGTGATGCTTAAGGTAAAAATCGCTGAGGTTAATCGTTCAACCCTTAAGAATTTTGGTATCAGCCTGCAGAATCTTGCCAGCTCTCAGGGGTTTGTATTTGGCGCGCTTACCGGCCGCACTATACTTGATCCGGCCACCGGCCTGGTGACCCGTAATGGTACGCAGGACACGCTGAGTGGACAATATAATAATATCAACGGGGTTATTGACGCGCTGGAAGATAATGGTCTTGTAACCACGCTTGCTGAACCCACATTGACCACTCAATCGGGCCAGCCGGCAAGCTTCCTGGCGGGTGGCGAATTTCCTGTACCTTCTGTTAGCGGCGCAGGTGGAACGGCTCAGATTTCCATTGCCTATCAGCCCTATGGTGTAAGTCTTAACTTTACTCCCGTCGTATTAGCCAAGAATCGTATCAGTCTTACCGTAGCGCCTGAGGTTAGCTCGCTTTCGCAAACAGGCGCGGTGCAGGATGCAGGCTTTAATATTCCTGCGCTTACTACACGCAAGGCTTCAACGACTGTAGAGCTTGGCAGCGGGCAAAGCTTCGCCATTGCAGGGTTGCTGGAAAATGATCGCAGTAACGATATTACCAAATTCCCTTTCCTGGGTGACTTGCCCATATTGGGAATGTTATTCCGTTCCAGCCAGTTTCAACATAACCAGACCGAACTGGTTATTATAGTCACCCCTTATGTTGTAAAAGCGGTTGATGAAGACAAGACTTTGCGTGATCCTACGCAGGGACTGGTGATGTCCAGTGACGGCGAGCGCATCTTAATGGGCAAGCTTTATAAAGAGCAGGCACCGGGAACCGATGAAGACGCCGCAGCCCATGATAATACTGCTGCTGAATCACCTAAGTTAAACGGGCCGGTAGGGTATATATTAAAATAACATCAGGGGCATTGTTCATGCTAATGCAGGAATTTAAGAAAATAATAGCCATACTATTGCCTGTGTTTGCTTCTGTAGTGCTTGCGTCATGCAATGCGCCGCAGCCTGAATTTGCCCGTGTTAAAACAGAGCTGCTTTCGCATCCGGTTGTGTATGAAGAACATGCAAAGCATCTTACCGATACGGAATTTAACGCGCTGCGCATATTTGTGCAATCCTTGCCATCTGCTGGCATCTCCTATGTGGGACTTATGACGGATGATATGAATTCAGAGGCTGAGCAGCATGCAGAACAGATAAAAAAATATTTGATACATGCAGGAATCGCCCCGGAGGTTATTCATCTGCAGCAAGCTTTTGGTAGTGATGGACATACAATTATAGTGGCAGTGCAGTATGATAAAATAATTCCTCCTGCTCCTTGTCCAGACTGGAGCAAAAATTCAATCGCAAATTATAATAATACGCGTGCGAGTGGCTTCGGCTGTTCTTATGAAAACAATATTGCAGTGCAGCTTACTAATCCCGCTGATCTTGAACATGGCAACGGAACTGATAGTATGAGCCCTGTGCGTGACAGTATTTCTGTCCAAAAATACAATGCGGGGATTCCTATGCCTATCGGAAGCATGAGTGCTGGTACGCCAAGTTCTTCTGCTGGGGCTGCAACTGCGAATTCAAGTAATGTTTCCAGTCTTGGATCGATTAGCGGCTCCCCATAATATTTTATGATTTGCACGCTCGATGAGTAGTTCAGGAAACATACAAGCAGGAGGAATCACTAAAGAACATGGAGTTCGGCCTGCATTTTTAGCATTTACCAATGACAGCGTAAGTGCCGAAACGCTGAAGCAGTTTGCCAAAAGTCAGGGCTGGGAAGAAAGTGTAATTCATCAAGGTGATATTGATACTGCAGCGGAATTTCTTAAGTCGCACACCTCTCCCCATGTATTGTGTGTGGATATTGCTTCTTCGGAAACTGCCCCTGCTGCCCTTGACCGCTTGGCCGATGTATGCGATCCCACCATAAAAGTTATCGTATCGGGCAAGGTAAATGAATACAGTTTTTACTGCTGGCTTGTCGAGGTGGGAATATCCAGTTATCTTTTAAAACCATTTACCTTGCTTGCGCTTGAGGCCGCGTATCGCAAAGCGGCAGAAGTTCCTGTGATAGAGATTGCCCCTGTATCATCAACGGCAAAGAAAGATGCTAAAGTCATAACCATTATTGGTTCACGCGGTGGAGCAGGGGCTACAACCGTTTCTGTAAATACGGCATGGATTCTTGCAAACAGCCTGCATCAGAAAACAGCGCTTCTTGATTTTGATCCGCAACTTGGAACCGTTGCTCTTGCGCTGGATCTTGAACCGGGAAAAGGCCTGCGTGACGCACTGGAAAAGCCTGATCGCATTGATGGATTATTTTTAGACAGGGTAATGGTGAGGATAGATGACTACCTCTCAATTTTAAGCACAGAAGAGTCATTGGAAGAAGATATTGCCGCCAGTGATGTTGCGGCAGAATCCCTGTTTAAGCAGATTAAACCTAAATTTTCCCACATTGTTGTGGATGTGCCGCGCACGCTTACGCCTTTTACACGTCATGCTCTTAAGCATTCTGACCACATTATATGTGTCACGGAATATACGATCATGGGGTTGCGTGAATCGTTGCGTTATCTTGAATATTGCCGCGACGTGCTCAAGGTAGGCGCTCCCATATTCGTGGCAAACCGCGTTGGCCTGGCAGGAAAACATCAATTGCCACAGGCGGAGTTTGAAAAAGGCCTTGGTCTTAAAATGGAATATAATATTCCTTTTGTGCTAGACGCGCAGATAGCCGCTACGGCAGGCGAAGTATTGGCAGAAACAACTAAAAATACCCCTGCAACCAAAGTGATGCATGCTTTGGCAGAGCGTTTTGTTGAAGGCCTGGAGCCTAAAGCGCCGCCTAAAAAATTGGATAAGCTTCTTTCTCTCTTCAAGGGAGGAAAATAAATGGTTATGTTTGGCCGTCGTAGTACAGGAGATGCCGCATCTACTGCCGTATCGCAACCGGCAACGGTTCAGCCTGCGGTCCCAGCTAATGATGCCAGCAAGCCTGCTGCCGCAAGTTCGGCTAATAAAGCTGCTGAAGATCGATTAAAGCCGGTATCTCTGCCATCAGACTCAGACGCTGGTTCAAATAAGGTATCGGCGGAAGCTTCCACAACAAAAGATAAAATATATACGCTTCTTATGGAGCAGATTGATCTTTCTACGGCATCCCGGTTGCCGCGTGAGGATTTAAAGCGCCAGATTATTGATATTATCGGTGAAATTGTGATGGAGCAGAAATTGCTCCTCAATCAGGTGGAGCAACAGCAGCTTGCCAATCAGATTGTGGATGACATGCTTGGGTTGGGCCCTCTGGAGCCACTGCTTCAGGATGAGAGCATTACCGATATCATGGTCAATGGCGCCAGCCAGGTTTATGTTGAACGTAAGGGTAAGCTAACACTTACGGATATAAAATTTCGCGATAACCAGCATGTGATGAGCATTGCGCAGCGTATTGTGACGGCAGTGGGGCGTCGCGTGGATGAATCAAGTCCCATATGCGATGCGCGCCTTATGGATGGCAGCCGCGTGAACGTTATAGCACCGCCGCTTGCCATACGCGGGTGCAGTATTTCAATACGTAAATTTTCCAAGAAAAAAATTACTCTCGATATTATGGCGGCGCAGGGCAACATCTCTGAGAATGTATGCAAGGTATTGAAAATTGCCGGCGCGGTGAGGCTCAATATTATTATTTCCGGCGGTACCGGTTCCGGTAAAACCACTTTGCTTAATGCGCTCTCGCAATTGATTGATCATGGGGAGCGCATAGTTACTATTGAAGACGCCGCTGAATTGCAATTGCAGCAGCCACATGTCGTTCCCCTTGAAACAAGACCGGCCAACCTGGAGGGAGAGGGCGAGATCAACATGCGTGATCTGGTGAAGAATGCCCTGCGTATGCGCCCGGATCGCATTATTTTAGGCGAGGTGCGCGGACCGGAAGCCATGGACATGCTGCAGGCCATGAATACAGGCCATGATGGTTCCATGGGTACATTACATGCCAATACGCCGCGCGAAGCGCTTACCCGTCTTGAAAATATGGTGGGAATGGCGGGTATTAATCTGCCAAGCAAAGCCGTGCGCACCCAAATTACCAGCGCTGTCAATTTAATCGTGCAGATTAGCCGCATGCGCGATGGCGTGAGGCGCATTACTCATGTAACGGAACTGGTGGGCATGGAAGGCGACGTGATTGTCACGCAGGATTTATTCCATTTTGAATTTCAGGGAGAAGACGATAAAGGACGGTTAATCGGTGAATTCAAATCCACCGGTTTACGCCCGCATTTTATCCATACAGCAGCCTATTTTGGCCTTGATAAGGCATTGCTTGAGGCAATGTAAATATGAGCAATGATACTCTCTTTCAGCTATTAATTCCTCTGGGAGGGCTGCTATTTCTGGGGTTGGTATTTTTTTTCTGGGGATCGGGAAGAAGAACACGCATTCAAAAGCGTCTCGTGAGAGTTACGGCTAAAAAACAAACTACGCAGCAGCAGAAATCATCAGATACATTATTTCTCAGGCGGAAATCACATGGAGGTATGATGCTTGCTGTGAGCAAGATTCTCAATCATCTGCCTACGCAGGCTGTTGTGCGCGCGCGCCTGGAGCGCGCCGGTGCAACTATATCGCCTGAGTTATATATGGTGTTTTGTTTATTGGCCTGTGTTGGCATTGCCGGCAGTATAATTTTTATAAATGGTAATATTGTCATGGGTGTTACCCTGGGCCTGTTTATCGGCCTGTTTTTGCCTCATGTTGTTATAGGTATAAAAGGAAACAGGCGCGTTAAGAAATTCCTTCAGCTATTTCCCGATGCTATTGATTTTATAGTAAGAGGACTTCGCTCCGGTTTGCCGGTGACAGAGTCCATGAACATGGTAGGGTTGGAAATGGAACAGCCCATAGGTGGAATATTCGCCAGTATGGGAGAGGCGGTGCGCCTTGGGGTGCCGGTTGAAAAATCCATGCAGGATATGGCGGTAAAATTACAATCCACTGAATTTAATTTCTTTGTAACCACTATTATTCTGCAGCGTGAAACCGGCGGCAATCTTTCCGAGGTGCTGAATAACCTTGCGGATGTACTGCGTAAACGGTTCATGATGCAGATGAAAATCAAGGCGATGTCATCTGAGGCAAAGGCTTCCATTCTTATTTTAGGTTCATTGCCTTTTCTGGTAATATCTGCATTGCTCTTTACCACTCCCAATTATCTTGATCCTTTTATCTATGATGTTCGCGGCCATGTTGCAGCAGGAATCGCTGTAACCAGCTTATTACTGGGAGTAGGCATTATGTTTAAAATGTCGAGGTTTGAGATATGACGTCTTTTCTTCCTGGACTCGAAGCCGATGATGTTTATTTTTTGCTTGCCGCATTGATGGCGCTTGCAGTGCTATTCTTTCTGACGAAAAGTTTTCTATATCATAATAAATTTGCTGTGCGCGTAAAAGCCTTGGAAGAGCGGCGTGCCCATCTTAAAGCGCAGATTACCGCGCCGCGTAAACGCGCCAAGAAAAATACCCAGCGCACAGGGATTGCCCTGATTCGCGCCGTTGTGAACAAAATGAATCTTCTGCAAAAATCACAGGTGGGCAGAATCAACCGCCTGCTTATTAGCGCCGCCTACCGCTCCAAGGATGCAATTTTTATTTTTGCCTTTTTTCAATTGGTTTGTCCGATTGTGGCATTTGCACTTGGCCTGATATTTCTTGATATAGACTTTTCCAATCTTATGGCCTCCAAGAGAAATATATTTATTTTTGTAGGCGGCATTTACATGGGGCTTAAATTACCCAGCGTTATTGTCACTAATGCAAAACAAAAGCGTTATTATGCCATTCAGAAAGCTTTGTCCGATACGCTTGACCTGCTCATGATCTGTTCAGAGGCGGGCTTAAGCCTTGCTGCTGCGCTTGACCGCGTTGCACGTGAACTTGCCAACACCTATCCTGAAATGGCGGATGAACTCAGTATAACGTCGATTGAATTGGGGTTTTTACCCGATCGCAAGAAAGCGCTTGGCAATCTTGCGGAACGTGTAGATATGGCAGAAATACGCGGTATTGTCGGAGTGCTTATTCAAACGGAAAAATATGGCACGCCCATTGCGCAGGCCCTGCGTGTCCTGGCTGCTGAATTCCGTGAACAGCGTATGTTGCGCGCCGAGCAGAAAGCTGCGCGGCTCCCCGCAATTATGACGCTGCCAATGATTGTTTTCATATTGCCCACTTTATTTATTGTGGTGCTGTCACCGGCGATTATCCGATCCATTGATAATCTGCGCGGTACGAGTATGGGCAGTCCCAGCAGCGCCAATGTACGGTAGTGTTTATAATCTATCGGGTTTTAAAACAGGAATCGGTAAAGTTATATCCGTTGCTTTGCTTGCAATGCTGGCTACCGAAGAACTGCTAACGGTTGAAATGGGTGCGGGGGATTCTTTTATTTCTTGTGCCGGTTTCGGTTCAGGCGGCAGAGTTGCGGCTGTTTTCAATGGCATTGGATTTTGTAATTCAGCAGAGGGCGGATACTCCTCATCTTCCTGAGGAGCAGGAGCTGCAGCGGGTACTTTATTTTCTACATGCATTGTTTTGGGGGGTGCTTTGTGTTTATTCTGTGCCGCAGCCAGACGGTAGAATTTAACATTTTCTTCGGCCTGTTCGGGAGTAAGGTCTTTAAGCCCAAGCTTCAGAGCTTTATCGCTTTCTCCCTTGAATCCATAAGCCAGCGCCAGGTTCTGCCTGATGGTGGGCGTAACGTCTGATGCATTAAGTAGCGGGCGCAATAAGCCAATTGCCGTATCATATTCACCTGATAAAATATACGACATGGAAAGATTGGCATCAAATGTCATTCTATCATTGGGATTCAGTTCAACAGCTTTTTCATATGATTTTTGCGCTTCTGAATATTGGCCAAGCGAATCAAGTGCCACTCCTTTGCTATTATAAAGCAGTGCATTATTAGGAGTAATGGTAATAGCTTTATCCAGACAGGACAATGCTTTGTCTGGCTGATCAGCGTTGATATAGGTATTGGCAAGATCACGCAGTATATCAGTGTTGTTGGGCTCACTATCGGATGCATCTTTAAGCGCGCTGATGGCGCCTGCATTATTATTGTGGCGTTTATAGAATTCTGCCAGTTCCAGCCGCGTAAAGACCGCATTCCCAGATTGTTCTACGGCTTGCTTATAGAGTTTTTCTGCCGCGCCAACATTACCGCCTGCCTCAGTGACGCGCGCAAGCCTGATGGTTAGGCTTTCATTATTGGAAAGGGAATTCCCGGTATTGTTTTTTAGCGGTGTGTCGCTGTGACCGCATCCAACCACAAGACTGCCAAGCACAATCATGCAGATAAAATATCGTATATGTTTAGGATATATTAGCATGATACTCTTTTAATCGGATTTATGCGATCTTACTACTAAAATACTTTTGCCGGATAATATTGACTACCTGCAAAAATACCGTGTCGGCATCTAGATGGGAGGTGTCGATTACAATTGCATCGGTTGCAGGAATGAGCGGTGCAACAGAGCGTTGCGCATCACGTTCATCACGTTCACGCAAGTCTTCCAATACGGATTCATAAACAACCTCAATTCCTTCACCCTGCAACTCCCTGTGACGTCGTTTGGCGCGTGTTTCAAGGCTGGCTGTGATAAAGATCTTAACATCAGCATCAGGGCAGACGACGGTGCCAATATCGCGGCCATCAAGCACCGCACCTTTTGGGTTTTTTCCAAAACGGCGTTGGAAATCCAGCAATACAGACCGCACTTCAGGTATGGCGGAAATGATGGAGGCTGCCTGACCAATACGCTCCTGACGCAGGCGCGGATTGGCAAGATCCTGTTCGCTTAACCCCATGGCAGCATCAATTGCGGCTCTTTTATCATAAGGATCTTTACCCGAATAAATGAGTTTAAGCCCTACCGCACGGTAAATGCTGCCCGTATCAAGGTATAAATAGCCAAAATTTTCAGCAAGGCGGCGCGCTAACGTCCCTTTGCCTGACGATGCCGGACCATCAATAGCAATGGTAAGCGCCGGCATTTTTTGTAATACCGGCTTGGGCGCTGTTGCTACAGTTATGCCTGCTCCAAGGCTATTCATAAGTTCAGCGAATCCGGGAAAGCTTGTATTGATCGAGCTGCCGTCATCAATATGCACAGGCTGCTTGCTTGCCATGCCCATGACCAGAAAGCTCATTGCGATGCGGTGGTCGTAATGCGTTTGAATAACAGCTCCTCCCTGAGGAGGCTGGGCATTTCCGCTTACTGTCAGCACATCATTCTTTGTATCATAGGCTACGCCGCACAATTTTAATCCATTTTCTATGGCGGCAAGCCGGTCGCTTTCCTTGACCTTAAGTTCGCCCAGGCCCTTCATTACGGTTTTGCCTTTGGCAAAACTCGCGGCGACAGCCAGTATGGGATATTCATCAATCATGGAGGGGGCGCGCTCGGCAGGCACTGTAACGCCTCTTAATTCACTATGGCGAACCTGGATATCTGCAACTTCTTCACCGGCGCTCACGCGGTGGTTGGTAAAGGTAATAGATGCACCCATTTCACGCAAAGTATTGTAGAGGCCTATACGCAGAGGATTAATAGCAACATGGGAAATAACGATATCCGAACCTGGAATAATGAGTGCTGCAACCACAAGGAACGCTGCCGATGAAGGATCACCCGGTACGGTAATCTGCCGGTCTGACGAAGGAATGTTTTGGTGGCCTGTCACTGCAATCGAAAGCGCACCGCCCGATAGTTTTGTTGTTTCAACCTGCCAGCCGAAGTAACGCAGCATATGTTCAGTATGATCACGTGTGGCTTCTGGCTCAATGACAGTGGTTTTGCCGGCTGTATTAAGAGCAGCGAGCAATATGGCCGATTTAATCTGTGCTGAGGCTACCGGAAGCGTGTATTCAATGGGTAAGGTTTGTGAAGTACCAAAAACCGCAAGAGGCAGTTTTCCTCCCTCGCGTGCTGTAAACCTGATGCCCATATGTTCCAGCGGCGTCATAACCCGCTTCATGGGCCGCCCGCGCAAACTATCATCTCCGGTAAAAAAGCTGGTAAACGGGTAGGGGGCTACAAGCCCCATCATTAGGCGTGTTCCTGTTCCCGAATTGCCCATATCCAGCACATCGCCAGGCTCAGACAAGCCTCCCACTCCTACGCCCTGCACCTGCCATGTATGAGAAGATGCACGCTTTATGTTAACTCCCAGCAAACCAAGTGCCTTTGCAGTCCTTAAAACATCTTCTCCTTCTAAAAGTCCATCTATCTGAGTATTTCCAATGACTTGTGACGAAAGTATCAACGCGCGATGCGATATAGATTTATCACCCGGTATGCTCGCCTTTCCCCTTAATGACTTGCTAGGAGATGATTGCATAGGAAGTGCTGAGGACGACGTCACAAATATTCCTTATCTTTCTTGAGGTAACGCTTGAGGGTAGCGCTTGCAATTTAATCTAAAAACGACCATACAAAAATTGAATGAAATAGAAAGTTCAATTATACGTACTGTATAGAAAATCTATAATAAATCCTAATTAAGGAGAGTCTACCGTGATAAATTCATCTTGGGGTACAAAGCGTAACTGTCCTAGCTGCAGCGCGCATTTCTATGATTTGAATAAGACCCCCGCCACTTGTCCTAAATGTAATCATCATTTTGATCCAGCGGCGCTGGTGCGCACTAAGCGTAAAATAACCAAACGTGACGCTCCTGAAGAAAAGAAAGCGCATATACTCCCTACCATTCTTGCCAAGAAAGCCGCATCAAAGAAAAAAGATAAAAAACAGGTGGATGAAGATACAGGCGACAATATGGGGGACGTCGCTGAAATGGAAGATGTTGATGATATTGAAAATTTGCAGGGTATCAGTGAATTAGAAGAGATGGCCGCAGAACAACCTCTTAACGAAGATGATGCAGATGATGAGAGTATCATTGAGGAATTAAATGCTGGCGATAAAGGGTTGGTTGGCAACGTTGAAGAAGAGGAAGCCGAAGCTCTTATTGAGGAGCTGGATGAAGACGATCAGGAATCTAGCCTTAAGAAACAATCCAAAACCAAAAAGAAAAACAAAAAAGAGTAACCAATGCAGGATTACTGGAAGTCTTTACACTGGCCTAAACTGAATAATAAGAAGTTTATTGCAGGTCTTGTTATTCTTTTGATGCTTGGTTTAGAGGCTTCCTTAGTTCCGGTTTTTATCGATAAAGAAGCTATTAAAAACGAAGTCATTCATTCGTTTAAATTAGCGACAGGTCTCAATATGGAGATTCAGGGGGAGACAAATCTTCAGATGTTTCCCCTGCCGCATATGACAATAAGTTATCTTTTTGTTCATAATGCGCCTAATGCCTCTTCTCCTTTTTTGCTTACTATACAATTACTTGAGGTTCGCCCTTCTTTACTCTCCCTATTTAGTAAAAAACCTGTTCTGGAAGATGTAAAGATAAATGGCGTAGCTATAGAGTTGGAGCGCATGAAAAACGACCAGATGAGTTGGCAGGCTATAGCCAGCACAGAGGCCAAGACAGAAAAACCACTCGAATTAAGCTCTGTCTTAAAAATATCTAATCTCTCTTTCTCAGATGCTGCCATACATTATACCGATTCCATTGCAGGGACTGTAGTGGAATACAGCAATATTAACGGCAATTATAGCAATAGTGAGAAAAAACAAAATGTTCTTAACGTAACTTTATCGTATTTGGGTAAGCCATTTATAATTTCTGCGCATATTGATTTACCTCAGCTTATTTCGTCAAATGGCGCATCAGCCAATATCAATATCAGTAGTGGGAAAACATCATTAACGTACGATGGCACATTTGGCATTACAAAAAGTGGCTTTGTAAATGGCGATCTACGTTTTGAAACGGATGATATTGCAACCTGGATAAATCTTTTAAATAAGGATACAGGCAAGCTTGCTAAGAAAGCAACAGAAGGTACTAAACCGCTCCCCTTTCAACTGACAAGCAAGATTGCTACACAAGATAATAAAATCATATTACCTAATATCACTTTTGCCGGCAGCATTATAAAGGGTGCCCTTCAGGCTGAAATCGTGCAGCTTAAGCATGTGAATCTACAGGGCACAATTGATGCCCTTGATTTAGAAACAATATTTGGAAGCGCTTTATTCGGCAGTGCAAAAACTGATAATGAAATACCCAAAACCGATTTTCCAACATCCTCTTATACATCACCCGATTCATTCTGGAATAACATTACCCTTGCAGGCAATGTTAAGTTCAATGATATTGTTTATAATAATCAGCATCTAAAAGATACCCACCTTGATTTTGATATTACGGGTGGAGAAATGACAATATCGCAGGCTTCCTCTTTGTTGCCTGGCACATCACGCCTGATATTTGCTGGTATTGGAAAAGAGGGATACCAGGGCTTTACCCTGGAAGGACAGCTGGATGCTGCAGGAGATGATTTTGCTCAGATGCTGCAGCTTTTTAAATCCCGCAGTTTTTCACTTCCTCCTGATGATTTCAAACGCTTCCGCATTAAAACCAATGCGGTTATTTCGTCTACGGATATCAGGCTTTCCGAGATAACTGCACGCATTGAGAATATGGGGATTATAGGGGGCATAATCGCTAAATTTGGCGATCGCACAAAACTGGAAGCAGCTCTGGAAATTGGTGGTATCAACCTAGACCACTTTATTAAGTTATGGGGACTGGATAACTGGAGTACATCATTTTCAAACGATAATCCGATGGCAAATAAGGATGGCATATTATCCCAATGGCTTAAACAGCTGGGATATGACCTGCAACTAAACACGATAATGGATCAATATACTTTAAATGGAGCAATACGAGGCAAGACAAGTTTAAAGCTGGTTGCTACAGCAAATAAGATTGAGCTTGATGACGTCAAGACAAGCTATAATGGTTCGGAACTGACAGGCGGAGTTACAATGGACGTGTCTGAAACGCTGCCGCGCGTTAAATTGGATGTAGCTGCGGATACGTTGGATACAGAGACGTTTTTTAATCTAAGCAAAAATCCCTCTGACGTCACTGCTGCCACTGCTACGCAAAATCAACCGGACATAATATGGCCGCGCAATAGCTTTGATTTCCATTGGCTTGAACTTCTCAATGCCAATTATCGCCTGCATTTTGGGCATTTTAAATATAAGAATCTTATTGCAGATGCCGTGGATGTTCGGGGGGATATTAATGAACATACATTGAATATCGAAGGGGTGCGGGCTGACGTTTATGGTGCTCATGTTCTAGGAAAAACAACACTGACCGAAGGAAAAATTCCGGGAATTAATGTGGCGTTAGATATTACTTCACTGAACCTGGAGCGCGTAGCCGGCATGCTGCCGCTCGTGGAGAATATATCCGGGGTATACAATGTTAATATCCGCCTGAATACAACGGGCATCGATATGCTGACATGGGTTTCCAATCTTGAAGGTGGAATAAGCATCAGCGGCAGGGATGTTACAGTGCAGGGCTTTAATATGCCGGGAATTATTCAGGCAGTGAGTTATGTACGTACAGTTGCAGATATATTGGATGTTGTGAAACGTGCATTTCCAGGAGGAAGCACTGCATTTCCAAGCGTGACTGGTCAGTGCTTTTTGTCAGGCGGCGTAATCAAGACCAGCAATATACGGTTAAGTAATGCTCAGACTGACGGTACGCTTGCGTTTGACATGGATATTGTAAACTGGAAGATGCAGGGACACACTGTATTCGCACTGAAAGCCCTTGATCCCGTGCATCCACCGGGAATCACAGTTAATTTTTCGGGTCCGCTGAATGCGACGGAAAATTCTATTGATACACGCTCATTAGAACAATACGTTATTGATAAGACGTCGAAAAGAATGTTAGAGCAATATGGCGACCATTGATAAAATTTCTGTTACACCTATTTTTTCTGTCCATTTTAAGAATAACAACAGCGTCTAAGGCTAAATAGTATGTTCACAGTTACAAAAGATGCTGAAATAAAGTTGGTGGATACTGTTAGCGGTCTTTCTGATGAGGCAGGCAGTTGGCGGTCTGTGTGTTTTTTCTTTAATGAATTATTAGAGCAGTACCGAAGCGATTATCAGATTCAGATTGCTGTCAATCTACTCAATGATTTGTTGGTTGCGCATCAAGGAGGGGTATTTGTATGTGCTGACCAGACCATCATACTAGTATGCCGTAATGTCACAAAAATACAGCTTGATAAGGCAGTTTTTCAGCTGCGGTATTTATTCATGGATGATCCGCTTGCGTATGATGCGGGGGGAGATGAAAACTCTGATTTCTGCCGTGTGTATGATTTAGGGGTGGAATATGCGGAGTTCTATCAGTTTTGCCGTAAAAAACTCTCACAGAATTCACGTGTGGAATCTACAAATGAACCTGCGGGGCGGCAGGCAATCTCAAGTGAGCCTGTTTTTGAAGGTGCTTCTAATAAATTTACTCCTGCAAGGCTTGCGCATGTTGAGCATGACTTAAACAAAGCAGATTTAAGCCGTGTATTCCGTCGTCAGCCCGTCTGCGCGATTACACCTGATTATGAGCCGCGCAAGATATTTGATGAGTATTACATCAGCATTTCGCATTTGCGTCAGATGTTGCGTGTGGATACGGACTTTTTTAGTAATCGCTGGCTGTTTGGCTATCTTACGCAATTGCTTGATGAGCGTATGCTGGATTTGATTTCTATAAGTCCTACGCGTTATTTTGAAGGACCGGTCAGCCTTAATTTTAATATTCACACTATTTTGTCACGGAAATTCAGGGATTTTGATGCGGTTATTAAACCTGCAGTCAAGGCCTCTATTGTAATTGAGGTGCATATAGGCGATATATTTGGCGACATTTCAGCGTATGTGGCAGCACGCAATGTCCTGCATAAATTAGGATATAAAGTATGCCTGGATGGGCTTAACAGCCAGAGCATTATGCAGATTAACAGAGAACGCATGGGGTTTGATCTGGCTAAGTTGCAATGGAATGCGGATCTTGAAGTTGATTTGAATACGGAAGAAAACCAGCATCTCATGAGAGCCATTAAAAATTGTGGCCCTAATCGTGTTATTCTATGCCGTTGCGATACAAAAAACGCAATCAGTTATGGACAGGCGATGGGTATAAATCTTTTTCAGGGCAGATTTCTTGATAAAATTATAAATCCAAACCAGAAAGTGACTAATTAATGTCATTCGTTGAATTACTGCCAGGAATTATCTGGTCGGGCTTTCTTGGGCTAACTATCGGGAATTTTGCTACTAATCCTATTTACAGACTTCCTCGGAATGAATCGCTCTTTCGGAAAGATCCGTATTGCGGCGATTGCAACGCAAAATTGATGCCGCGTGATTTATTTCCTGTTTTCTCCTGGCTGATGACACGGGGAAAATGCCGTTATTGTGGTGCCAAGGTTCCAGGCGCCTATGCAGTTACCGAAGCAGTTATCGGATTATTATTCATTATATGTTATCTGCAATTTGGGTTTTCAGAACAATTTCTTTTGGTTTCCTTGGGTATTACATCGTTTGTAATGCTGGGGATGATGTTGCTGTTGGATAATTTCTTTTCTAATAAAACGCTCATAGCCTGTGTCATATTGGGCATGGTCTACCGCACATTGCAGGATGGAAGCATATATGGTTTTATAGGAACGGCCTATATGGGATTGCTGGCAGGTCTTGTAGCCTGGAAAATATCGGGCAAACCTCTTATCCGTGATGCGGCGGCCTTTCCCGTTTATCTTAAACTTCTGACGGTGGCTGGCATCTGGCTGGCGCCCGTGCGGTTGTGCGTATTATTGACTGCCGTTTTAATTATTCTTCCTTATTCTAAAGGCAAGCCTTGGCTTACAGAATGGACGATTATTGTAAGCATTATAATATTAATAATTTATTCGCAGGTGACCTTAATTTTATAAGGTCCATCCACCGCTCCAAGAACAATATTATTGACGCCTTTTTGCAGTGGGGCGTTATAGAGTCCACGTCCACGGCCGATAGTTCTGCCATTAACGGTAGTACAAAAGCGACTTCCCAAATCAGTTATATAAATTCCTTTGTTCTCAATTACGATTTCGCAATGCTGCCGTGACACCAAAAGCGGATTGCTATGGGAGGCAATGCATAAGTGCAGTTGATCACGGCGGCTTTTCTCACCTCCCTCTGGATATCCTCCGATGCGGAAAGGCAAAAGCTCTGGCGGGACATGTATAGGCTGGAACTGAGATTTTAATATATCGCTATCCGCTTCGATAGTAAGGCCCTTCACATCCATCTCAAGAACCGGATTGACCGTGGCCTTTTCTTTGACCTTAGCTAAAGTCATCTTTTCAAATGCCACGGCCAGGTAAGGTTTTATTGCGTCGGGGCATTGCGATAATAATGTGTTGAATTCGTCATTATTCATACTGTTTAGAACAGTATTTTCTATGGCGCGGGCTGAAAAGGGCCGTAACTTTTGGGAATCGAATAATGCGTATTCGCCAAAACATAAGCCGGGTTCAACGATGCGTATCTGATTTTCTTTGCCGTCAACGGTTTCAAAAATTTCCACTCTTCCCGATACAATTACATAAGCAAGGTCGGGGACATCGCCTTCATTGTATATTATGCAATTACTTTCTACTTGCTTTTGGCCCATATGCTTAAACTATTATTCTACCGTAACGGACTTAGCAAGATTTCTTGGTTGATCAACATCAGTACCCTTCAAAATAGCTACGTGATAAGCAAGCAATTGTATAGGAAGTGCATAAAGCAGCGGGGCAACAAAAGGATGAATAGCAGGCATTTCAATGACGGCAGTGGTAATTTCGCCCATAGCCGCAATGCCCTTGGCATCAGTGATAAGAATAATTTTGCCGCCCCGGGTGGCCACTTCCTGCACATTGGATGCTGTCTTTTCAAATAAAAGTGAATCAGAAGGTGCAATCACTATTACAGGCACATGTTCATCTATCAGCGCTATAGGGCCGTGTTTGAGTTCGCCAGCTGCATACCCTTCGGCGTGAATATAAGAAATTTCCTTTAGCTTGAGCGCGCCTTCTAAAGCAATGGCATAGCTTGTTCCCCGCCCCATATAAAGTACATCATGTGCTTCAGATAATAAAGGAGCAATCTGAGCTATATGCTCTTCATTATGCAATACTTCCACCATGCGTGAAGGCACTTCAGAGAGCGCGTGTAAAAGCCGTATGCGCTCTTCTGCGGTAATCTTTTCTCTGATGCTTGCAAGGGCAAGCACAAAGCAGGCAAGCGTCACTAGCTGCGTAGTAAAAGCTTTTGTAGAAGCCACGCCGACTTCAATTCCGGCACGTGTATGAATGACGGCATCGGCTTCATGTGCCATCGTGCTTTCAGGTGAATTGACAATGGCAATGCAATGTTGACCTGCTGCTTTAGATACACGCATAGCGGCAAGCGTATCGGCTGTTTCACCCGATTGTGAAATAAAAATGGCCAGCGAGTTAGGCGCCACTACAACATCACGGTAACGGTATTCTGAAGCGATATCGATATGAACGGGCAGGCGTGTAATGCTCTCAAACCAGTAACGCGCTACAAGTGCCGCGTAATATGAAGTCCCGCAAGCGACAAGCGTAATTTTTTCAATGGTGCGCAAATCAAACGGCATAGAGGGTAGTTGAATATCCCCGGTCGAGAAATTGCAAAACACTCCCATTGTCTCGCCAATCACGGTAGGCTGCTCATATATTTCTTTATGCATAAAATGGCGAAACTCGCCTTTACCGACAGCAGCGCCAGTAAGTGTTGTGGTTTTAATTGGCCGTACAACTTCTTCATTGCGGGCATTAAAGAACTTGGCGCTATCTGTGGTCAGAACAACCCAATCACCATCTTCAAGATACGCTACTTTAGTCGTATAGGGAGAAAGCCCGATGGCATCCGAGCCAATATACATCTCACCGTTACCATAGCCGATTGCAAGCGGAGAGCCTTTGCGAGCAGCAATGAGAAGGGAAGGGTAATCGGCAAATGCAATAGCCAGTGCAAATGCGCCTTCAAGTCGGTTCAAGCTGTCAGCAACCGCTTCTTCAGGTGATTTTCCACCGCGTAACTGCTTATCAATAAGATGCAGAATAACCTCTGTATCGGTCTGCGAGGCAAAAACCACTCCCTGTTGCTGTAGTTCTTTTTTTAAGTCCTGAAAATTTTCAATAATACCATTATGTACGATTGCAACCTTGTCGGTAGCATGAGGATGAGCATTGGTTTCGGTAGGCAATCCATGTGTAGCCCAGCGCGTATGTCCAATCCCTGTATTTCCCGATGGCGGTGTGGCTTGGACAATTTTTTCAAGGTTGCTCAGCTTGCCTTCTGCACGCAAACGAAGAATAGTATTATTATAAATAGTGGCTATTCCAGAGGAGTCATACCCCCGATATTCGAGTTGTTTGAGTCCTTTTAACAACCTTAAGGCGACTGGCTCCTTACCTATAATTCCTATAATTCCACACATAAAAACCTTTATTATCAATAGGTAGTATAAAAATACATGATTATTTTCACAATAAAATTATGACACATATAAGGTTTTACTTGCCAATTAGCCAGTTCATATTTAAGTTGTGGATGAAAGTTCTAAGTATCCGCAAAACCTGAACATCTAGCTTTATACTGTTTAGGTTAATAAAAAATTAAGTTTTAAAAAACGCGCGAGATACACCTAACAAGGCTGCAACCCAAGGGAGTAACCCGGTGCAGAAAGATAAAAAAACATTGGATGGTAATAGTATGACAGATAATTTAAGCAGCGCGCCGATTGCGGGGGCAAGTTTTCCAGCCGTATCAACTGGCGGGCTAATGGCCTCTGTGCAACCTGAAAACGTAGATGCGCTTACCAAACGCTATAGCAATAAATGGACCAGGAAGAAGGAAGAGCTCGTATTTGAGTTCACGCGTGATCCGGCAATGCTGCACCAGTATTATCGCATATATGAAGACCAGTTCAGGGCAGTGCATAATGCTCAACGTTATGAACATACGGCTGAAGATGAGCATGATCGCAGAAGCCATATTATCGTTGCAAGACGCGGCAATCTTTGTGTTGGCGGTGCGCGCCTTTCGGTTAAAACTCCACGCCAGCCGCATTTGCTTCCGGTTGAAATTGATGGTTTTAGACTTGAGGATAACTTTCCTCATCTTAAAGAAAAAGAGATGCGCTATGCGCAAATTGGGCGTTTTTGCTTACTGCCGGAATTTCGTGGTAGCTCAAACACTCAGATGATGTTGGAGCATTTATATAGAAAATCTGTTGCTTTAGGTATGGACGTTGTTTTTGGAACAGCTCCTTTACTTAATGCCCGTGTATATATGCAAAATTTTTCTGCTATGGGGTTAAAAGGGGCTAAGCTGCATTTCGATATCAATCTGCCTGATTATCCAATGTGCGAAGAGATAAAATTTTATCTCATAAGCTTGACCATCGATAAAGTATCTTTGAAAGACCAAATTACTTTGAATGAAGATGAATATAATCGTCCGTGGGAAAAAGTTTAGTTTAATTTTTTCATTTTCTTAAAATTGAAATAACCTATCTACCAGGAAGCAATATGGAGTTTTTTGACCGGTTAAAACAGGAAACGGCGAGTGAACGTGCAGATTTATATGCCGTGCCTATACTTGTGGATGCTATGCAGGGCCGCATTACTCGCGACATGCATGTAGCGCATTTGGAACAGGCGTATCATCATGTAAAACATGCTGTGTCATTAGTCATGCTTATGGCTGGCCGGCTTCCCAAGGATAAAGAATGGTTACGGCGGCTGTTAATCGAATATATAAAAGAAGAAACCGGTCATGAAGACTGGATATTGGATGACATTAAAAATATAAGCGGAGAAGCAAAAGCAGAGGCTGTAAAAAATGGCAGGCCCGGGCTTTCTGTTGAACTGATGAATGCATTTAATTATGACTTTATTATGCGCAAGAATCCTCTGGGATATTTTGGGATGATATTTGTGTTGGAAAATGCCAGTACTGATATTGGCACCCAGGCAACTGAGGCATTACAAAAATCTTTTGGTGTAGGCAAAGAGTCTATCAGTTACCTTGCATCTCATAGTTCTCTAGACGTGGAGCATGTAGACTTTATTGGGAATATTCTTAATAAAATCACTGATTCAAAAGATCAGGAAGACATTATCCATGCATCCAGGGTTATCTATCGTTTATATGCAGATATGTTTCGCAATATCCCAAATACCTACGCAAAACAGGCCGCATAACTTCATATTCTTGTTATTTCTGCCAGCAGGGATTTCTTAAGTTTAAGCGTAACTCCAGGGTCAGGACTATTTGCTATGCTATTGAGTGCTTTGACCTTAAAAAGCGGAAGAAGCTTTGTAAAAATTATTTTTGCTTCCATTTCTGCAAGCTTATAACCACTACATTTTCTTGATCCGTGCGAGAAGGGGAAATAAATTCCTGTGTCAATCTTGGCCTCATTTTCCGGCAAGAACCGTTCGGGAATAAATGCATTGGGAGCATCCCACCACTTTGGATGACGATGCAGGGCAATTTGCGGCAATACTATTATTGTGCCGGGGTCTACTTTAAAATCACCAAAATTATCTTCTTCGATAGCTTCTCTGCTTGATATCCATATCGGAGGATAAAGACGCATGGTTTCTTTGGTTGCTGCTAAGAGATAATCCATCTTGTTTATTGCGTCATAGGTAAGAGCAGAGCTATCCTGAGTTGCTGCGCATGGCGCATGGGTTATGATTTCACTACGTAGTTTATCTTCTACATCCGGTCTTGTATCCAATATATACCACATCCATTGCATCAGAATAGATGTCGTTTCAAATCCGGCAAATACCATAGTAGCTGCGTGATCTCTGATATCCTGATCGCTAAAATGCTGCGGATCTTGTTTCTGTGCCTCAGTCAGCAATGCAAGCATGTTATACTTATCCTGCAACTCTCCCTCTTGATACTCTGCCCGCAGTTTTCCGATAATTGCATCTACATTTGCCAGCTCTTTTTTGAATTGTAGATAACGGGGGGTACAAAAAACCTTACCCAAATCCACTTTGGGCAGCATTCTTGTTATTTTAAGATATTCTATAAGAACGCTGTAAGAATAATGAAGCGAAGCAACGGTTTTTTCATCCAGATTATCTTTGCCAAAAATTATTTTTAAAACGATTTCTACTGTCATCATTGACATTTCAAAGGTTATATCGAGTTCTGTTCTGCCTTTTTCTGTCAACGTAAGCCAGCGTTGCTTAAATTTTTCACTTACTTCATTAATAACGGTAAAATAATAGCCTTCAATTTGTTCTCTTTTGAACATGGGCTGAATCTTTTGTCGGTCTTGCCGCCACTTTTCGCCATTACTTGTAAATAATCCTTTTCCAATGGCAGACTCAAACCGGATATAGGCTTTTGATTTATTATAGTTCTTATGGTTTTCCATAAGCACATAACGAACCAGTTCCGGATGATTCACCTGAATTAATTTTCTACCTATCATTTGGAAAGGTATAATATCCCCATAACGCAGGGCATTTTCCATAGAAAAACCCAGAGGATCATTCTTTGCAGCAGCTATCATGCCAAAAATGGGGGGGCCTTCAGGCCCGCCGGTCATTGTATAATTCTTTTTTGTCATAAATTTGCTAAAACACATTGCTTAATTTGATTCTTCCCCGCATTTTTTTCATGCAATGTCTGCTCGTGTCAAGGTCTATCGAAGCAACCGTTAAGTTGAATCACTTAGAGTTGTATTTCTTTGATAAAATTCTTAAATATTACAAGAGTTACAGGATAGACCAGTTTTGACTATTGCGTTTGCAATATTTTACGCCAAAATACATTAAATATACGAAAGTCTGTAATAACGAGATTTAGGGTAATAATGGATACTTTTCAGATGCAATTGGTTGAAAGCGATAAACGGACTTCGGGTTTGGTTATAGGTGATTACGTACCTGATCTTCATAATTACTCTCGCCCCATCCCTATTATATTCTGGTTGGATTTTTTATTATCTCTCCTGACTGGAAATGGCTTCCTATATTTTGCCGTTAAAAATACTTCTTTTTCTCCGGAGCAGGTACTTTGTATATTTATTTCAGCTGTTTTCCTGTTCCGTGCAGGAGTATTCATGCACGAAGCAGTACATGCGGCAAAACAGATTCCCTTATTCGACTTAGGTTATAATTTCTTGCATGGTTTTGTGCATAAACTGCCGCTGTATATATTTGGTGCTCATAAGCACCACCATGCCGCTGAAACATATGGGACGATGAATGACCCTGAATATGAGTTGTTGAAAGGTTCACCTCTGCACTATGTCACCCCCATTTTTTCACAGACTGTAATGCCCCTTCTGTTATTGATTAGGTTTGGTATTGTCCCTGCTTTATTACCTTTCATTGGAGAGAAAGGACGCAATGTGATATATCAATACGCATCGACATTCGCCCTGAATTTACGCTTCAAACGTTCTTTACCAAATGAAAAAGAACGAATAGAGTGGTACTGGCAGGATGCAGGATGCTTTTTCTACAATACTATATTCTTTGCGCTTATGATAAGTGGGGTATGGAGCTGGAAAGTATTCTTTATATGGTATGCAATTTTTTACCTGACATTTCTATTCAATTTTTATCGGGTAATGACAAGCCATACATATTCAACAAATTTTAATCAAACAAATCGAAAGCTGCAAATTCTGGATAGTGTCACGGTAACGGGATCGTGGATCTTGGGATTGGTATTTTATCCCGTGGGGATGCGTTATCATGCGCTGCATCATTTATTTCCTCACATACCTTACCATAATTTAGCTAGACTACATCGATCAATACTCACTACTATACCTGCAGGTCATCCCTATAGGGAAACACTCGTGCTGAATTATTTCGATGCGCTAAGAAGATTGCCCAAAGCTTAATCAAATCTAATCAATTCATACAAGTAGGTAAAACTGTATCATTTCGGCAACTTTTTTTATAATGCTGTATCTTCAATATGGCTGATTATCATAAAAACCATATTAAAGGCTAAAATTTAAGGTTTTGTTAATTTCTTTTACATATGACTTACCCATCAATCGCTGCAATTTCAGCAGTTCATATGGAGGTCTTATGCGTAATACTCTGCTTTATGCGCTTATGGTTACAAGTGCATTGTCAATATTGTCTGTAGAAGTAAAAGCAGCAGATGCTGATAGTCGCGCGCCCAGTGCTCCGCCTGCTACTTCGCCTGATGCTTCCGGGCTGCTCAATTTGTCATTGCAGCAATTGTCCGATGTAGAGGTGACTTCAGTATCAAAAAAGGCAGAAAAAGAATCCCAGGCTCCTGCAGCTATTTATGTTATTACGCAGGAAGATATACGCCGTTCCGGCCTACAAAGTATACCTGAACTATTGCGCATGGTTCCTGGATTACAGGTAGCACAATCGGGTTCGAATGCTTGGTCAATATCGTCGCGTGGATTCAATGGTCAATTTGCTAATGATCTGCTGGTTATGATTGATGGGCGTACTGTTTACACTCCTATATTTTCAGGAGTTTTCTGGGATATGCAAAATGTAATGTTGGAAGATGTTGAGCGTATTGAAGTTATCCGCGGCCCAGGCGCGACATTATGGGGTGCAAATGCAGTTAACGGCGTTATTAATATTATCACTAAAAATGCAAAAGATACGCAAGGAACCCTTATTACCGCAGCAGCAGGGAATCAGGAAAGAGTTGGTACATCGGCACGCTATGGTGCTACAGATGGCGATCTTTCCTATCGTACTTATGCGCAGTATTTTAATAACAATCAGGAACACACTGTTGCAAACCCTATATCAGGTGTTCCTACAGGAATGGGAGCAGAAGATCAATGGCATAACCAGCAGGGTGGATTCCGTATGGACTGGAATACCTCTGAGAAGGAACAGGTAACATTGCAGGGCGATACCTATCAAGGGGTAGAAAATACATTACGCTTTCTTCCAGTTACTTCCACTGTAAACCCTTCTTTATTTAATGTGGTAAACGACACAGATGATGTAAGTGGAATGAATGTACTTGGGCGTTGGAGACATGAGCTTGGCACGGGTTCTGATATCACTTTGCAGGCTTATTATGATGATGTAAACAGAGAATTTGAATATATTGGATCGAGTTTACATACTCAGACATTTGACATCGATTTTCAGCACAACCTGACCATCAATGATCGTAACGATGTTACATGGGGATTGGGTTATCGTGCGATTAATAGCGACTTTGGCAATAGTTTTTATATTAGTTTTGCACCTGAGGACTATTATGAAAATCTTTACAGCGGGTTCTTGCAGGACAAAATAACGTTAGTGCAAGATCAATTATTTTTTACAATCGGTACAAAACTGGAACATAATGATTTTAGCGGATTTGAATGGGAGCCAAGTGCGCGGATAGCATGGACGCCTACGGCGAATCAGACAATATGGTCGGCAGTATCACGTGCGGTACGTACGCCTAATCAAGGCGACCAAAATCTCAATCTTATCCAAGGCATATTACCAGGTAACACAGCACTTGCGGTATTGGGCCAATCGACTGCAACTGCTGATGTAGTAACGGCATACGAACTGGGTTATCGTATCCAACCAAAAGAGAATTTGTCGTTCGATCTGACTGGCTTTGTAAATAAATATAAAAGACTGGATTCATCTACTGCTGGCAATGAAACGACACTAACGGATCCTGTGATGGGTAGTTATACCTATGCACCTTCATTAAACACAAATGATAACAGTGGCGAAACGCAAGGTGTTGAGGCAGCGGCAACATGGGAAGCTACTAAACATATCAAGATCAGCGGTGGTTATACGCTTTACTATGAAACGTTGCATATTGTCGGAGCAACGCCTATCGTTGCCAACGGTACAGCACCCAAGCAGCAATTTAACCTCCGCTCTTATGTTGATCTGCCTTATAATATGCAATGGGATACTATGTTGTATTACGTTGATCGTATAGCTGATGCTAACGATGGCTTTGGCGACACTATTACCATTCCTGCTTACACACGATTGGATATGCGTTTGGGGTGGACAGCAATGCCAGGGCTTGATCTAAGCCTCATCGGTCAGAATTTATTGCAATCAGAACATCAGGAATTTTCACCTTTCTTGTATCAGACACCTGAAGAAATCGGCCGCAGTGTACTTGCCAAAGCAACTGTAAGATTTTAATTGCGCTCAACCCAAGATAGTTATATCTGCCCATGCGACAAATGATAATGCACAAAAGCAGGAATTGAATGCGCAGTATTTTGTATATTCTGGTGATGCTACTTGGGGGGTGCGTTTTTGCTCTGTTTCCTGCTATTGCAGACGATGACGATGCAGGAAAGATTGCGAAAGAATACCAGGTAAAAGTAGCATTCCTCTATAACTTTGTGAAGTTTATCGAATGGCCGGGAGACAAATCATTGGCCCATCCCAATGCAACTGCTAATATCTGCATTATGGGTGATAATCCTTTTGGGGCGGCTCTGGATATTTTTAAACGCGTTTCCACCCCGCAACTTACCCTGAATGTAAAAACGGGCGTTTCTCAAAATGATATTTCTTCCTGTCATATTCTTTATGTCAGCAAATCAGAGGAAGCCAATGTTTCATCTATATTAAGCCAGGCATCCCGGTATTCTGTGGTAACGGTAAGCGGAATAAAAGGCTTTGTCGATGCCGGCGGCGTTATCGAAATGGTAAAAGTTGAAAAGAGCATTGGATTGTTTTCCAAAGACAAAATTAATTTACGCATTAATATGAGGGCGGCAGAAGCTGTAAATCTGCGTATTGATGCGCAGTTGCTTGAAATCGCTGCAGAGGTCGTAAAATAAACAATTAGTCAGTAATCAGGATATGCTTAGCGAAGCGTCGATAAAAACACGACTGATACGACTGATCACTGCAATCAGTGGATTTGCAGTGCTTCTGACGACAATCGCCATTACCCTGATAGGCATTTACAATCTGCATCAAAATCTTCTGGTCGAACTTGAAGAAACAGCACGCATCGTAGGTGAGCGCAACCAGGCATTCATCGCCTTCGATCAGAAAGATGAAGCTGCTAAAAATCTGGAAAAGGCGTTTAATATTAAATCCTCTATCCTGCGCGCCTGCATGTATGATGCGAATGGCAAGCCGGCAGCAAGTTATTTTAGCGAGGCGCTGCCTGCGTCAGATAAAACTTGCCCTGAAGTCATTTATAATACCGATGGCATTCGTAAAGCGGGCGGTATTACAATGGCTACCAAGCATCTCAAAAATAGCAATGGGCTGCTTACTGCATCTATAACGGTTGAATCTGACCTGCGTGAAATTGATGCCTATATACGCAAACAAATTATTACCGCATTACTTGTTGCAGCTGCTGTAAGCGCTATCGCTTATATATTGGCGCTTGGATTACAGAAAAATATTTCAACACCTATTCTTCAATTGGCTGATACTGCGCGGCGGGTATCTGTAGAGAAAGATTATTCATTGCGCGCCACCCATGACTATACGGATTCTTCAACGCATAATAATGAAATTCTGACGCTTATTGATGCTTTCAATGCCATGTTGGATGAAATTCAGGAGCGTGATCAGCAATTGCTCAAAAAGAATGAAGAACTCGGCAAGGCAAAGGAAGCGGCAGAAAGTGCAAACCGTGCCAAGTCACACTTTCTGGCAAATATCAGTCATGAGTTGCGCACTCCGCTCAATGCTATTATTGGATTTTCCTCCATTCTCATCAATCAGCTTTTTGGCGCATTAGGGCATGAAAAATATGGGGAATACGCGCATGATATTAATGATGCCGGTGTGCATCTGCTTGATATTATCAATGACATACTCGATCTTTCTAAGGCAGAGGCGGGCAGGCTCGCGCTCGTGTTTGAAGAAGTCAATATTGAACGTGCCATCAATAAATGCATTACCATTATGGCAGAACGTGCATCCGAAGGGGGCGTTGCCATTACGACCGATATACCAAAAAATCTTCCCTATATCATCGTTGATCGCTTGCGCTTCATACAGATCATACTCAATATTCTCTCTAATGCCGTTAAATTCACGGAAAAATCAGGCAGTGTGCATATTGCCGTAAAACCTGAAACGCGTGGCGGCATTGTTACAGATTTTATTATCACTATCAAAGATACAGGTATTGGTATGGCAAAGGAAAACATACATAAGGTTTTCCAGAGCTTTGGTCAGATTGATAGTGGCCTCAACCGTCGTTATGAAGGAACAGGACTTGGCTTACCTCTTACTAAGAAATTAGTGGAGCTGCATCATGGCAGTATTGTTTTGGATAGTGATTTAGGGGTAGGAACTACTGTTAATTTACATTTTATTGCCAATCCGACCTATATCAGTGAGTTGCTTGATGTGACGGCTGGGTAGTGGTAATTATGCAACAAATATAAGTTGATTATAACAAGCGATATGTAATACATTGCTCTTAGTAAATTATTAACCTTTTTACTGCATTCCTGAGCTATTCAAATTCACTGCATAATGAGGATGATGTGAAAACAGTATATATCGAAACTATTTTGCTTATTGAACGATTGCATCGCCGTTTTCTTGATGTAATCAAGACGGAATTGGATCGCCTGAAAATAAACGACATCAATAACGTACAAACGTTGATTCTCTACAATATAAATAACGAGCAGCTCACTATCGGTGAATTGACAAATCGTGGTTACTATCTTGGATCGAATGTGTCGTATAATGTTAAAAAACTGGTTGAGAATGATTTTCTTATTCAGGAACGCTCGCCACATGACAAACGTTCGACACGCGTCAAGTTATCTGAGAAAGGACTTAAGCTTTGCCAGAAAATTGATGAGCTATACCAGCGTAATATTGATGCGTTGAAGAACGGCAAGCCGGATATGAATTCGCTTTCCACTATGAACAGCACGCTTAACCAGCTCGAGCAATTCTGGACTAACTATATCAATAATATCTACAAGGTTGTGTGAGTCAGTGTCACGACTTCCAAGTGCTGTACTCTTTTTTCTCTTTTTAGCGGGGCTATTCCTGCCAGCTGTTGCGGGTGAGAAGTTTATCACAATTGGAACTGCTGGTGAGATGGGGGTTTATTATCCTGCAGGCGGTGCTATATGCCGGCTCGTAAAGCGTGGCATTAAAGAGCATGGCATACGTTGTTTTGTGGAGCCTACCAGCGGTTCTGTTTATAACCTGAGGGCGCTGCGCCATGGTGAGCTTGATTTGGCGATTGCGCAGGCAGACTGGATCTATAATGCTCACAAAGGAACAGAAGATTTCAGTGAAGATGGTTCTGACAGCACTCTTCGTTTGGTGTTTGCATTGCATACGGAAGCATTTACCGTACTTGCACGTGCCGATTCAGATATAAAGAAAATTGCTGATTTAGAGCATAAGCGTATTGGTATTGGAGACGACGGATCAGGTACACGCGCTACTGCAGAGGAATTTATTAAAGCGGAAGGCTGGAATAAAGATTCCTTTACTGAAGTGCTGGGATTAAAACCGGCAGAGCAGGGTAAAGCGCTATGTGCAGGTAAAGTAGATGCCATATTGTTTACTACAGGTCATCCCAATGGTGGCACGCAGGAGACGACCAGCGCTTGTGCGACGCATCTGATTGCTGTCCAAGGGCCAAAGATTGATAAATTGATTAAAGATAATCCTTACTATGTGCATGTAACCTTGCCAGGCGGTATGTATCGCGGAAGCCCTAACCCTGTCAGTACATTTGGGGTTAAGGCTGAACTGGTCACGTCTTCTAAGGTAAGCGATGACATTATTTATCAGGTAGTTAAAGCAGTATTTGATAATCTTGATAATTTTAAGACTTTGCACCCTGTCTTTTCAACGCTGAATAAGCAACAGATGGTCAGTGAAGGCCTTATAGTGCCATTGCATCCAGGTGCGCTCAAATATTATCGTGAAGTTGGATTAATGAAGTAATAAGAAAATTAAGATCCTGAAACATGTTCGGGACATTTTTCCCTTTATATACCCCTATAATTTCAGTATAAGCCAGCAAACACATAAGGAAATCGCTATGAAATTATGGCAAAAAGTAGTTATTGCGTTATTGCTAGGCGTAACGGTTGGCTACCTTCTTAATGCGAAAGGGCCATTGGGATATGATGGCAGTGCATATCTTACCACCTACTTAAAGCCCGTTGGCACCATCTTTATCAACCTGATCAAGATGGTTGTGGTCCCCCTTATATTTTTCTCGCTGGTTTTGGGTATCACCAGCATGACTGATGCAGAAGCGTTTAAACGCATTGGCATCAAGTCGGTAGTAGCATATTTATTTACTGCCGCATTTGCAGTGCTCATTGGGCTTGCGTTCGGTGCATTATTTGAACCCGGAAAAAATATCGATCTTTCTTTGCTTATTCAAAAGCAGGGAATTGTTACTGCGCCTACCACATCTTCGGCCCAGCCATTTGATCTTATCAAAATGTTTGTGGATATGGTACCTTCCAATGCATTTGAAGCAATGGCAAACGACCGTATTCTCCAGGTTGTGGTATTTGCAGTGTTCGTTGCATTCACCATTAATAAACTTGGAAGCAAAGTAAAAATTATCAAAGATTTTTGTCATGCTGCAGCATTCCTTGTATTTGAAATGATCCAGACCATTATGGGATTTGCGCCATATGGTGTATTTGCGCTCACGGCCTGGGTGGTAAGTTCACAGGGGATGGATGTCATAAAGGCGCTTGCCGTGCTTGCGGCATGCGTAGGGTGTGCGCTGTTTACACAGTATCTGTTGTTTGGCCTACTTATTATTGTTTTTGGCCGCATGTCTCCCATGCCGTTCTATAAAAAAATTCTGGAGACGCAATCGCTTGCATTTTCTACCAGCAGCAGCAAGGCGGCGCTGCCTACCGCCATGCGTGTGGTCAATGAGCGTATGGGGGTTTCCGCCAGTACGACATCGTTTGTATTGCCGCTTGGCACTTCTATCAATATGGATGGGACTGCCATTTATTTAGGCATCACGGCCCTCTTTTTTGCACAGGCGTATGGCATCCATCTTGATTTTCATCAGTATGTATTATTAATACTCACCGCCACATTAGGTTCCATTGGCGCTGCAGGCATTCCTGGCGGCTCCATAGCGATGATGGGAATGGTGTTTACCTCCGTGGGCCTGCCGCTTGACGGTATTGCCGTAATTCTGGGCATTGACCGTATTCTCGATATGCTGCGCACTACCGTCAATATTACCGGAGATTCGGTAATCACACTGCTCATCGATAAATCAGAGGGCACCTTCAATAAGGCTACCTATTACGATAAAAATTTATAAGTGCCTTGCTATGCTGCCTGCGCCTGCATCATTTTAGGTAAATCGCCAACAAGACCCATAGCATGCTGCATAAAGAATCGTTTGAGTGGCGGGGCGCTATTTACCAGTGAAAGCCCTGCATCGCGTGCCAGGCGAATCGGTACAATATCATTAGAGAATAGCCGGTTGATAACATCAGTAATGAGTCCCATGCTCATGGAATCAAAACGCCGCCAGCGCTGATAATGCTCCAGCAGGTTCTGTGAACCGATATCAAGCCCAAGCCGCATCGCATCAAGTATAAGCTCTGTCAATGCGGCTACATCACGAAACCCAACATTTACACCTTGGCCGGCGATGGGATGAATGGCATGTGCGGCATCGCCGATAAGTGCAAACCGCGTATCGATATAACGCGTTGCCAATATGAGATGCAGGGGATAGGAGAACCGCTTACCCACGGGTTTAAACGTTCCCAGATAGTCACCAAGCCTTTTACTGATTTCGTTAGTAAAATCCTGTTCATTAAGCGCAAGCATATAAGGAGCAAGCGCTTCCGGCTCAGTCCAGACGAGTGCTGAGCGGTTATGCTGCATAGGCAGCGCCGCAAATGGTCCCGCAGGCAGAAAACGCTCCAATGCAAGTCCTGCGTGAGGTAGCTCATGCTCAATTGTGCAGACAATCGCCGTTTGCTGATAACTGGTTTCAATTGTTTTGATTCCTGCATCTAAACGCAGCTTAGAATGTTTGCCGTCTGCCGCAATTATCAACGGAGCATGCCATATTGAACCATCATTTAATGTGACTATGGCCTTATAAGCATCACGCTGAATATGGGAAACCTGCATGGGGGCAAGCAGTGTAAGGGTTGGAAGTTCATGGGAGCGTTTAAGCAATGCAGTCCGGATATAGCGATTTTCCACCATATGTCCCATAGGGGTGTCGCCCACATCTTTATAATTATAATGCACATGACTGGAAGAATCCTGATCCGCAACGCGAATATCCAGGATAGGCTCGGCTTGCGGCAACAGGCTTTCCCAGACTTTCATTGCGCTCAATACACGTTGGGATCCCAGCGATAGTGCGCTTACACGCCCATCGAATGCGGGTAACAATTGCGACTGAAGATTATCCCTGTCAATCACGGCAACTTTTACGTCGGACTGGGCAAGCGCAATGGCAAGCGACAAGCCCACCATGCCGCCGCCAATAATAATTACATCAGCTTTTGCGCTGGACGCAGTCATGCGGATATTACTTTGAAAGAGTGAGAATAGGCGCTGCTGGATTAGGCTCAGGCTTTTTTTGCTGGAATTCATTCGCTCTTTGCGCAGAAGCCAGCAAATCAGCATTATTGATACCCGTGACATGGCTGGATGCGAGCGTTGCATTTCCCTGGCTTACGGCTTGTTGAATAGCTTCTTGCTTACTAAGTGGACGGCTCTGTTCCTGCTGCCGCGATTGTGACTTTCCAGCAATTATTTTTTCATAGTTTGCGGCCTGATTAAGCCCAGCTTCAATTTTAGTGAGCAGTACTTTAAGCGGCACAGCTGAAGTAGGTCTGTAGACGATAGGCGTTTGATCCATGCGGGCGAGCATATCTTTGGCGCACCCATATTCCTTTTCTTCTTTTAGCATACCTGCTGTTTCTGCCTTCATGCGATAACTGATTTGTTCAAATGCATCCCCTGCTTCCTGCAGTTCTCTGCTGCCAAGAATCAGTTTAATATCCTCGGGAGAATTGCGATATGCATTTAAGATATTCGCAAGACTATTCTTATACGTTTTTGCCATCGCAAGCATCATCTGCGCTTCAGCTTGCTGCGGATCGATAGTCTCTTTTAATATTTTTTCATTTTCAGTATCACCCATAGGAGTATCTGTAATCTGGCGATCCGATATGTCGTATCCCATAAGGATGCGCAAATTCTTAAGGATGTTGCGGGCATGATCAACCGAAGTGGTTTTATCTTCATTGCTGAGAGTATCCACCGATTTTAATTCTTTCATGGTGGTCTCAAATGCATTTGCAATTCCCTCCATACGGGTGGATCGGCTATAGAGTTGCATATAATTATTAGAGAAAGCGGTTTGCTCACGCGGAAATAGGTTCCATTGACGCGGCGATGATTTCACCCAAGGCAGTTTATCCGTCCATGATTCCTTGCGTTGCTCTTTAAGAAGATATTCATACATAATCGCGATACCTTTATCGGGGATATTGGCATCGTTGAGAAATGCGCTGGTAATGGGAGCGCCTAAATCTTCGTGTTTAAAAAGTTTTTTTAATGAACGGCCAAAACGCTGAATCAAATTAAGCTTTTCTTCTCCCGCAAGCGCGCTTCCAAGTTTCTCGGCCATCTCCTGGAGTTTGCGCAAGTTTGCAGCATCTTCTTTGCCTTCTTTGCTGTTTTCTCCCCCTACATATCTTCCGTCATGAAACATCTGAACGGCAAGATAGTTGCGCAAAATAGCAATATTTCTGCGCAGCGGGGCATAATCTTCATAATTTTTATTATCAGGATTAAACGCTGCATGTGTAGAACGGCCTGATGCATCCACACCGCATTTTTCAACAATAACACCGTCGAACATGCTGTAATTAAATTGCGAAAACTGGATGTTGTTTGCGCCGTTGCCTTCATTGAGTATTTTTTTGTAGGCAAGAAGAGTATTTTCCCTTGGCCGGATAACAGTGCCGAAGTTAAAATCACTATCCCATACTTTAGATAAATCAACCTGAGTGGAGGCCTCAGTATGGGCAAGCACTTCTGCGGTAACAGCGTCTTCCTTAGCTTTCTGCTGATTGAGCCTGTTAATGCCAAGCGCCATCGCACCGGTTTGATAATCACCAGGCACATCGGCATCAAAAAGATTCGGGGGTACACCGAATTCGCGTTGCCTGGGTTGTCCTGTTTCAAAGCTTATATCAGCCATAGAGCTATTATATTATCCTGCTGTTGCCTGGCTATTTTGTCCGCCACCACCACTACCTGTTGCTGCCTGGCTATCCTGTCCGCCACCACCTGCAGCTGACCCAAGCGCATATACACAGAGTTCTTCAAAGGAAACCCCATTCTCTTTAGCTATATTATGCAGCTTCTCAAAGCTTTCCATTACTTCAGAGGGAATGCTTCCGCCTTTTTCATTCGACAGCCAATGGGCCTGATTTTGCAGCGGGTGTTTTGTGGGATCAGGTTCGCCTACATAAATATGGAAAGGGGCTTTTTGGCCGCCAAAATCGCAAGGTATGGTAAAACGCTTCATACGCACTCTCACTAAAAATCTTTTACATCATTATAGAGCCTAGCATAATATTGTTACCAAATTATGACCAGAACGCATTTTTCTGCTAATTATATATTGTTTTATATAACTTTATTAAAAGCAAAATTAGCCGCATAGGACTTAGGTTTGATCACTCGCATTTTAGGTTCTGCCAGCTGAAAATCAAGCCCATTGCGTTTGGCATAAGCAATAGCTTCCTCCTGAGAATCAAAAGCTATTTGGATCTGACGCGTGGTGTCTTTCATGCCTGACCATCCCATGAGCGGATCGATAAAAAGAGAAGATTCAGGAATAAATTCAAATATCCACTCACGGGTATTTGCCTGGCCGGATTGCATGGCAGTACGTGTAGGGCGGAAAATATGCGCTTTCATCAAGGCTCCGTAAACATTACTGATTCAGGCCAGCACTATACACATATCTAGCGGCAAAATAAACTTTTTTGGTAGAGTTAGCTCTTTTTAGCGGCTTTTTTCTTTGGTGTAGCAGAGGCTTTAGGCGCAGCAGCTTTTTTCTTACTGAAAGACTTTTTACCACTGCTGCCTTTTTCAGCAATCAATGCTATGGCTTCTTCCAGTGTATAAGACTCTGCATCTGCGGTTTTGGGTAATGTCGCATTGATTTTACCATGCTTCACATAGGTGCCGTAGCGTCCTGCATAAATAGCGATCTGCCCGCCTTCAGGATGAGCGCCCAATACTTTAAGTGGTGTTGCGGCTGAATTACCGGGTGCTTTCTTCTCTGCAATAACCGTTACTGCGCGGTTGATGCCGATAGTCAGCACATCGTCATCGCCTTTGAGTGAAGTATATTTGCCGTCATGCAAGAGGTATGGCCCGAAACGGCCTATGCTGGCGCTAATCATTTTGCCGGTTTCAGGGTGTGCGCCAATTTCACGCGGCAGCGCCAGCAGCGACAATGCAATTTCCAGCGTCACTTGATCAGGTGCTATATGTTTAGGGAGGCTTGCGCGTTTGGGTTTCTTTTCATTTCCCAATTGCACATACATTCCGTACGGGCCTTTTTTAAGCACCACTTCCATTCCGCTGTGCGGATCACTGCCAAGCGGTTTAGGTTCGTTGCCCATATCCGAAGGCGCGCCACCATCTTCACCGGCATCTGCCAGTTGCTTGGTATAATTGCATTCCGGGTAATTGGAGCATCCTAAAAATGCGCCAAATTTTCCGGTCTTAAGGCCAAGGCGTCCATTGGAACAGCTTGGGCAGGCGCGTGGGTCGGTGCCTTTGGCGAAGTTGCGATAGATGTAGGGCTCAAGCAGAGCATCCACCGCCTCAAGCACCGCTGGATTGGTCAGTTGTTTGGTGTCATCGACTGTAGCAATGAATGGCGCCCACCAGTCGCGCAGCACTTGCTTCCAGTCAATCTCGCCGGCCGAAACATCATCAAGGCGTTCTTCGAGCTGCGCGGTAAAATCATATTCCACATAACGCCGGAAGAAGCTCACCAGGAAGGCATTTACAATGCGCCCACGTGCTTCGGCAATGAAACGTTTCTTATCGAGTTTTACATAGTCACGCTCCTGCAATACCGAGATAATGCTGGCATAAGTAGAGGGGCGGCCAATGCCTAATTCTTCTAGTCTCTTGACCAGGCTTGCTTCAGTAAAGCGCGGCGGCGGCTCAGTGAAATGCTGCTCGGGCACGACTTCTTTCAGTGCAAGTGTTTCGTTCAGTGTAAGCGCTGGCAGGGCACGCGATTCTTCATCTTCCTCGTCGTCATCCTTGCTTTCCTGGTAAAGCGTCAGGAATCCGTCAAAGCGCATTACTGAGCCGGTGGCACGCAGCACAGCCTGCTTATCCGATGATTCAATATCAACCGATACCTGATCAAATACGGCGCTTTCCATCTGACTTGCCATCATGCGCTTCCAGATGAGTTCATAGAGGCGGAATAAATCGCGGTCGAGGGTGGATTCAATTTTTTCAGGCAGGCGCGTAACATCGGTTGGGCGAATGGCCTCATGCGCTTCCTGCGCATTCTTTTGCTTAGTTTTATAGACACGCGGCGATGCAGGCATATAGTTCGCACCGTATTTTTTGCCAATGAGTTCGCGCGCGCCAATGATAGCTTCTTGCGATACGGTTACACCGTCGGTACGCATATAGGTAATGAGGCCTACCGTTTCGCCGCCTATATCCACACCTTCATATAACTTCTGCGCAACCTGCATGGTTCTCTTGGCGCTGAAGCCAAGCTTGCGCGATGCGTCCTGCTGAAGCGTGGAAGTGGTAAAAGGCGGGTAGGGGTGGCGGCGCACTTGTTTGGGATCAATGCTGGAAATGGCATATTGCTTGGTTTCAAGCTGTGCAGTAATCGCTTTTGCCTGTGTTTCATTCGGAATATCGAATTTTTCAAGCTTCTTGCCCTGCCAATGCGACAGCTTGGCTTTAAAGGGGATGTCGGAAGCGTTTGCCACCAGCGCGCGGATATCCCAATATTCCTGGGAGATAAATTTTTCAATTTCTTCATCGCGCTCGCAGATAAGGCGCAGCGCTACAGATTGTACACGACCTGCTGATTTACTGCCCGGCAATTTCCGCCATAAGACTGGCGAAAGGGTGAATCCTACGAGATAATCAAGTGCGCGGCGCGCCTGCTGTGCATTGACCAGATGCATATCAATCGCGCGTGGATGCTTCATCGCTTCTAAAATAGCGTTTTTGGTAATTTCATTAAATACCACGCGTTCAACTTCTATCTTTTTAGGCAGCGCCTTGCTTTCTTTGAGCGCTTCAAGCACATGCCAGGATATCGCTTCGCCTTCGCGATCAGGGTCGGTCGCGAGTATCAGCGTGTCGGAGCCTTTAATTGCCTTAGCAATGGCGCTCACCTGCTTTTTGGCATCGGCGTCGACCTCATAGGTCATGGCAAAGTCTTCAGCAGGACGAACGGATCCATCCTTGGACGGCAAATCGCGCACATGGCCGAATGAGGCAAGAACATGATAGTCCTTACCCAGATATTTATTGATAGTTTTAGCTTTTGACGGAGACTCGACTACAACAACTTTCATTACGAAACCAACGATTCCTCTTCCAGTCTTAGTGAGACTTTATGACCGGCATGTCTTTGCAGCCTGCCAGCAAGTTCCAGTTCAAGCAATACTAACGATAGTAAATTGGGCGTTAATTGACACTGAATAAGCAATTCGTCAACTAAAACCGGATTATAAGCCAATTTGGAGTGCACCAGCTTACGGGCTTCATTCAGCTCGCCTTCATCCGGTGCGGGCGCTTGTGCAGCGGTAAAATCTTCTCTTTCCTGTTCTTTGATGCTAAGCGGAATCTGATGCCTGAACGCGCTGATTACATCATCAATGGATTCACAGACAATGGCCCCCTGCTTGATGAGATTATTAGTTCCCTTGCAGCGCGGGTCCATAGGCGATCCCGGCACGGCAAATACTTCACGGTTCTGGTCAAGTGCAAAACGCGAAGTAATAAGTGAACCTGATTTGAGTGATGCTTCCACGACAACTGTGCCAAAAGATATCCCAGAGATAATGCGGTTGCGGCCGGGAAAACTATGTGCATGCGGAGCGGCGCCAAAAGGCTGCTCGGTAATAATCGCGCCTTGCTTAACGATGGAATCATACAGCGATTGATTTTCGGGCGGGTAGACATGATCAATGCCGCTTGCCATCACTGCAACTGTTCCGGTTGCAAGCGATCCGGCATGCGCTGCAGTATCAATGCCGCGCGCCAAGCCTGAAACAACGCTAAACCCTTTATTGCCGGCATCTGCTGCCAATTTTTTGGCAAACTGATAGCCATTGGCAGAGGCATTGCGTGAACCGACAATCGCCAAAGTCTTTTTACTTTGCCAGACAGTGGGAAACCCAAGCACCGTTATCACCGGCGGCGGATCATATATATTCATGAGCAGTTGCGGATAGGCCTCTTCGCCAAAACGCACCATGCGCGCGCCAAGTTTTTCAACCTGTTCAATTTCTTTTTCAGCGTCTTTTACCGTGTAACATAATACCGGTTTACGGCGGCCGCCTTTAGCGGCAAGGGTAGGGATAGCTTCAAGGGCGCTTTTGGCAGCACCAAACTGGCGCACAAGGTTGAAAAACGTCACCGGCCCGACATTCTCACTGCGGATAAGACGCAGCACATCCACCAGCGATTCATTTGCCAGGAATTTCTGCAGGCCTTTCCAGGATTCAGGATGGCTCATTAATTTTTCTCCATTTACTTTCCGTGCCATTGAGCAGGCGTTTGATATTATCCTTATGCTTGGCGATTACAAGTAGTGCAAGTAACAGTGAAAAAGATGCTGTAAATGTGGGATTTGCTTTAGCATTATATTCGGGGATATCATAAATGAACATAACTGCGATTAGAGGCGATGCTCCAATACTGATAATAGCGGCGAGTGAAGAGATGCGGGTAAAGTAAAAAACCCCAATCCAAAGTAATATAGTTGTAAGACCAATGAGAGGCAATTGTATATAGGGGTATAATTGAATTGCGCACAAAATGCCCAAACTGGTTGCAACACCTTTGCCGCCTTTAAATTTTAGCCATACTGGAAATATATGACCCAGCACAGGTGCAATAATAATTAGGAGTCTCAATATATAAGAAAGCGAATTATTATATATTGTTATGTCGGCATCATTAAAGAAAACTTTGAAGAAAATAATTTCATTGGCAACATAGCCCGCAATATAACCAATAATTCCTTTAAGAAAATCTAGCAGCAAGGTTGCTAATGCCAATCCTTTTTTGCCGGTGCGCAACATATTGGTTGCTCCAATATTGCCGGAACCAATATGTCGGATATCACCTACACCAAACAGTTTGCCAAGAATCAGGCCAAAAGGAATGGAACCGATAAAATAGGCAATAAAAAATGGTATAAGCAGCCACAATATCATGAGCTATTCCTTCCCATTATATCCAAAACCCCCTGCAAAATATAACTTGCGGCCATTTTATCCACTAGTTCTGCCCTGCGTGCACGCGATAAATCTGCATCCATCATCGTGCGTGTGACCGCCATCGTGCTCATGCGCTCGTCAAATAGCAGCATCGGTATTCTTACCTTTTCTTCCAGATTGCGCGTAAATTGTCGTATGGATTGACACCGCGGGCCTTCGGAGCCGTCCATATTGATCGGATAACCAATCACAAATGCACCTATATTATATTCTTTTACAAGCGTTATTAACGTTTCGGCATCTTTGCTGAACTTGCCGCGGCTAATGGTTTTATAGGGTGTGGCAATCATGCGGCCGACATCGCTCAGCGCCAGCCCAATCGTGGTTTCGCCTACATCCAGCCCCAGCAAACGCTGGTCTTTGGTCAGGAGCGGGGTTAGGTCAGCCGGAGAAAGGTGATTCATAATACTCTTCTAGTCACAAAGTAGTTTACTCTGCAATGGATAGTTTTTATAACCACTGCTCGCAACTATTAACCCGGCGCCATAATTCTATGACATTAGACATTACTGCCATTACCAAAATTGCCAAACTTGCTCATATCGAAGTGAGTGACGCGGAGAAAGAGCATTTCGCGCGCGAACTCTCAGGCATTTTTAAATGGATTGAGCAGCTCAGTGAAGTCAATACCGATAATGTGCCGCAGCTTACCAGCGTTTCCGATACTCCGCTGCCCTGGCGCGAGGATAAAATTACCGACGGCCATAAGCGCGATGCCATACTAGCCAATGCGCCAGCGAGTGAATATGGTTGTTTTGTTGTACCGAAGGTGATCGAGTAATGGGCAATCCTACCGATTTTACTCTTGCTGAAGCACGCGATGCTTTAAAGGCCAAAAAACTCTCTTCGCGTGAGCTAACACAGGCCTATGTAAGCAATATTGAAAAGCATAATCCTGCGCTCAATGCTTATATCACCACCACTCCTGAGCGCGCCCTTAAAGATGCAGACGCCGCCGATGTGCGCATTGCTAAAGGGCAGGCGGGCGCACTGGAAGGCATTCCGCTTGCCATCAAAGATTTATTCTGCACCAACGGCGTTCAGACTACTGCAGCGTCGCATATCCTCAAAGGATTCGTTCCGCAGTATGAATCTTTTGTAACTAGCAAACTCTGGCAAGCGGGCGGCGTGATGCTCGGCAAAACCAATCTCGACGAATTCGCCATGGGCTCGTCCAATACCACCAGTAATTTTGGCAATGTAATTAATCCATGGAAAGCTAAAGGCAGCACTAAAGATTTAGTGCCGGGTGGTTCATCCGGTGGTTCTGCCGCTGCCGTGGCTGCGCGCATGTGCCTGGCTGCAACCGGTACCGATACGGGCGGTTCCATTCGCCAGCCTGCGGCTTTTTGCGGTATTGTCGGCATAAAACCAACCTATGGGCGCTGCTCGCGCTGGGGAGTCATTGCTTTTGCCAGTTCACTCGATCAAGCGGGCATGTTTGCGCGCAATGTGCGTGACGCAGCCATCACTCAAACAGTTATCTGTGGCCATGACCCGCAGGATTCCACTTCACAATTGCTCGCTGTGCCGGATTTTGAAAAGGCGCTTTCGGGTAATATCAAGGGACTCAGAATTGGCATTCCCAAAGAATACCGTGTGGACGGCATTGATTCAGAAATCTCCGCTTTATGGGATAAAGGCATTGGCTGGCTTAAAAGCGCAGGCGCGGAAATTATTGATGTAAGCCTGCCGCATACCAAATACGCACTGCCTACTTATTATATTATTGCGCCTGCTGAGGCTTCTTCCAATCTCTCGCGTTATGACGGCATACGTTATGGGCAACGCGTTACGCCTCAAGGCGGATCGCTTACCGATATGTATTGTCAAACCCGCGCCGCCGGATTTGGCAAGGAAGTAAAGCGTCGTATTATGATTGGCACTTATGTGCTTTCTGCCGGTTATTATGATGCCTATTATAAGAAAGCGCAGCGTGTGCGTTATCTCATTGCCCAGGATTTTAAGAATGTGTTTGAAAAAGTCGATGCGCTGTTAACGCCTACTGCGCCTTCGGCTGCTTTTGCCATTGGTGAGAATAGCGACGACCCGGTAAAAATGTATTTAAATGACGTATTCACTATTCCATCGAGTCTCGCAGGACTTCCCGCGCTTTCGCTGCCTGCAGGACTATCAGATAAAGGATTGCCGCTTGGCTTGCAACTCATCGGGAAAGCATTTGATGAAGAGACCGTGTTCCGTATTGCTGGCGTAATGGAAGAGGCAGCGCAGTTCAAAGCTGTGCCGCAGGAAGTGGAAGCATGAGCGCTCCTTACCGCATTAAAGGCAATACCGGAGAGTGGGAGGTGATTCTTGGCCTTGAGGTGCATGCCCAGGTGTCATCCAAATCCAAACTTTTTTCCGGCGCGCCCAATGATTTTGGCTCTGAGCCCAACGAAAACGTATCGTTAATCGATGCCGGCATGCCAGGCATGTTGCCGGTTATTAATGGTTACTGTGTTGAGCAGGCAGTGCGTACTGGGCTGGGGCTCAAAGCGCAGATTAATCTGCGTTCAGTGTTTGATCGCAAAAATTATTTTTATCCTGATTTGCCGCAAGGCTACCAGATTTCACAATTCCTCGATCCTATTGTGGGCAAAGGTACGTTATGCATCGATATGCCCGACGGCAGCACACGCGATATCGGCATTACCCGACTGCATCTGGAACAGGATGCAGGAAAAAGCCTTCATGAACACAGCCCCAAACATACTTTCATCGACCTGAACCGTGCTGGCATCGCACTGATGGAAATTGTATCCGAACCCGATATGCGTTCCCCTGAAGAAGCCGGGCTATATGTAAAGAAGCTGCGCTCCATTGTGCGCTATCTTGGCACTTGCGACGGCGATATGGAAAAAGGCAGCATGCGCTGCGACGTAAACGTATCAGTGCGCAAACCCGGTGCCCCGCTTGGCACACGCTGCGAAATTAAAAACGTCAATTCGGTGCGCTTTATGATTAAGGCTATCGAGTTTGAAGCCCAGCGTCAGGTGGAAATATTGGAAAATGGCGGCAAGATTGATCAGGAAACGCGGCTGTTTGATTCCAGCACCGGTGAAACCCGCACCATGCGCAGCAAAGAGGACGCACATGATTACCGTTATTTCCCCGACCCTGATTTGCTCCCGCTTGAATTTTCGCAGGAGTTTGTGAATAAAATCAAGGCAACATTACCCGAATTACCCGACGATAAAAAACAACGTTATATAAATGATTTGGGTCTGTCGCCTTACGATGCAAGTGTGTTGGTAGCCGATCAACTTACAACGCAATATTTTGAAACGATAGCCGCCAAACATAATGCTAAACTAGCTTCCAACTGGATTACGGTAGGATTATTTGGCAGGCTTAACAAAGCTGGTCTTGAAATTGATGCATCGCCTATTTCCACTGATGCATTAAGTGGCCTGCTGGCATTAATTGAAGACAACACCATCTCCGGCAAAATCGCTAATGTTGTGTTTGATAAGATGTTTGAAACCGGTAAGTCTGCTGTACAGATTGTTGATGAGGAAGGTCTCAAACAAGTTACCGATACCGGCGCCATTGAAAAAGTTATTGATGAAGTTATTGCTGCCAATCCCGACAAGGTGGCTGAATACCGCTCCGGCAAAGATAAACTGTTTGCATTTTTTGTAGGGCAGGTAATGAAAGCATCGGGTGGAAAAGCCAATCCCGGAATGGTCAATGAATTATTGAAGAAAAAACTAGCCTAATTCCTAAAAATAAGCCATAATAATAAAATTATGGCATAATTAATGGAATATGGCGTATGCAGGAACATCGAATAAAAATAGGCGAAGGTGGCCGCTTGATTATTCCTGCGCCGTATCGCAAGGCAATGGGCGTTCACCCTGGTGACGAGTTGGTCATACGTCTACAAGATGGTGAACTGCGTCTTTTTCAGCAAGCTGAAGCTCTCAAGCGTATACGTGCTGCCGTAAAAAATGGGAAACATACAAAAAGTCATTTGGATAATTTTCTTGCTTTTCGCCGTAAAGATTCCGGCGAATAATTATTATGACTAAATCTATCGTTCTAGATGCTTCCGCGTTAATTTCTTCAATATACCAAGAAAAAGGGGCGGAGATTGTTGACCATTATTTACCTTGCGCCATAATTTCTGCAGTTAATCTTACCGAAGTTGCTTCCTATATGGTGCGCGAAGGAATGGAGTTTAAGAAAGTCGAGGAATTACTTAGAGATCTTTCGCTTGATATTTCTGATTATAATGAAAAAGAGGCATTGCTGGCAGCCAGTTTACTGCCAAAAACATCGCCTAAAGGATTATCATTGGGCGATCGTGCCTGCCTTGCACTTGCCATGAGAGTAAATCTACCAGTACTTACTGCTGACAAGGTATGGAAAACGCTAGGTCTCAGCGTTAAAATAGAAACGTTTCGGTGATTTACTTCTTTTCGGCCACCGCTAAATCATCCAGCCGTGCCACGCGCTGATAAAGTTCATAGCTTTTATCCAGTATCTCAGTCATTCCCTGAGGCAGCACCGATTCCGCTTCAATATGCTGGTTCAAACATACTTCGCGGCAGTCCAAACGGTAATTCTTATTGGCTTCGTTCTCCGTGAGTTTTCCGATAAAGACTGCCTTGCGCGCCATGAGCCACGCCATAATACATGAGAGGCGCATGGTAATGCGCGACATCTCGCTTGCATACATAGTGCGAACACGCGGCGTCATTTTCTGCTGTTCAGGCTCGCCGTAAGTATAAAAATAATCATGGGCTTCGGCGAGCAGGTACAACGTCTCGTCATAAAGCCCCGGTAGGATTACTACCGTTTCAGTTTTTACTGCCGCCTTTTTACGCTTGCCTGCCATACAAGGCCCTTCTTGTTATCCAGTATTTTATAGCACATAATAGTTATATTATTATTAACAAAGTACGGTTTTGTGACTTACGACCAGTATATAGCCTCCAATCCGGATATCTCCGTCTTTGTATCGGCAAGCGCCGGCACGGGCAAGACTAAGGTATTGACGGATCGTGTATTACGGCTATTACTGACCGGCGCAAGCCCTGAAAAAATTCTCTGCATTACCTATACTAAAGCTGCCGCTGCCGAAATGGAGCGGCGCATTGAAGCAGAATTGGGACACTGGGCCATAGCAGAGGATGCCTCTCTCCGTGCATCGCTTGAAGAACTCACCGGACAAAAGCCACAGGCAAAGATTCTCCGCCGTGCCCGCCAATTATTTTCGCACGTGCTGGATAGTTCCGAGCGCATACGCATCCAGACTATTCATGGGTTCTGCCAATCCGTGCTGACGCGCTTTCCATTGGAGGCGGGCATCGCCCCTCACTTTACATTGATTGATGAGCATACTTCGCAGGAATTTCTTCGTAATGCGCGCGTTCGGTTATTTACGCAGGCAGACGGACAAAATGAGGCCATAATATTGCTATCATCGCTGGTAAGTGAAAAGAGCCTTAGCGATCTCATGGAAAAAATTATTGGTGATCGCCGCAAGTTTATTCCCTGGTTTGCAACGGATGAAAGCACTGCTTCACTTATAGAACATATGTATAAAATATTGGGAACCAGTCCCAATACCACTACAGAGATATTGCTGCAAAAGCATTTCAATTATATGGATAAAGAGATAGAAGACCTGCACCAAGCCTGTATTGCGTTAGCAACAGGCGAAGGTGTGTTTGATAAAAAAATCCATGATGCTCTATGTTTATGGCTGAAGGGCAGCAAAGATTATGAAACCTATCTTGCCTTATTCATCACTAAAACAGGTGAGCCACGCAAACAACTGCAGACGAAAAATATGGATAAGCATTATCCTGCCGTAAGAGAGATATTGCTTGCCGAACAGCAGCGTACTTTGCGTTTTGTCGATGAACTGCAATCTTTGAAGATTGCAGAAGTAACCAAACAGGTGATGATGCTGGCGCGATTATTTCTTACTATCTATCAGCATCAAAAGACCATTCACGGCTATATGGATTATGATGATTTGATACTACACACTGTCGGGTTGCTTTATGAGAAAGGCATGGCTGCCTGGGTGCTCTATAAACTCGATGGCGGTATTGATCATCTGCTAGTGGATGAAGCGCAGGATACCAGCCCCGAACAATGGAAATTGGTGGATATTCTGGCCAGCGAATTTTTTGCAGGCGATGGTGCACGAAGTGCGCGCCGGACTCTGTTTATCGTGGGGGATGAAAAACAATCCATCTTCAGTTTTCAAGGCGCCGATCCACATGCCTTTGATGCAATGCAGCAACGCCTTGTTAAGTATAGCGATACATTCAAACGCGTGCGGCTTGCGCTTTCATTCCGTTCCACCGAACCCGTTCTACAAGCCGTGGATAAAGTCTTTGCACAAGAAAATGCACGCGATGGATTGGTGTTTTCTGAGAAAGATATTTCCCATGATGTGCATCGCAAAGGCATGGCAGGAAGGGTGGAATTATGGCCGCTCATAGAAGCCCCCGAGCCTGAAAGCACACTTCCCTGGAGCATTGCCGAGAAACAGAATTATTCCCCCAAGCCTGAAACATTATGTGCCAATGCCATTGCGGATACGATTGCTGAATGGCTTAGAAATAAACGCCAGCTTACCGCGCATGGACGAGCCATTACCCCAGGTGATATTATTATTCTTGTACAGCGCCGTGGTGGATTCTCTAATGCTATGCTGCGCGCGCTTAAGAAAAGGAATATTCCGGTAGCAGGTGCTGACCGGCTTGTTCTTGCGGAGCATATTGCTGTGCAGGATTGCCTGGCACTTGCAGATTTTCTTCTTCTTCCGCAAGACAATTTATCCCTTGCCGTGCTTCTTAAGTCTCCTTTCATAGGTCTTACGGAAGAGGATTTATTTGATTTGGCCTATAATCGGGGTACAGAATCGCTATGGCAGCAAGTCAAAACCAATAAGAAATATAGCGCGGCTTACAGTTTTCTTTCAGAACTGCTGGCAAAAACAGATTATCTGCTGCCCTATGAACTTTTTGCTTATGCGCTGGAAACTTTGGCTGGACGCAAAAAACTCGCTGCCCGCCTGGGACCAGAAATTGACGATCCCCTGAATGAATTCTTATCACTAGCGCTACAATATGAACGGCTGCATTCGCCGTCCCTGCAAGGTTTTATTCATTGGCTTCGCTCAGGAAATACGGAAATCAAACGCGATATGGGAAAGAGCAGGGATGAAGTCCGTATCATGACGGTTCACGGCGCCAAAGGATTGCAGGCGCCGATTGTATTTTTACCTGACACGGTCCGCATGCCGCGCTATGATACAGGATTATTATGGACTCGCGAAGAAAAACCTGTCCCTCTCTGGTCGCCTTTTTCTGAATATGATGATAAACATTATCGAGCGCTTAAAGAGATTGAACGGCTGGATACGGAGCGTGAATATAGGCGATTGCTCTATGTAGCCATGACGCGCGCGGAAGATGAGTTGTATATTTGCGGATGGAAGGGCAACGATCCGGTTTTATCCAAATGCTGGTATGAGCTTATAAGGCAAGGGCTTGAAGGCAGTGATGCCGGGCAGTCCGTAGGCGGCAAATGGGTAATCGAGTTGCAGCAAACTGTGCCTGCTAAAACTTCACCTGCAGCAGCAGAACATAGTCCGCTACCGCTGCCAGCATGGAGCATGAAACAAGCAGCGAATGAACCGTTATTGTCAAAACCCCTTACTCCATCGCATATGGAATCGGTAGGTGATATTGTCGTACCTCTTAAAGATGCTCTTGCGCGCGAACGCGGGCGGCTTATTCATAAATTGCTACAATACCTGCCTGACGTTGCGCCCCAGAACCGCGCGGCTATTACGGATAGGTTTATTACATGTTATGGGACGCAGTTTTCAATATCAGAACGCGATAGCATACAACAGGAAGTGCTTGGTATTTTGCAGCATCCGGATTTTGCCGCTGTATTCAGTGCTGATTCTGTAGCGGAAGTTCCCATATCAGGCATTGTCACCGACAATACTGGCAAGCAGATAGTGATCGCTGGCCAGATTGACCGCCTCGCTATCACGGAAAACAATGTCTATATCATCGACTATAAAACCAATCGTACGGCTCCTAAAGATGCCTCTGGTATTCCGGCAGCGTATGTAAGCCAGATGAATGCTTACCGCCAGCTTATTGCGTCGCTATATCCCCATAAAGAGATTCACTGTGCGCTGCTGTGGACATCCGCGCCTAAACTCATGATTCTGCCTAATGCATTATTTGAATCTCTGGCAGCATAAAAATGCATACACTCTGGCAATATTACTGCTATACTGGCTGCCAGTGTAACGATTAATTTCAAAGTACTACCAATGAGGGATTTATGACTGTTCACGTAGATGATGCTGATTTTGATAAAGACGTACTGGGAGCTAAAGGCCCCGTACTGGTGGATTTCTGGGCGGAATGGTGTGGCCCCTGCAAGCAGATTGGTCCGATTCTTGACGAAATCTCCAATGAGATGAAGGGCAAGCTGACCATAGCCAAGGTCAATATCGATAAGAATCCCGAAACTCCGCAAAAATACGGTGTTCGTGGTATTCCAACGCTTATCTTGTTTAAAGACGGCAAGGCAGTGGCCACCAAAGTAGGCTCTCTGCCCAAAAGCCAGCTTGTTGAATGGCTGAAATCGGTTGCTTAAACAATGGACGCAGCGGCTTTGGCAGGATTTTGCCTTAAAGCCAGTCATTGCCACTGAAATCGAGTTTTATCTGCACGGCGTAAATGACAAGCTTGCGCCGGCAGAGGTTATAGAGTCCATTCGTAGAGAATGTAAAAAGTCGGGGTTGTTACTGGCATCTGTGGAGCAGGAACGCGGACCGGATCAATATGAAATAGCCTTGCAGCCTTCAGCCGATCTTGTTCAGATTGCAGAAGATACTGAACGTTTTAAGGCGTTGATAGCTACAGCATTTCCTCATGCGCAGACTGATTTTTCTGCCAAGCCCTTGAGTGATAAACCCGGGAGCGGATTGCATGTGCATGTGCATCTGGAAGATGCTGATGGCCGCAATGTTTTTTTCCGGGAAGAAGAGGAATGGAGCCCCTCATTGCTGCATGCGATTGGCGGATTGCTTTTTCTTATGAATCCCTGCATGAAGTTTTTTGCGCCTTCAGAGCAGTCCTATGCGCGTTTTACTCGCGATTCCAATGCTCCCACAACCATAAGCTGGGGAACCAATAACCGTACCGTTGCTATACGCTTGCCAACCAAGCCGCTGCATCACAAACATATTGAGCATCGCGTTTCTGGCAGTGATGCAAATGTTGAGCAGGTAATCACAGCTATACTTGCTGGAGTGTATTATGGACTTCAACATAAGAGTAATCCCGGAGAACCTATTTACGGCGATGCTTCACATTCCCAATATGCCCTGCCAAAACTTGCTCAAAGCCTGGAAGAGGCGCAGCAATACAATCTTGAATCAAATATTGTTGCTATGTAGATGGTAATTATTAATTTATTATCTTCCTGCTGCGGCTGCCGCTGCCGCCGCCTCTCTCTTTTTCATATCTTTGACAAGTATTTCCTGGAGTCCTTTACTGGTATTGGGTTCCTTAGCAGCAGTATTAATCAAATTATAAACTTGTTCCTCATAAGTTTTGTGCCTACTGCCTGACCAATAACCAAGTATGGCTCCTATGATTGCTCCTGCTGCAGCGCCCCATCCGGGATGAATTTCCCCGCCTTGCTTTTTGGCTCCCAGTATAAGGCCTGCATATCCTGCGTAGCCCAATGCGACTGAAGCTATTGCTGCAAAAACAAGTGCAGAATTGCGATGAGCTGTTGCTGTTTTCACAGGATCAGGACGTAATTCATCCAGATTAATTTCTACGATTCTGGATTTCTGTGTCATTTCAGCATTGTTATCGTTTTGTGCCATAAATGCCTTGATGGTGGCTGTACTGGCTAATTCTACCATAAAGTAATAAATGAAGATATTAAGATTATGTTACGTTGCTGTTGGCTAGCTTTTATAAGATGTAATACAATCCTGTATTTCTGCCTCATCCATACTACCTGTGTCGCAGTGGAGTATTTTTCCATAAGACTCTAATTCACGCACAGCGAAGTTTTCTTTGGTGGCTATATATTTAAAATAAGACTCTACATTTTTCCCAGGCACAATAATAAGGACATGGAAGACAGCACCGGATTGCAGCTTACCTTCATGGTAAAGCACCACATTACCATTTTCTAAAGTTAGTTTCTGCTGAAAGCTGAGTGACATACTGCTATTTAAGCAGAATGTCCGGCCTTGTTAAAGAAATTACCGATACCTTTGAAAATAACGTCACCCTTCCACCATACCAGGGCAATTCCGGCGACTGCAGCGGCCACTTCAAGTGCACGGATGAAGGTTTGTGAGTTATCCTTGGAATTGTCTTTAGATTTATCCGTATTATTGGGGTCTTCATCTTTCTTCTTAAGAAGATTACTCACTCCGTCAACAAGCCCTATACCCAGCACGGCTGTAGTGGCAATCTTGCCAGCGATAAAGTCTTTGGATTTATCGGTATTACCGTTTGCGGAACTGCTGTTTGAGATCGTCGAGTCGCTGCTCTCCCCAGGACTTTTTTTTTGAGCAGTCCCACCACTTTGGATGCTATCGTCTTGCTTTAATAACCCTTTAATCCCAGATGTACCTAACGTTCCCTGGCTTCCAGCAGAAGACCCCTCGGCTTTTGCAGCAAACTCTTCAAAACGTTCGTGTGTGGCTCCTAGGCCGTAATTAATGAGATACGTTTTTAGAGCAGCATCACGTTCCTCAGGTGCAGCATGAGAAGATAAAACTATATTTTCAAGCTCTGCAGGCTTTCTATTAGAACCTCTGCCGTCAATTTCATATTCTCTTAATGCACTCATACGTTGTTTATATGCAGTTGCATAATCATTGCCGAGAATTTTACGAACTATATCACCCTTATACCCTGGGTTTGCTTCTTTAATTTTTGAGAAGTATTCGCCTCTGGGCATAGTTCTATTAAATATAATCCCCTTAGGGGTTGTTCCAATGCCAACTATAAGATCACTGGTAATGGTAATAGGGCGCTTATCATTTTCAATAATTGTTTCAAGCTCTGGTCTTGCTGCAAGCATGCGATCAATGCCGTTAAGACCGATGCTATCCATCTGCCGATTAATATCTATCAGTGAATCTCTGAACGTTGCTTCATCTATTTTTCCTGTATCGTGCGCTAATTTTAACAAAGACTGCATCCGTATAGTTTCAAATGCTGCGTAAACATACATGCGACCTGATAAATCATCGAACTCCAATTCTTCAGTGCTTTTATATTTGTCCCAAACGCTTCTGAGTTCTGGGGGAGGACTATCGATAGGAATTCCTTGTTTCATAAGCTTTTCTGCCAATTCCTTGCCCATACGCGTTTCAGCAGCAAAATTGCCAAAAACATGTGCCAAAGCAACACCTTCAGGGTATAACGGGGCGGCAACCTCTTCAAATCCCGGAATATCCCAGGACAATTTGTATTTTTTATCGCCATCCCTCTCTACGGTAAAGCCTTGGAGGTCTTTGGGGTCAAAAAAGGCAGGGTTTTTAGACCTTCTCAGCGCATGTGCTACTCCAGCCGCATGCGGACATGCCCTTGCCATCGTCCCTTTATAGGCATTATAGGGCCAAAGAGATTTCTGAATAAAATCATCCGGGACGGTATTATCAATAGGGCGCTCAGAATCAGTCACAAATCACTCCTTTTCCGCTGTTAAAGCACCACGTTGCCGTTTTTTAAAGTTAGTTTTTGCTGGAAGGTGAGTGACATACCGCTATTTAAGCAGATTGTCCGCCTCTGTTAAAGAAATTACCGATACCTTTGAAAATAACGTCGCCTTTCCACCAGACAAGAGCGATACCAGCGACTGCAGCAGCCACTTCAAGCGCACGAATGAAGGTTTGCGAGTTATCCTTGGAACTGTCTTTAGATTTATCCGTATTGTTGGGATCTTCATCTTTTTTCTTAAGAAGATTTGCCACACCATCAACAAGCCCTATGCCCAGCACAGCGGTAGTGGCAATTTTACCGGCGATGAAGTTATTATCACCTCCAGTGCCCTCCCTTGAATCTTTCGACGAACTGCTGCCACCCGTTTTTTTTTGAGATGTATCACTATCTGTAGGTGGTGGCAAAGCAGTTTGAGTGCCAACCAATAATAGAGGCTTATCAGGTAAAAAAATAGACTCCTTATCACCAGCACTAACACTATTTTCTGCAATTCGTCTTGGGCGATGCCAAACAAAATCTTCTGGTTGCGCATCGCGTGCTTTAAAATATTCCGCGAGACGTGGGTCTTTAGCGCCAATGTAATTATTAATTGCATATAATTTTAATGCATTTGCTTTTAAAGGAGTAAATCCTTCATTGGGATTACTCAGTTTTGCAAGCAAAGTAGGATTGTCGAGGGTCAAATCTTCATTCCAACCTGCCATAATATCATTCACGGCCTTTACTTTTCTCTTCACTGCGTTGCAATATTCTTTCCCTACTGCTTCATGCTGAACGGTCACATACGAACGATGGTAATCAACTGGAGGGTTAGAGCTATTTCTTTGATCTTCTAACCTTTTCATCTCTTTTGCATAATATTCATTACGCTTAAATGGCGTATACACATATTCCATGCCTTGGCCGTTGCCTTTGGAATATCCCGTCGATGTGGCCACTTCAATTTGGCCTTCATCGCTTTTCAATATTTCTTCGAGATCCGGACGGGCTTTAAGTAAGCGCTCAAGACCGTTAACACCGACTCCATCAAGCTTGGCGGAGATACCATCAACTGCTATCTGATAATCCGCATCGGACATCTGGTTCTCTCTGTGAAGAAATTCAACAAAACCAAATTCCCTTATACTTTTAAAAACAGCAACTGATATTACCCTAGCCAGCCCTTCATGAGCATCATCCTCTGCGTATTTTTGAAAATTCTCATATTCGCCCCAATATGATTGAATGGGCTTACCATTAACCCTAATGCGATCCATTGCTTCAATTCTGTTGCGCACCTCCGGGGCTATCTGTCCAGCGGCAGCTTCACTTCTAAATAGTCTCATTAATTCCAGCGCTTCATCGGTAAGTGAGTGAATAAGTGGGCTGAGGCATTTAAACCCCTGATTATGATGATCGTATTGCCGAATACCCTGCTTAGAAAAAACCTTGGCTGGGTCGAGGCGGCTTTCATCCAGCATGTCATCCAGAAATATTTTCAAATCATGTATATCGCCTTTGTAATCCCCAGCCGCTTCGGCTCGGAAAATATCAAACAGCCACTTGGAGTTATCCTCACAAGGATGGCGGCTGTAGGAGAATCGCGTTATATCATCCATCTGGTATTCTCTTCCATATTCATAGGGATTATACCTTTAAGAAACAAATTTAACAACGCTGTAATAAAAAATTAACAATTGTTTGGTAGAGTCTTAATCCAGCTATATCTAGTTATACGCGAGAACAAAGGAGTCTATATGCCAGATAATACAGAAGATAATGATCGGATATTAGACCCAATGCCAGTTGAGTATGAGCCTACGCAACTTGAAAAACTATACGAAACCCGCAGAGAATTGGCAAAACGCGATACTGCACTGACACAGCCAATAACGGATTTGGTGGTAAAAGGACGGGAAATCAACACAGCACTTGCTAAACTTAATACTTCGCTAACAACCACAAAAAGTAGTCTTAGTTCCAAAAATGCAGAGAATTCAATAATCCAGGGCAAAATTACTACACTAGAAGGTGAAATAGACGGTATCAATGCATCGATAGCAGCTGCTTTTGCTGGAGCAGCTGTTTCAGCTCTTTTTGATTTTGGTATTGGGGCAGCAGCAGCTGCTGTTTTTGCATCAGGAGCAAGAGCTGAAAGAGTTCAAAAAGAAGAGGCGGCTGTAAAACTAGAGAGAACAAAACACAGCACCTCTTCCTTAGAGCAAGAAGCAACGGCGCTTACCAAACAGGTTGAAGGATTTCGTGCACAATTACTCACTACTACACAAGGTAAAACGGAAGCAGAATTGAATCATGCTTATCGCGTAGTTGTGGATCAAATTCTGAATGAACAGGCTATAAGAATTTCCATTGAAATGGAGAAATGTGCCAGAAATGCTGGAACTGACTTGGATCGTGTATTGCAAGCAGGTGGACCAATAGCAGAAGCTTTCGTAAATGCTACAGTGAACAGAGAAATGCTGGAAACGGTCATAGATTGGTCGCGTAGCGAACAGGGGAATGTAAGTATGCCTCCTGAACTTATGGCGCTTCGGCAATTTGTCAATCAAGTGGTTATCCCTCATCAGGATTATTTTGAGATACTTGCCAGTAAAAATGACGATTTACAGAATAATGGGCGGAACGGCTATCCACCACTTGAAGTCTTGCAAATGAAACCTGTTTCACTTTCCGGACGCCGCCAGTTACCTGCTCCCCCTCGTTACAACTCCGAAGATGAAAGAAAGGCATCTGAAAGAAGGGCTGAAGCTGCAAAACAGGCAAAAGACATGGTGCCAGTAATAGATTGGGGAAACGCAATGGATGCTTCTCAGCCTGTAACACGCAGACTGAATAATGCAGTCCAAACGGTAGAGAATCGACTTGGTGAAATTGATGATATATTTGCAGGCATCCAGGAGAGAATAGATAAACTTACTGGTGAAGAGCCCCAATTGGCGACTACGAAACTGGAAAAAGAGAAAATTCTTTTAGAAGGAAAGCGTGCCAATACTAAAATTGATGGTGAAATCGACAAATTACAAACTGAAATTACAACAAGAAAAGCAATGTATGCTGAATCTAATAAAGGATTGGCATTAGGCATTGCACTTCCTATCGGCAGAAAAGTTGTTATGAGAGCTGGTGCAGGAGCAGTCGCAGGAAGCGTTATTCCAGGTATTGGCACTGTTGCAGGTGGGATATTCGGAGCGATAGAAGGCCTTGTAGAAGGTGCAGGTAATATACTTTTTGAAGGAAAATCAGACTCCACAATCAGCAAAATGACAGGATATAAACTCTCTGCAAATGAAGAATTTAGAATAAAAGAAGCACTTATTGCTAATCTTAAAACTAAGAAAGTAGACGTTATTGCCCATGCAGCTGAAATTCAAAGTATAGCAAATAAAATAGAAGAAATTGTTGTATCCAAAAAATTTCAGGAAATGTTAACTGATGAAGTAAAATCAGAGCGTGTTGTGCAAGCATATGTAGCGCGTTCTTTATTACGTTCTGGCTCTCATAATACGCAGGAATTACAACAATCCTGTGAAATAAGTGGCGTTTCTTCGGTCGATAGCTTTCTTACTGCATTTGATGGACGCTTGGGAGAAGCATTACAGCGCTTCTGTTTTGGCATCGCTAATTCTAATGACATGAGAGTGATTATTGCGGAAGCCAATGGAGTAAAGGCAAACGATACGGATACTAACAGACGAGCACTAAGAGATTTTGCCGAAGATGTACTAAAGCCAGATATTGGTGCATATCTTACCCACGCCTCAAAAGTGGATAAAATCTATCAAGCTAATCTCATCGGGCTGGGTACTCAGCTACATTGGGAACGCGAAATGGTGCGGGATACAACGGATAGAGAATTAACTGCGCTGTTTGCAAATGAATTTGGCATGTCGGTTGTAGGAGTACAGGATATCAGAAACATTTTTGATTCTTACCTGCATCGTCATGGCGATAAATATATGTACGATGCAAAGCTCAAAGATGGACAGATGACGGATGAATATCCCGATATGCGCGTGAATGTGGTTCCCGAAGAGCGCATGGATCGCTTTGTCGATATGGTTAAACGCTCCGCAGCTCATGCACGCACAACCCAACCGAATGTGGGAGATATGTTTCTGCGGATCTGCGGCTATGAATATTTCAGGCCGCAGGCTGTAAGAACAGCGGGAACGGATAATATCTTCCTCGAAAACCCTGAAGCACCCGCTTCCTATCCAATGGTCAATGAAGTGGTGAATAATTTTATTGAACGCTTAAGCTTAAGCCCAATAGAAACCTATCGTGAGCAGGTAGGAGTTAGATTAGACAGCCTTATTGCCCGAAGTTTTATGGATTTTTTTGCTCGTTTAGGTGAGATCCATGGACAGGATGAGGCCATCGACAATCATCGTAAAAGAACACGCGATGCCGCCAGAGCCGACCAATATGGTTCGGTATTCAGCTCATATACTCGGCGCATTACAGCCGATGCCGTTAACCACTACGATCTTTTTCTTGATATATATAAAGAAAATCTTGAACGTGTATCGGAATTGGCACCCGAAAAAGACAGAAAATTATTACAGGCGCAGATAGAAAAACTTTCCGAGCCAGCGCGCACTACACTTAATCCCGATGTCATGGATCCAACATCGCACCAGGCGAGACTTACCGCCGCCTATGAAGATCATCTTTTTGAAAATATGCGTGGAAAAGGCGGTGGAATATCATAGGGATGTTTATCATCATTGTCTGAAATTAGGTGGTTATCTGAATATTTATATTAGTACGCATTAAAAATATACTTCATCGCATTACAGATACTTTTTGGCGAACGTGGCAAATATATAGCCATGATTGTAGGTATTACTTTTGTTTACCTATCCCCTGTTTATTAGGGAGTTTGCAGAGAACTTAGATCAAAGAGCCAAAAAGGCGGCTTATTCTTTCTTTTCTTTCTCAATCTGTGCGGTGCGTAGCTGGGTTGAAATATAGCGAACAAATTCGTATTCAAAAGGCGAGCCATAGGAATAATAGCGGAAGCTATTGCTGTAGCGCAGATCGATCGGCTGAAGGCCGTAGGCGACCACTTCGTATGGACCCGAATTCTGTATATGTTTTGGTATGATAAAGACGAAGGTGCCATAATCCACGATCTTGCCAACCGTATCACGCACATTGGAGGGGCCCAATAACGGCAACACAATATATGCCCCCGGGCCTGCGCCCCAGTGCCCAAGCGTCTTGCCAAAATCCTCGGTTTGTCGGTTAAGACCGATGCTGGTGGCAATATCGAATGTACCTAAGAGTCCCGCAGTTGTATTAACGGCAAAACGTATAAGTGTGATATCTGCTTTTCTTATATTTATCTGTAGTACGGAATTGGCAAAGTTGGTCACTTCACCGACATTGAGGAAGAAGTTTGAAATACCCGTGCGCACAAATTTTGGCGTGATAAATATATAGCTATTGACCACCGGCAGGAGAATATATTCATCAAGCTCGGCGTTGAATTTATAGATTTGCTTGTTCACACCTTCCGCTGGATCGTAGACGGCGAATTCCTGATCGGCATAGGCTTTAAACGCAGGATCTGTAAAATGGCGTGTAGGGGGTATCGGCGGCTCCTGCTCTGCAGAACAGCTGAAAAGACTTGAGAGTACAGCCAATAAGATACTTATATGGAGTGAATTAAGCATGCTGCGCCTATTGCTTCAAAAATTTGACGATGCGATATGTCACCGCCGGAAGCGCAAGATTGCCCAGATGCCCGCCATTGGGAAAAGTTATCACGTTCTTGCCGAATAACCTGACCAGCCTGTCATATTCACCGGGAGCGAGCATAATGTCATCGGCATTGGTAAGCATACCGATCTCCTTATGTTGTGTGATATACTTTGCCAGGAATTCCAGATTGCCTTCGGCAATCAGCTCCTGTTTAGTAAGAGAGCTATCTGCCGCACGATATTTCTCAGTATATATCTGATCGAAGTAATCCTTGAATCTGGTGCGCAGCGCGACGCCCAGATAATTATTCAGCGATGCTCCGGTGGTAAATTCCTGGTTTTTAGGGAATATATATCCGTCCCGGCCCATTACGTCGGCGGTGAAGATCATATTAACAGCGGCGAGCCGGAAGTTGATGCCAATGATGGTCGCAAGCCGATTGTCTCCAAGCTTGTATTCGGTATAGGCGTCAATCAGGAGCCGTTCGTTAGTGAAATCCAGCGCATCATTACTTTGCTCGACGCTTGAGAGGCGCTGCACCGTGCTTTTGATGAAACGATCTGCGTCACTGATGCCGTTGGGCATAGAGCGGTAGAGAAGATTGTCTATTGTCTGCATGGAGCTATAGAGATCAAGCGGAGGATTAATGAGCAGGACCTTGCTGAAGTTCAGCGACTTCTGTTCATTGTCGAGCTTCGCGGTGTACAGCGCATCGATTGCGCCCAGACTGTAGCCTATCAGCATGCGGTGAGAGACTTTTGTACTCAAGGCCACTTGCTGGTCAATGCGCTTCATAACACGGTAAATGTCCTGCGCATCTTGCGAAGGCCTGCCGGGCAAAAAGTTTCCGCTTGCATTGATGATAAAGTTGGGATGCGTCGGCGAGGGCAAAAGCACAACACTGAAGCCTGCAGAATAAAGCATATCGGCTATGGTGAGCATTGTACCTGAATGACTGTCAGCGCCTGTGCCGGCAATGATATAGATAAGCGCCGCGGGCTTTGGCTGTAACAGTTCGCTATATTGCAGCCCGTGCTCATACCAGAAGCCTTCGGGAATAAAGCGATCTTTAAAAAGCACCAGCGTTTTATCGATAGGAGTGGGGAGTGCGGAGTAGTCTACCTTCATTCCCGGCGGCACACCGATAACGGTGGCAGCGTAAGGATTATTAATAGGATAATTATAGGCGGGCGGGGAGCTATATATCTGCTGAGGCGTTAAAAGTTTTGGCTGAGGAGGTGCGGTACATGCAGCAACCAGAAGCAGACAGAGGGATGTGATATACGGGAGCGAGTGTTTAAGATGCATATGTGATTGGATTACCAGCCTTAAGTGAGGCATCGCTGAACTACGCTGCCTTGGAAAAAGAGTTAATAAGAGATAAGATGTAAGGTTTCCATATTCTTTGTGTGCCAATTAAGGTAACATAATTGCAGCATTTCTGCTGCTCCACGTTGATTAAGAAAATCGAATATACGCACTGTTCATTATGCACAAGAATTTAATAAAAATTGAACATTTGCTACCGGCGGTTATTGTGGCGGTGATATTCTTCGCCACCAGTACTTTTGCCCTGGCTCCCGTAACTGCTATAGAACTTCCTCCCCCTAACGTAAAACCAGTTGCAGCGGTAGAACTTATTGCTCCGGTTTTGCTGCCTGTTCATGCCAAAGAATTAGCTCCTGTTGCAGTCATGGAACTCCCTCCTCCTGCTGTTAAGGCAGTGGCAGCCATAGAGCTCAAACCATACTTGGTTGCCAGCATTGAGATTCCTGCCGCAAAGCAGAGTTTTAACGCTTCCCCTGAAATTACGCAGGTAGAACCCACCAAACAGGCTCTTGTGTCTGATGAATCTGCTGTTATTGAGTCTCTCCCCTTTGAAGATGCAATAAAGCCTCCAAGAAGCACTATACCTTCAGATTACGACCCCGCAAAATACTGAAGGTTTGATTTATATACTGACTATCACTTTATCCGCTATATCATCCACCCAAGTAACAGCCTTATAGCCACACCATAGGAAGATATCTCTGAGGTATACTTACAATTCTGCTTTCTGTTCTTTGCTCAGGCTAGCGCGTAATTTATCCATTTTTAAAAATATATCCTGTTGTTATTGTTAATTAAAACTGTTGGCTAACCCGAAGTGGCTTGCTTAAAACAATCCACTTCGGTTATAGCATTACTGAAGCATTATCTACGGTCGTCGTGATCATCATGGCGATCAGAATGATCATGGCGGTCATCACGTCCATGTTCATCATGGCCATGGTGATCATCCCTGTGATCATGCCGCTCGCGTTCTCTGCGTTCATGTTCCCTGCGTTCTTGATCTCTTTTACGTGCATCCCAGTATTGGTGGTCACGGTGCTGGGGGTCGTAGCTTGGTCCGCGCTCGACAAATACAGGCTGTTGAACGACCATAACAGGTTGAGGGGCGGGCTGACCAATGACAAGGGATGCTGATGGAGGGCCGCCGCCTATGTTGATGCCTAGGTTCACATCATTGGCGAAAACAGGCGTACTGCTCAGTAATGAAATTACCGCAGCACTTAAAAAAAGTTTTTTCATATAATCTCCATTAAGAGGCTTAAAAAACATTCAAAACTGCAATAAGTGTGGGCGCTTCATCATTCCCACGACACAAGTGCAGCGTCATGTAAGGAGAGGCGCAATACATTTATGCGCCTCTCCTTGACGGGGCTTTATTAGCAATAGAAACTATTGGCGATGATTATCATGGCGCCTTTCCTTGTGGTTACGATGATGATCTTTATGGTCATTACGATGATCCTTACGGTCATGACGCCGATCTTTGTTTGCTTCATGTCCATGCTGTCCGGCTCCGCGATGATCATTTCCGTGCTGATCATTGCCGGGTGTTTGCGCCATAGCTGGGCTGGCCAGCAACGCGAAAGCAATCAAGGTGGTGGTGATAATGCGTTTCATATAAAATCCATTCTGTAAGGGGTTAATCAAAACTGAATAGCCAGTTTTGAGCAATTCGAACCCTAGCATACCTATTGTTGCAGCTATCACCCTGCCACATGAATTCTTTGCAATACGGCAGGGTGAATATCCGCTATGCCCATGAACAGGCAAAACTGGCTGTTGATCACTGGAATTTGCTGCTTGGAATAGTGGTGGGGGCGGGGAGTCATTTGGACACCCGACCAAGAGAGATTTCCTATCCTTCCACAGGATCGTTCGAAGTCCAGATGAGGTCAAATTAATTTTTTATATATCAATATGTTGATTATTATAAGATTTAGAGCGACATGTAACCAATATCACATTAAATAAAGCGAGTAACTGTTCAAAAGGAAGCGGCAATGACGCCAGAAGAACGCCGGGTGTTATTTTTAAGCGGGCCCATTCATAAGGCGCTTGTCCAGCTGGCTATTCCCATCATATTGGGAAATCTTCTGCAAACAGGCTACCAGCTGACAGATGCTTTCTGGGTTGGCCGTTTGGGTGCCGCTGCTGTCGCAGCTGTTTCTGTAAGTTTTCCAGTTACATTTCTGGTCATTGCACTCGGTGCTGGTCTGGCTATAGCAGGAGCGACACTCAGTGCGCAATATACGGGCGCAGGGCGGCAGGATATGGTAAATCATGTAGCCGGTCAGACCATGATCATGGTCATGATAACCTCTGTGATATTAGGGGCATTGGGTTATTTCTTATCCCCGTATTTTCTTAGGCTGTTGGGTGTAGAACCGGACGTGTATGCCGGAGCACTTGGTTTCATGCGCATATCGTTCATTGGTATTATATTTGTATTTATGTACGCTATGTTCCAGGCATTAATGCGTGGAATAGGCCAAACCAAAGCGCCGCTTTTGATTGTTCTGGGAACAGTCATTCTTAACTTCATGCTTGATCCGTTATTTATATTTGGATTTGGGCCCCTCGCTCCTCAAGGTGTAAGGGGCGCTGCGCTTGCTACCTTGTTTACTCAAGGACTCGCAGCACTGCTCGGCATTATAATTTTCATGCGCGGAAGGCATGGCATTAAACTTTCATGGCATGCGCTGATTCCCGATCTGTCTTATATCAAGCGCGCATTCTTTCTTGGATTTCCTGGCTCAATCGAACTATCTACCCGTGGCCTTGGCCTGATTGTTATGTCCTTTCTGGTTGCAAGTTTTGGTACTATAACGATTGCTGCTTACGGCGTTGGTGCAAATATTATACAAGTGATCACTATACCCGCGATGGGTCTTTCAATGGCCGTATCAACATTGGTGGGGCAGAATATAGGCGCAGGAAATATTGAACGGGCATCACGCATTACACTACTTGGAGCTTTAGTAGGATTTGGGGTCCTGAGTATTGTTGGTTTCATTGCTTTCTTTTTAGCCCCATTACTGGTTGGCTTTTTTGTGCCGGGCGATACACGTGTGATTGCAGAAGGTGCAAATTTCTTAAGGATAATGGCGTTGGCTTGGGGTGGTATTGGTATACAGCTATGTATCGTATCGGCTTTTCGTGCTTCAGGAAATATGCTCAATGCTATGGTTATCGCGCTGGTCTCACAGTGGATGATTCAGTTTCCATTGGCCTATGTTCTGTCAAAACATACGGCATTGTATGCGCATGGTCTCTGGTGGTCGTTTCCCATTACAAACATCTTAGTCGCAATCATTTCCCTTTGCTGGTTTCTCAGAGGAAGCTGGAAGACTACGCGGCTTACAGAAGAGGAAAAAGAAACAATAAAAGTTTCGCAGGATGCGATAATCGAAGAGGGTATTCGATAGCAATAAGTTTCAGACGTTATTCTTACAGGCAAATTTTGGGGGTTTGTCCCAACCTAACTGTTGGCTACCAAAATGCCAGGCAGAGAGAAACGCTATAATATGGCCGAAACCAACTCTCTTTTTATGTTCGTTAAGTCTTGGATTGTATGCCATTATCAAGAGCAGCACGAAGTGATACCACAAAGGTAATAGCTGTTGCAGAGCCTTTGGTAATCAACTCCACTAATGCTGATCCCACGACTACTGCATCGCTGAAAGCAGCCACTTCTGCTGCCTGCTTTGGAGTTTTGATGCCAAACCCCACGGCGATAGGGAGGTTGGTTTGCGATTTGAGATGTTTTACGCGCGCACTAAGTGACGTATTATCCGCTGACTTCGTGCCGGTAATCCCTGCGACCGAGATATAATAAAGAAATCCGCCAGCATGTCTGGAAAGCATGGCGAGGCGTGTATCATCAGTAGTAGGCGCTATCAGGCGTATAAGTTTTAGCCCATGCGGTGTTGCCGCAGACACAAATTCTTCCTCTTCTTCCGGTGGCAGATCAACAAGGATTACTCCGTCCACGCCCGCAGCGGCGGCATCTTTAGAAAAGCGTTCCACGCCATAGTGATAAAGCGGGTTATAATACCCCATCAGAATAATGGGCGTTGTATCATCTTGTTTACGAAACGCGCTGACGAGCTCTAAAATATGCGCCAGTTTAGTGCCGGCGGCTAATGCCCGCAAGCCTGCAGCCTGTATGGTTGGCCCATCTGCCATCGGGTCGGAAAAAGGTACACCAATCTCAATAATATCAGCACCGGCTGCGGGTAATTGTGTCAATAACTGTTCGCAGCTTTTCATATCCGGGTCACCGCCCATAATGAAAGTGATGAGGGCTTTGCGCTTTTTTTTGGTAAGTGCGCTGAATTTCTTCTCGATGCGCTCACTCATATTTTTACTCCAAGCGCCGCGGCTACGGTAAAAATATCCTTATCGCCGCGTCCGCACAGATTCATAACCAGCAAATGATCGCGGGGCAGGGTAGGTGCCAGCTTTAACACATGAGCAAGTGCATGGCTGGGTTCCAATGCCGGTATAATACCCTCAAGCTTGGCACATAGTTGGAAAGCTGCCAGTGCTTCATCATCAGTAGCGGATACATAATTCACGCGGCCTGAATCATGCAGCCATGAATGTTCAGGACCAATGCCAGGGTAATCCAGTCCCGCTGAAATAGAATGGGCTTCCGCTATCTGGCCATCATCATCCTGCAATAAATAAGTCCGGCTGCCATGGAGTACACCCGGTGTTCCCTTGGTAAGTGAAGCTGCGTGTTTATCCGTATCCACGCCGTGACCTGCTGCCTCAACGCCAATCAGCTTTACGCTTTCATCGTGCAGGAAAGGGTAAAAAAGACCAATGGCATTCGAGCCGCCGCCAATACAGGCTACCAAACTATCGGGCAGGCGTCCCTCAGCTTCCTGCATTTGCGCTTTTGCTTCACGGCCAATGATCGATTGAAAATCACGCACCATCGCCGGGTAGGGGTGGGGACCAGCTGCAGTGCCAATAATATAGAGCGTATTGTCAACATTACTGACCCAATCGCGCAATGCCTCATTCATGGCATCTTTCAGTGTACACGATCCACTTTCTACCGGCACTACTGTAGCGCCGAGTAATTTCATGCGGAATACATTGGGCATCTGGCGTTCAATATCGCGCGCGCCCATATAGACCACGCACTCAAGACCAAAGAGTGCGCAGACGGTAGCTGTGGCAACACCGTGCTGTCCCGCGCCGGTTTCAGCGATAATACGTTTTTTACCTAGGCGTTTAGCAAGGAGCGCCTGGCCGATACAGTTATTAATTTTATGTGCGCCGGTATGGTTTAATTCATCACGTTTGAAATAGATTTTTGCGCCCTTGCAATATTCAGTAAGGCGCGCCGCGAAATAAAGCGGACTGGGGCGGCCAATATAATGGGTAAAATAATAATCGAGTTCTTTTTGAAAATCCGGGTCGTTTTTGGCATGGGTATAGGCTTTTTCAACTTCCAGTATCAGCGGCATCAATGTTTCAGCCACGTAACGCCCGCCATAAATACCAAAATGTCCTTGTGCGTCAGGACCGGAAAAGTCATTTTTTTTAGCAGAAGGTTTCATAAGGGCAGGTTTTTTACTTTTTGAATAAATCCACGCACACGCTCAGGGTCTTTAACGCCGCGTGCAGCTTCCAAACTCGAAGATACATCGACTGCTAAAGCACCGCTGATACGCAAGGCTTCTTCTACATTATCAATGTTGAGTCCGCCAGAGAGAAACCATGGCTTCTTAAAAGTCTTGCCGGCCAGCATCTGCCAATCAAAGGCAAGCCCATTGCCCCCAGGCAATCCTTCAGTTGCTTTGGCGTCAAACAATAACATATCGGCAACTGCTTCATACGTATGCGCCTGTTCAACATCCTGTTGAGTACGGATTTGCAGTGCTTTGATAACCGGCATTTTAAATATTTCTCTGATAGTTTGGACACGTTCAGGTGATTCACTGCCATGTAATTGAATATAGCCAGGTTGAAAATCTACTAACATGGCGCGTAAAAAATCATCATCCGCATCAACGGTCACCGCCACAGCAGAAATAGCAGGGTTAATATTCTGTGCAAGATCTGCGGCCTGTTTGGGACTTATATTTCGTGGTGAAGGCGCATAAAATATAAATCCAAGATAATCGGCTCCTGCTGCTGCCTCAACAGCTTCGCGCGTTGTAAGTCCGCATATTTTTAGCCGCGGATTCATCTCAGGGCAGGGGTTGCCTGTTGCATCATCTGCTCGGAACGAACTGCACCCAGTTCATTTTCCAGTGCTGCAACACGTTTTGTACTCTGCTTATGACCGCGTCTGTACTGCACGGTGCCAACATGAGTAATCATCCAGCCGAGTAATGCGCCTGCTGCAAAAACAATAAAGGCAAAAAGAAATAATGGCATGGAAAGCGTATAAGGCAGCGGGAAGAAAGTAAGGTCTATTCTGCCACGGTTGCCGACAGCAAAAATTACGCCGAGCAAAATCAGCAGGCTATAAAAGGCAGTCTTAAAAAATTTTGCGAGAGCGCGCAACACGTCGGCACCTATTATATTAAAGCGGTTACTGAGCCTTGCCGGGCGCAGAAGCAATTTTTAAACCGGGAAAGAGCGCCTAAAAAGTTTTAGGGCTTTTTATTGATCTTTTCGCGCAGTTCCTTGCCAGTGCGGAAATAAATCGCAAAACGCTCGCCGATACGGACTTCCTGGCCATTTTTGGGGTTACGCGCAATACGGGCTTCGCGTTTACGCACAGAAAATGCTCCAAAACCACGGAGTTCAACACGGCCACCGCCCGTCAGCGAACGTGAAATTTCGCCAAGAATAGAGGCGACAATTTTCTCTATATCCCGTTGATAAAGATGAGGAAATTTCTTTGAGAGGCGGAGAATAAGTTCTGATTTTGTCATGTGGGTACACCTATATTTTTATTTATACGCTTATA
>JABDAT010000003.1 GCA_013288985.1 Alphaproteobacteria bacterium
GAACGGGTGAATGATGCACGGCATGGAATTTCCATAAAGGCGCATGGTGAAATGCCCGGTGCGCCCAGTATTGGAGTATATCGGTAGCCAGCAGCATGATAAACGCCTGCAGCCAGATGGGCAGGTCTTTGATGGGGTGCAATCCCTCCTGGCCAAGCCGGTTCATGGTTTCCGTATCGTACAGGCTGGTGAGCAGGAAGATGGTCAGGAATATACCAATCGGGTGATAAAGGAATGTGCCCAGAAACCAGTAGAGCGTATCAGCCACCATATCGCGGCGGAATACAGGCTGGCCGGGTTTATTAGGAAACAGCAATGCAAGCGGCACAAAGAGGCATAAACAGATGGCATACCATTTGGCGGATTCGGTTATGGACAGAAGAATCTGATCAAAACTGAACATGCTCATTTTTGTGCAAGCGCCTGCTTGATGTCGCCGGTTAAATCCGCAATGTCTTCGATACCTACCGACAGGCGAACCAGTGAATCGGTAATGCCGAGTTTGACACGTTCCTTGGCTTCGATGTTAGCGTGAGTGGAAGATGCCGGATGGGTGATAAGGCTTTTAGCGTCGCCCAGATTATTGGAAATATCAATAGTGTTGAGCCCATTCATAAAGCGGAAAGCCGCCTTTTTACCGCCCTTCACTTCAAACGCAATCATCGGGCCGCCATGCGACATTTGTTTTTTAGCGAGCGCATATTCAGGGTGGCTTTTAAGCCCGGGATAATAGACGCGCGCGATTTTAGGGTGTTTTTCCAGCATCTCGGCAATGGCATGGGCATTGCTGCATTGGCGCTCCACGCGCAGCGGCAATGTCTCCAGGCCTTTAAGCGTTATCCAGGCGTTAAACGGGCTCATCGCCGGACCGGTATGGCGGTGGAAGGGCAGTAGAATTTCATCAATAAATTTCTGTTTGCCGAGTACAGCACCTCCCAGCGAGCGGCCCTGGCCGTCAATATGCTTGGTGGTGGAATAGACCACTAAATCCGCGCCCAGCTTTAAAGGATGTTGGAGCAGCGGAGTCGAAAACACATTATCCAGAATCAGGCAGGCCCTGGCTTTTTTGCAGAGTTTGGCAACGGCGGCAATATCCACAAGGCTGAGGGTGGGGTTGGCCGGAGTTTCAACGAACACCACGGCGGTGTTTTTGCGGAAGGCCTTCTTCCAGGCGTCAAGGTCAGTACCGTCCACGAGGGTATATTCAATGCCGAAGCGCGGCAGCACTTGCGTGATAATATAATAGCATGAGCCGAAGATGACACGGCTGGCCACGACATGGTCGCCTGCCTTTAACTGGCACATCATGGAGGCAAACACCGCCGCCATGCCGCTTGCTAGCACGCAGCAGCGCTCAGCGCCTTCCATAAGCGCCAGGCGGTCTTCGAGCATGGCGAGCGTAGGGTTGGAATAGCGGGAATAGACAAAGCCGGGAGCGCTGCCGTTGAAGCGGCTTTCCGCCGTTTCCGCCGAGTCATAGCAGAAGCCGGAATTCATGAAGATGGCTTCGCTGGTTTCACCGAAATTACTGCGCCGTGTGCCGCCGCGCACCAGTTTGGTTGCGAGCTGCCATGATTTTGGGTCTTGTTTCTTTGTCATAGGAACTTTCTAGAAGCAGGCAGCAAAGCTTGCAATATAAATATTGTACAGTTAAATATAATATATTATATTACTAAGTAATACCAGATAATAGGAAGTATTTATGGATTCTACACTAACGTTCAAGGCTCCCGAAGGCATTGCCATCAGGTTGCAGGCACTTGCCAAGCGTATGGAGCGCCCGAAAAGCTATCTTATCCGTAAAGCATTGGAACAATTTCTTGAAGAAGAAGAGGATTATCTTATTTCCATGCAGCGTTTATCAGAGGATAAGCCGTCTAAACGGATTTCGTTAGAGCAGCTGAAGCATAAATATGACCTGGAGAACTGAATTTCTTCCTGCAGCTGAAAGGGAATTCGGAAAACTGGATTCTGCCACACAGAGGAGCATAGTACATTATCTGGATAAACTCCTTTCTGTTAAGGATCCCCGTACGCGCGGCAAGGCGCTGCGTGGAGGTAAATCTGGCCTGTGGCGTTACCGGGTGGGCAAATACCGCCTTATATGTAAAATCGAAGAGGGCCGGTTTGTGATTCTGGTAATCCGAGTGGCCAAGCGCGATACAGTGTACGATTGATATGTTCGGAACCAATCCCATACGTCCTCCCGTTTCAGGGGATGGGCAGGCGCTCAGTGTGCAGCATATCTTTCCCACCTTCCAGGGGGAAGGACCGTATGCCGGCTGGCCCGCCGTATTTATCCGGCTGGGGGGCTGCAATCTTGCATGCGGGTTTTGCGATACGGAGTTTGAGAGTTTTACGGAGTTATCGCTTGAGGAGATAATGACAAGGGTTGAGGAATTTGCCGGTGCTACCCATAGGCTTATTGTCATTACCGGCGGCGAGCCGTTGCGCCAGCCTATTGAAGCTTTGTGCGCCGCATTAATTGAACGAGGGTTCAAGGTGCAGATTGAAACTAACGGCACGTTATACCGCGAATTACCTCAGGAAGTGGATATTATCTGCTCGCCTAAAAATACCGGGGTGGGTTACTTTCCCATCCGTCCTGATTTGCTGGCGCGCATCAATGCGTTTAAGTTCATTATCTCGGCGCAACTTAAAGAATATGCGCAAGTGGGTGAGGTAGGGCAGGGCGATACGCCTGTGTATGTGCAGCCGATGGATGAGCAGGATGACGCCAAGAATGCTGCTAATCTTGCGCTGGCGATGGAGCTGGCATCGCGCTATGGCTACCGCCTGTCATTGCAGTTACATAAGATAATAGGCGTGGAATGAGCAAGAAAGCGGTGCTTCTGTTAAGCGGCGGGTTGGATTCAGCCACCACCTTGGCGATTGCCAGGAGCGAAGGCTATGAAGTCTATGCGCTCAGTTTCCGCTATGGCCAGCGTCATGCCTTAGAATTACAGGCGGCAGCGCGTGTGGCTCAGGGCAATGTCAAAGAACATAAAATCGCTGAAATAGATTTGCGGCTTTTTGGCGGCTCGGCGCTAACTTCCGATATTGCGGTACCCAAAGAGCGTTCAATGAATGCGATAGGTGAGGGCATACCCATTACCTACGTGCCGGCGCGCAATACTATATTCCTTTCTTTTGCCCTTGCCTGGGCAGAGGTGCTGAAGGCTTACGATATTTTTATTGGCGTCAATGCGCTTGATTTCAGCGGCTATCCTGATTGCCGCCCGGAATTTATCAAAGTCTATGAAAATATGGCCAATCTTGCGACCGCCTATGGAGGTGGCACTAATCAGCGCATCCGCATACATACGCCGCTTATTGATTTAACAAAGGCGGAGATTATCCGAAAAGGAGTGGCGCTGGGAGTGGATTATGGTGTAACGCTCAGCTGTTATGACCCTACACCCAATGGCAAAGCTTGCGGCATGTGTGACAGCTGCCTGCTGCGGGCAAAAGGGTTTAAAGAGAATAATATGAATGATCCGGGGGGGTGAATATCTTCATTGTCATGCCGGAAGCCAGTTTACCCGAAAACCGCAGGTTTTCGCTAGTAAACTGAGTTATCCGGTATCCAGCGCGGGATGCAGTCAGCATCACGCAAAGAAAGAACTGGATGCCAGCTTTCGCTGGCATGACAAGATAAACAAAGATATATGCTGTGATGAGACATTAGGAGCATAAAACATGGCAAAGAAATTAAGTTTATTAGGCAGGCAGGTGCGCGGGTTTGAATCACCCGATAAAGCCTTCATTGAAATAGTCGCCAATCCGCATAAGGACGCCAATTATACGGTGCGGTTTACTTGCCCGGAATTTACTTCGCTGTGCCCGCTCACCGGCCAGCCGGACTTCGCCCATATGGTGATTGATTATGTGCCCGGCCAGTTCATCATCGAAAGCAAATCGCTCAAATTATTTATGGGTTCGTTCCGCAATCACGGAGCATTCCATGAAGAATGCACGGTGAATATTGCTAAGCGTCTTATTAAAGAAGCCAAGCCCAAATGGCTGCGCATTGCCGGTTACTGGTATCCGCGCGGCGGCATCCCGATTGATGTGTTTTACCAGCATGGCAAATTGCCCGCCGGTGTGTGGGTTCCCGAACCCGGCGTAGAGCCTTACCGCGGGCGGGGGTAACCTTATAGTTTTTTAATCTTAATTTTTCTTTAATCTATTTTTGGGACAATGCTCAGACTCAAAAATTCTAGAGGATGAATTTATGAATGATACGCATGACGAAATAGAAGAAGGATTACTATATAAGGATTTATCTGTAGCTCGTCAGAATCTTATAGATATTAAAATTATTCTTTCAGAAATTGATCTTCCTATAGACCAAAGAACTATACTCAATGATCCCAAGATATTGAATTCTATGAGAGATGCGGCTGCTGGAAATTTTGATGAGCTTGAACTGGATAAGGTGTTTTTGATTGCTGAAGCCCAAACTCGCGGTATTGATATTAATAATCCAGGCAAATTTATAAAAAGACATGCCACTATTTACAATGAACTAGCGAGTATGGGGCAAAAGATTGAAATTGATGAGAGTGGTAGACGTACTCAAGCAGGACGCCTAGTCAAGGGATCACGATCACGAGAAGAGTAATCAAAGCAAATCCAGAAACGTAAACCGGTCGCGGATGAAGCGGGCATGGGTGACGGCCTTATTGTAATCCTCTTCGCTCCAGCCTAAGTCGCTTGCGGTGGTGGGCGCGCCCGCTTTTACTAATACTTCGCGTAAAGCGGCTTCGGGCAGGCTGATGTGCTTTATGGCTGTGCGTATCTCCTGTTCATGCGTTTTTAAGCGCTCATTCATGGCTTCATAACGTTCGTACAGCATATGTTTGCTGGAACTGGCTTCGCCTATGCTCTTGCTAAGCGGGGCGCCGAAATAATCAACAATGGTTTTTTCCCAGTCGGAATATTTAGGCAGGCGCAGTTTTTGCGAAAGCAGAGTCTGCTGGATCTTTGCCATCGTGAGTGTTGTCACGCCAATCTGCTCGCCGTGATAGCTTTCAAATAAAGTATTTGCGTGCTTCATTTCCATCGTGTGGGCAATAAGATGCTCGCCCTGGCTTGCGGGGTAGCTGCCGCCGGCAAGCGTCATGCCGAGCCCTGATACTAATAATGTTTTAATGAGCAGCTCAATCACGCTGCCATCGCCGGAGATTAATTTATCCGCCTTGTCAAATAGCTCGGATTCATAAGGCTTAAGCATATCAAAGGGCAGTGAAGTATAGGCGGTGTCCCACAGTAAATGGGAAAGCAGCCAGTCTGCCTGCGCGGTGGAGCGGCAAAGCGAGTCGCCAAGGCCGCTTCGGATAAGCCGTTTGGGGGCGCGGGCCAACACGCCCAAATCGCAATATACGGCTTGCGGCAGATGCGCCGCCAGGGTTTTCTTGTGGCCGCCTATAGTAATAGAGGCGTTGGCCGACAGATATCCATTCATGGAAGGAGCGGTGGGGAACACCACATAAGGCTTCTGGGTTTTAAAGGAAGCGTATTTGCAGATATCATTAATAGTGCCGCTGCCCACTGCTATGAGCGCATCGGCGTTTCTAGAACTAATGCTATCGGCTGTTGCTTCATCGGCATGGGGAGTGCCGGCCAGTATGAGTAGATCGGTGTTTAATTCCCCAAGTTCCTGAGAAATCCTTTCTCCAAACGCGTTATGGGTTGCTTTATCGCAGACAATTAACAGGTGCGATTCTGCGAATCCGGCGCGTGCAATCAGCGCTTTTATTTCGCCTGTAAGTGTCGGTTCAATAACGATTTCAGCGATATTGCCTTTGATGGAGGACGGTATCAGTTCAGCAAGGCGGTTCTGCATAATTCCATTTCTTTGACGGATTGAGCTTGTCAAATTAATACAAGCTATAGATAAACACTTAAGTGCGATTTGGGAAAGGGTCATAATGCGTGTCATAGTGTTTTTATTCTGCGTGATGTTAGGCGGCCCTGTTTTTGCTGAACAAACGCAAAGCTTCAGCAGCTGGCTGGATGATTTCAGGCATGAAGCGCTGGAGAAGGGCATATCGCAGGATGTGCTGGCGGATGCGTTTTCCGGTATTGAAGAACCATCGGATGACATCATCGAGCATGATCAGACGCAGCCGGAAAAGACCAAATCATTCCTCGAATATTTAAGCGGCTTCAGAACGGAAAAGAAAATTGCCGCAGCGCAGGAGCACTGGCAGGCGCATAAGGCATTATTTGCAAGACTCAAAAAAACATATGGCGTGCCGGTGCCGATCTTATTGGCGTTATGGGGCGTGGAAAGCAATTTCGGCGAGCGTCAGGGCAGCTATTCCATTATCGAATCCCTCACCACGCTTGCCTATGACGGGCGGCGCAGCCAGTTTTTCCGTAAAGAATTACTGGATGCATTGACTATCCTTCAGCAGGAGCATAAACCAGCGGAAGAATTAACCGGCTCCTGGGCGGGCGCGATGGGACAGATACAATTCATGCCGTCGAGTTTTCTTGCCTTTGCGGTGGATTTTGATGGCGATGGCAAAAAGGATATATGGAACAGTGATGACGACGCGCTGGCCTCTATGGCCAATTATCTGCATCAGAAGGGTTGGGATGCCGGCAGCGGATGGGGTGTGGAAGTACAGCTGCCAGATAGCGATAACGAGGATTGGGATGCTATTAGGGATGCTAAATCGCTCAGGGAATGGCGCAAGCTGGGAGTGCGGGCGATGGACGGAAAGAGCCTGCCAGCAACCGTTCAGACGGCGCGCCTTGTCTTGCCCGATAATGATCCGGAAGTGGCATACCTGGTTTTTTCCAATTATGATGCAATTATGGATTGGAATCATTCAACGTATTTTGCGACCAGTGTCGGGTTGCTGGCGGACGCGATAGGAAATCAATGAGACATTTGCATACTCTAATAGGCATAGGATTATTGCTGCTGTTTTCTGCCTGCGGTGGCGGAACGGCGGAAAAACCGCCTTATGAAGGCATCAAGCTTGGCAAGCCCTATGAGGTATATGGGCGCTGGTATAAGCCACATTACGAAGCGGATTATGACGAAATCGGCAAAGCCTCCTGGTATGGCCCGGGCTTCCATGGCGGCAAGACTGCCAGCGGCGAGCAGTTTGACCAGAATGCTCTGACGGCGGCCCATAAAACGTTGCCGATGCCTTCGATTGTGCGCGTCACCAATCTGGATAATGGCAAAAGCGTGCTCATTAAAATTAATGATCGCGGACCCTTTGCCCGCGACCGTATTCTTGATTTATCACGCGCGGCCGCTGCAAAGCTTGGGGTGATCCGCACAGGCACCGCCAAAGTACGCGTGCAATTCCTTGACAAGGAAACGCGCGACTATGTGCAGAACCTGCAAAAGGGCAAGCAATATGCCATGCAGTCGCTCAAAAAAGTTGATCCTGATGAGGCTGCCTTAAGGGAAGAGGCGCGTCAGGAACAAATCCAGCAGGCTTCTAAAGCGGCGGCTGCTTCGGACGGGCAGGCAATACCGGCCGAAGGTGTGGTGGAAAACGGTGCTGTTGTCGATCCGGTAACGCAAGCCGTTGTCAACAAACCCGAAGCACAAGCTCAACTGCCCCGGTCCAAAAAGATGCAGAGGGAAGAAATACAGAAGGAAGAACCGGCGGATCCTTTTTCAGTGGTGGATGCAAATGGTGATTCTGCCAATCTTCAACAGGAAAAAGCGATACCGGTTGCGGCGACCACCGCTGCAATGCCTGCAAAAACGGGTGGCTTCTTTGTGCAAGCGGCTACCTTTAAGGCAGAAGAGAACGCACAAAGATTGTGCCATAAGCTTAATGGGCTGGGCGCAACGCAGGTAATAGAGATTACCATGAACGAAAGAAAATTATACCGCGTGGTGCTGGGCCCTTACGTCGAGCAGGAAGATGCAAGAAAACAGTTGAGTAAACTTGCAGCGCTCGGTATTTCTAACGCAACCATTTTCCGCAACTGATAAGTATCCCATGCAAAACACATCTTCACGCTTTAAAATCATGCTCTGCGCCTTGGGCGGCTTGTTATTAGCCGCGCCTGCCATTGCTATCGAAACAGCTGCCAAGCAGGCCATCGTTATGGATGATATGACCAATACGGTCTTATTTGAGAAATCCGCCGACGAAAAAATGCACCCCTCATCCATGAGTAAGCTCATGACGGTGTATATTGCTTTCAAACATTTAAAAGACGGCAGCCTTAAGCTTACGGATGAATTGCCGGTGAGCGAAAAGGCCTGGCGCACGCAGGGCTCCAAAACCTTTGTCGAGATTGGCGGGCGCATAGCGGTCGATGATTTGCTGAAGGGGATTATTATTCAATCGGGCAATGATGCCTGCGTGGTGATAGCAGAAAATCTGGCGGGCAGCGAAGACGCCTTTGCCGAGCAAATGAACGATATGGCGCGCCAGCTTGGCATGAATAACACGCATTTCAGCAATGCCACCGGCCTGCCCAATGATACGCATTTGATGAGTGCGCATGATCTGGCGATATTGGCGCATCATATTATTCATGATTTCCCTGAATATTATCATTACTTCTCGGAGAAAGAATTCGTCCATCACGGTATCAAGCAGGACAACCGCAATTTGCTTTTATATAAGGATATCGGCGTAGACGGGCTTAAAACCGGTCATACAGATGCTGGTGGATTTGGTATGGTGGTTTCTTCCAAAGATAAAAGCGGGCGGCGTATAATTGTAGTGGTTAACGGTCTTGGCAGTGAAAAAGAACGCGCCGAAGAAGCCGAGCGCCTGCTTGATTATGGATTCAGGGATTTTGAGAATGTAACGCTGCTCCATAAGGGCGATGTGGTGGATAAAGCCGATGTTTGGTTTGGCGCGCAGCCCAAAGTAGGCCTTACGGTTGCCGATGATCTGGTGTTGACGCTGCCAAAAACGGCACGGGATAAGATGAAATTCACCTTATCCTATGAAGGACCCGTTCCTGCTCCGGTAAAGGAAGGCACACATATCGCCGATTTAACGATTGAATCTGTGGATGCGCCTGCCCAAACCATACCGCTGGTTGCTGCTGAAACGGTGGACGAAGTGCATGGCTTCGCACGCATCGAAAGAGCCCTGAAACATTATATCCTAGGGCAATGAGCGGACGTTTCATCACGCTTGAAGGCGGTGAGGGGAGTGGCAAAACCACTCAGATTCAGTTGCTGCATGCCGTCTATAAGGAAGCGGGACATGCTTGCGTGGTGACCCGTGAACCTGGCGGCGGAGCAGGCGCGGATGCCATACGGCAATTGCTCCTTACCGGCGTGGAAGATAAATGGCATAAAGTATCGGAAACCCTGCTTTTTCAAGCTGCACGTGTAGAGCATGTGGAGCACGTTATAAAGCCGGCGCTGCATCGTGGCGACACAGTACTATGTGATCGCTTCCTGGATTCCACGATTGTCTATCAGGGAATCAGCAAAGGGCTGGGTGCGGATTACGTGCGCGCGCTGCATCAGTTGACGCTGGGTAATGTGCAGCCCGATGTTACACTTATTCTGGATATTGATCCTGCGGTGGGGCTCACGCGCGCCAAGGCGCGCGCGGGCGATGAAACCCGCTTTGAGAATATGGGTACTGGTTTTCATAGCCAGGTGCGCGAAGGATTTTTATCCCTGGCAAGGATTGAACCTGAGCGTTGCAAGGTAATTGATGCGTCACAATCAGCAGAAGAAGTACATAAAGCAATCAGAAAAGCGGTGGGTTTATGAGCGATGAATCATTTGAATATCTGGTGCAGGGGTACCGGCGTTTCTACCATAAATATCTGGGCGATCATTACGAGGAATACCGCCAGGAAGCAACCGTAAGGCAGGCGCCTAAGGTGATGATGATCGCCTGCAGCGATTCGCGCGTGAGTCCCTCCATCGTGACACACTCCAAACTCGGCGAAGTGTTTATTGTCTGCAATGTAGCCAATATCGTGCCGCCCTACCGCCCTGACAAGGGCACGCATCATAGTACCAGTTCCGCGCTAGAATTTGCCGTGGGCACGCTTGATGTCGAGCACATTATCGTCATGGGGCATAGCGGTTGCGGCGGCATTCGCGCGCTGCTTGACGGCGCTCCGGTAGCGCTTGACGGCGAATATAGTTTTATCAAGCCCTGGGTGGAAATTATCGCCGAAGCGAAAACCAAAGTGTGCCATCTGCATAAGGATGAGCAATATCAGGCCTGCGAGCAGGAAGCGCTGAAGATATCCATGGAAAATCTCAGGACCTTTCCGTGGATTGAAAAGCGCATTACAGAAAAAACGCTCGCCATTCACGGCTGGCACTTTGACATAGCAAGCGGAGTGATGACCGCGTATGATAAAACAAAAGACCAGTTCGTAACGCTACTTGATAACAGTATTTAAAGCATGGCGCGCCGCAGCAGTACCGCAGAGCAGGCTGAAGAAGCCGTACCGTCGCTTCACCCCAAGAACAGTGAATATCTGGTTGCGCACGGCGCAATAGAAAAACAGCTGCTTGCGATGATCAATGCGAACAAACTGCCGCATGCATTGCTGCTGACCGGCCCGCGCGGGATTGGCAAGGCGACGCTTGCCTATCGTATTGCCCGTTTTTTGCTTACCCCTGCGGAGGCAGCGGGCGCCAGTCTGTTTGGTGAAAGCCTGCCGCCGGAATCCCTGCATGTATCTGCGTCCCATTCCATCTTCAGGCGCATTGCCCAGAACGCCCATCCGGATTTACTGGTGCTGGAAGCCGACGATATTAAAGTGGAGGAGGCGCGCACTGTTGGGGCATTTCTCTCACTCACACCTGCAGAAAGCGCATGGCGGGTTGTGATTATCGACAGCGCCGACGCCATGAACCGCAGCGCCGCCAATGCACTGCTTAAAATACTTGAAGAGCCGCCAGCCCAGGCGATATTGATATTAGTGAGCCACAATCCGGGCGCGTTATTGCCGACTATCTGCTCGCGCTGCCGCACGCTACGCGTTTCGCCTCTTAGTGAATCTGATTTTGCACGTATACTTAGCACTATTGCGCCGCAGGTGGCACCCCAGGAATGCCATATGCTGGCTTTGCTGTCAGGCTATTCGCCAGGCGTTGCGCTGTCGCTCATTGAGTGCAAGGCCGATATATTATACCAGGAAATATTTGAGCGCATTACGGTGCCCGATACGCTTAAGCTGCACAGCTTCGCCGAACGGTTTGCCCGTAAGGAAAGCGACAAGGAATGGCGGGTATTTACGCGGCTGTTCTTATGGCTGCTGACCCGTATCTCTACGCAGGAAGCAGGCATCAAGACTGAGATTTTTCCTGGCGAGAAGCAGGCCTTAGAGCGCATTTTTGCTGCCAAACCCCTTGATTTATGGACCGAACTGTGGGAAAAAGCGCAAACGCTGCTCAGCGATACGCAGCGCCTTCACCTTGATCGCAAACAGGCAATTCTGACGTTATTTCGGGCGATTGCCGAGTAAAAGAAAAAATATGACCCAGAATTTTTACATCACGACCCCCATTTATTACGTCAATGATCGCCCGCATATTGGTCATGCCTATACTTCGGTTGCGTGCGATGTATTGGCACGGTTCATGCGGCTTTCAGGACGGAATGTAAAATTCCTGACCGGCACGGACGAGCATGGCCAGAAGGTGGAAAAATCAGCGGCCCAGGCAGGCACTGCGCCTAAGGCGTTTGTCGATGAAGTGTCGCAGCATTTCCGTGACTTGACCAAAACAATGAACATCAGCAATGATGATTTTATCCGCACCACCGAACCCCGCCACATCAAAAGCGCGCAAGGCTTATGGCAGAGAATGCAGGAAAATGGTTTCATCATACTTGGCAGTTATGCGGGCTGGTATGCAGTGCGCGACGAAGCGTTTTACGGCGAGGCCGAACTGGTAGACGGCAAAGCGCCAACAGGCGCGGATGTGGAATGGGTGGAAGAGCCCAGCTATTTTTTCAAGCTTTCCGCTTTTGGCGACAAGCTGCTCGCATTTTATGAGGCACACCCTGATTTTATCATGCCCGCAAGCCGCCGTAATGAAGTTATCAGTTTTGTCAAAGGCGGCCTGAAGGATCTCTCGATTTCGCGCACGACGTTTAAATGGGGTATTCCCGTACCGGGCGATGAGAAACATATCATGTATGTTTGGCTGGATGCGTTGGCTAATTACCTCTCAGCAGTTGGGTATCCTGATACGGATGCTGCCGGATACAAGAAATTCTGGCCTGCGAATATCCATATGGTGGGCAAAGATATATTGCGGTTTCATGCGGTGTATTGGCCCGCGTTTTTAATGGCTGCGGATTTGCCATTGCCAGAGCGCGTATTCGCGCATGGCTGGTGGACGATTGAGGGAGAGAAAGTATCTAAATCACTCGGCAATGCAATACCGGCTGGCGAATTGGTGGAGAAATTTGGTCTCGACCAGACACGATATTTCCTTATGCGGGAAGTGCCATTTGGCAATGACGGTAATTTCTCGCGCGAACGCATGGGCATTGTCATTAACTCCGAGCTTGCCAATAATGTGGGTAATCTCGTGCAGCGCACGCTCAGCATGATTCACAAAAATTGCGGGGGCATTGTGCCCGACTCGCAGGGAGTCGCTAAGGACGAGCTTGATTTGGCATTCCTGCAGAAAGTACAGGTGACGGATAAAGCAACGCCGGAGCATATAGTCACGCGTTATACGGATTGTAAATTTAACGAGATACTTGCCGACATCATGGCGATTGCCAGTGAAGCAAACATGTATATCGATACTAAAGCGCCATGGAAGCAGAAGAAAATCGACGAGAAACTGATGCAGGCGACGCTTTATCATCTGGTGGAAGCAATACGCTGCATTGCCATTATGCTTCAGCCATTTATTCCTGACAGCTCATCAAAAATCTTAACCATGCTCGGCTATGGTGAAAGCCAAATAAAGGCCGGGGTTTCTTTTAACGAGTTAACGCCTGAATTTGCCATTAAACCTGGTACGGTTATTTCCGAGCCGCAACCCCTGTTTCCCAGAATCGAATCCTGATGCTTGGAAAAGATGCTTTTGGCTACCTGTCGTTAGTATTTACAGTATTGTCTTATTCGCCTTATGTCTGGTCGATGCTGCGGGGGAAGACATGCCCCCATATCTTTTCTTGGATTATCTGGGCGCTGGTATCGGCTATTGTTTCCATTGCGCAATTCATAGCGTATGCCGGGCCGGGGGCATGGGCGCCGGGCTTGACTGCCGCATTCTCGCTGGGCGTCATTTTTTTATCGTTCTCGCAGAAGGCCGACTGGAGCATTACGCGCAGCGATTGGGTTATGTTTATCGGCGGGCTTAGCATTATTCCTTTATGGTATATTACTTCCAGTCCGCTGGTGGCGGCAATTCTGGCGACTTTAATTGATGCAATCGCCTATTATCCGACCTTCCGGAAATTCTACCATAAGCCCCATGAAGAAATGATTTTCATGTATGTTATTGCCAATATGAAACATGTCGCTTCCATTTTTGCGATCGTCGAATATTCTGTAACGACGCTTGTTTTTCCGGTTTGTATTTTTGCCATGAATATTTCATTGATAGCGATGCTGGCTTATAGAAGGCGCGTTATAGCGCAGGAAGTGCCCCATGTTTCTGGTTGATTCACACTGCCATTTAAACTTCCCTGACTTCAAGGACGATATTGAGGCGGTCATTGCGCGCGCGCATGCGGCAGGCGTGGAGGTGATGCAGACGATTTGCACAGAGATGGAAGAGTTTGATGAAGTGGCGGCAATCGCTGAGGTGCATGAAGGGATTTACTGTTCGGTAGGCGTTCATCCCAATGAATCGGGTGAAAAGCAGATGGCAAATTTGGCCGGATTATTAAGCAAGACCAGTCATCCTAAGGTTATCGGTGTAGGAGAAACGGGACTGGATTATCATTATGAACGCAGCGATCGCGCGGTTCAGCAGGAGAGCTTTCGCATTCATATTGGGGCGGCGCGTGAAAGCGGTTTGCCATTGATTGTCCATACGCGTGAAGCCGATGATGACACGGTCAACATTCTCACTGAGGAGATGAAAAAAGGCGCATTTAAGGGGCTCATCCATTGCTTTACCTCTAGCAAATATCTGGCTGAAAAATCTATAGAGTTGGGATTTTATATTTCACTCTCCGGCATCCTCACCTTTAAAAGCGCGCAGGATATAAGGGATACGGTAAGGGACCTGCCGCTTGAGCGATTATTGGTTGAAACCGATGCACCGTATTTGGCGCCCTTGCCGCACCGGGGAAAACGCAATGAACCGTCTTACGTGGCAATCACTAACCGCAAGCTTGCGGAAATCAAACAAATATCGGAAGAAGAATGTGCGCGCGCAACCACAGAGAATTTTTTCCGGCTATTCGATAAGGCTAAAAGACCTTATAAGGGTGAGGTTCCATGCTGAAAGTAACTGTACTGGGGTGCGGGTCTTCCGGCGGCGTGCCTGTGATAGGCTGCAAATGTCCTGTTTGCATATCGCCCAACCCCAAAAACAAGCGCACACGCGCATCTATTCTGATTGAGTCTCAGGGAACTACGATACTTGTGGATACTTCCCCTGATATGCGCATGCAGTGCCTTGCCAATAATATCGGCAAAGTGGATGCGATAATTTATACCCATGCCCATGCCGATCACCTGCATGGTATTGATGATGTGCGTTCGTTCAACTTTGCTAAGAATGCGCCCGTCGATACGTATTGCGATGAAGAAACATTAGAGGTGCTGAAAAAGCGTTTTGATTATGTGTTTTTCCCTCCCAAACCTGCAGATACGGGCTGGTACCGGCCTTGCCTTAATCCCATACTGGTGAAGCCGTTTACTGCATTCACTATTGGGGCTATTGAAATACTGCCCTTTACGCAACAGCACGGCCAGGGCAAAACCATTGGTCTGCGTATAAGTAATTTTGCTTATTCCACTGATACTAACGGTCTGCCGGAGGAATCGCTTGCGGCGCTTGCGGGCATAGATGCCTGGATTGTGGATTGCTTAAGTTATGTTCCCATGCCCACCCACGCGCATCTGGCGATGACGCTGGGCTGGATAGAGCGCATTAAACCCAAGCGCGCTTACCTTACGCATCTTAACCATGAGTTTGATTACGAGACATTTGCCCGCGAATTGCCCGCGAATGCATTTCCCGCCTATGACGGGCTGGTGGTGGAAGTTTAACGTATGCAGAATTTTTCATTCACGCTCAAAAATCAATGCGGGCTTGCGCGCACCGGGCTTATCACTACCGCGCATGGAGACATAAGAACGCCTGCGTTCATGCCGGTGGGAACGGCAGGGACGGTGAAAGGCATGCTGCCGGAGTCGGTGAAGGCGACAGGGGCGGATATATTACTCGGTAATACCTATCACCTGATGCTTCGCCCTACGGCCGAAGTGGTGGCGAAGCTTGGCGGATTGCACAAGTTTATGAACTGGGATGGACCGATTCTGACGGATTCCGGCGGGTTTCAGGTGATGTCGCTTTCCAAGCTGCGCAAGATTACGGAACAAGGCGTAACGTTTCAGTCGCATCTTGACGGCAATAGTTATGAACTGACGCCGGAGCGCGCGATGGAGATTCAGCATCTGCTGGGCAGCGACATCACCATGGTGCTTGACGAATGCACGCCTTACCCGGCAACGGAAGCACAGGCGGCAACGTCCATGCAGCTTTCCATGCGCTGGGCGGAGCGCTCCAAGGCAGCATTTAAAGAACGCGCTGGGTATGGCTTGTTTGGCATCGTGCAGGGAGGAATGCATCAGCATTTGCGCGAAGAATCAGCAAAGGCATTGCAGGCGATAGGCTTTGACGGTTACGCGGTTGGCGGGCTGGCGGTGGGCGAGGGCCAGGACATCATGTTTGAAGTGCTGGATTATACTGTGCCCGCACTGCCTGAAAACAAGCCGCGCTACCTGATGGGTGTTGGCAAACCCAGTGATATTGTGGGTGCGGTGTTGCGCGGTATTGATATGTTCGACTGTGTTATTCCCACGCGTTCAGGGCGTTTTGGCCGAGCCTATGTTGCTGAAGGCGAGCTCAATATTAAAAACGCCTGCCATGCAGAGGATGCATCGCCTATTGAAAATAACTGTACATGCAGGTGCTGTGCGCATTACAGCCGCGCTTACCTCCATCATTTATTCAAAGCTGAGGAAATGTTGGGGCCGATTTTACTCACTTGGCATAATTTACAATATTATCAGTCTCTTATGAGCGGAATACGTGCTGCCATAGATGCGGGGAAACTCCAGGAATTTGCCGCTGATTTTCTGGAAAGACAGAAAGACTAAGCCATTAAGAAGAAATTAATAATAATCACATAATATAGACGCTTATCTTAGAGGAGATAAGGTATGAGTGTAAATATACAGCAATATGCCGAACTAAGACATGCTCTGAGCAGTGAACAGCCGCGCCAATACACGGAAGGCGAGCTTCGCCTTTTGATTGATGGAATATTCGCAGAAGGGGCAGAGATAAGCGCTTTTTTAGGAGATGATGAACGAAAAAAAACAGTCGAAAATACCCCTTTTTATCAGGATAGATCCTTTTACGATAAATCATTGGCTGCCGCCTCTAGTTTCGAAGGCAAAACGTCAGCCGGGAAAATGTTTGAGAGTCTGCTGCTGCGGCAGGGAATAGGAAAATATCGCCGCTCTGGTAATGTAAAAGAAGATTTGGCGAACCCTTTTAGAGGTACGGCTCGAAATGATAGGGGTGGATATATTAATGTACCTACAAACTTTGCTACAGTACAGGGGCATTTGAAGGTGGCAATCCATCAAATGGCAGGCATTATAGAGAGAAAACATAATGAATTACCCCTTACCCCGCGCAGCAGTGAAGCCATCGAATCTGCCTATGCAAATAGGTTATGTTTAGATGGCCCTATTCGTTCAGCATGTGCAGAGCTTGATGATGGTGTGCTTTACCAAAATATTATCTATCAGGATACGTTAAAGAGAGTTGAGCAACTCGCTAAGGGGGAGGATGTAACTAAAACTCGGTATGTGGAGGCATCTGCTAACGTTAATTACACGCCCAACCGAGATTTAGAAGCGCTTTCGGCAATGTCAGATGTTATGAGTGGGCAAGAAGTCTTCAAACAGACAAAAAATATTCGCTACTCTGACCGGCCATCTACACTTACCCCAGATGATTATACTAGGGCTGGTTCAATAAATCCGGAATACTTGATATATAGAAGTGTGGTTAATACAGAACGCAATAAAACGCGAGTTACTGCAAGTGAGATGGCTAATATTGAACAAAGTATTGAAAAAGGCAGCGGGAGTGCTGGTAACAGATTAGACAATAGGCGGGGTTCAGGTTCAGACAGGCAACTTCTATAGTTCTGTCCATAATTTACGGAAGGCGAGCTCAATATTAAAAACGCCTGCCATGCAGAGGGTGCATCGCCCGTGGATAAAGACTGCACATGCAAGTGCTGTGCGCATTACAGCCGCGCCTATCTGCATCATTTATTCAAAGCTGAGGAAATATTGGGGGCAATTTTACTCACTTGGCATAATTTACATTATTATCAGTCTCTTATGAGCGGAATACGTGCTGCCATAGATGCGGGGAAACTCCAGGAATTTGCCGCTGATTTTCTGGGTAAACAGAAAAACTGAGTTTTGTTTACCAAATTTTAATAAAGTTCCGCTTTACTGCCAAACCCGCCACCCAAGAGCGGTACTACAATTAACAGGAGAGATTATGCAAATTATAAGCGACAAGCTGGATAATATTCCGGTGCGCGAAATCGTTACCTACCGCTACGACGATATGATGGTTTATTTAAGTGCGACGGCGTTTTTTGTCATGGGTGTTATATTTATGGTGATTCTGTCGTTGTAATTCCTGCCTTCCCCACGTTACACTGCCGCCCATGCGGCCAGACAAGCTGTTTAGTTTATTTTCCGATGTTACGCGGCTCAAAGGCGTAGGCCCTGGTGCAAAGAAAGCGCTGGCGCGACTTTTCCGCGGCGATGAGTCATTGCCTGTCACTGTGCGCGATATGGTGTTTCATTTGCCGGTGAGCGTCGTTGATCGCAGGAACAGCCCTTCGCTCGCCTCTGCCAGGGAAGGCGATATTGTAACACTGATTATCACAGTGGAAACGCACGAGCCACCAGCGCGCAAACGCGGCGCCAAGCTGCCTTATAAGGTTGTCTGCCATACACCTGAGGGGTACCTTACACTGGTGTTTTTCCATGCCCGCCCGGATTATGTTCAGCAGCATCTGCCACTGGGCGCTAAGCGCGTAGTCAGCGGCAAGTTTGAACGTTACGGTTACGGCGCGCAGATTACCCATCCTGATATTATAGCGCCTGTAGAAGAGTTAAAAAAGATTCAGGCGTTGGAGCCGGTCTATCCTTTAACGGGCGGGCTTACCAATCGGCACTTAAGCAAAATCATGGCATCAGCGTTGGCATTGTTGCCGGATTTAGCGGAGTGGATTGATCCGGCGTATCTCGCCCAGCAGCAATGGAAGAGCTGGAAAGTTTCATTGCTTGCAGCCCACCATCCTCAGGCGCTGGCGGACTTATCTTTTGCAAGCCCTGCGCGCATGCGGCTTGCTTATGATGAGATTCTTGCCAACCAGCTGGCGCTGGCATTGGTGCGCGCGCGCGTGCGCAAGCGCGTAGCATCCCCCATTGGCGCTAATGATGGCTTGCGTAACCGGGTGCTGGAGATATTGCCTTATGCACTCACGCAAGGGCAGCTAAAAGTTATTCAAGAGATTGATGAAGATATGGCAAGCGGCAATCGTATGCTGCGGCTGCTCCAGGGTGATGTCGGCAGTGGTAAAACCATCGTGGCGGTCATGGCCATGCTGCACGTCATTGCTGCGGGCAGGCAAGTGGCGCTGATGGTGCCGACCGAACTTCTGGGCAAGCAGCATTTTGCCTTTATAGAAAGATTGGCCGCTCCTTTGGGCCTGAAGACTTTGCTGCTTTTGGGAGGTATGAAAGCTAAAGAATATAACGATGCCCTGACAGGCATTGCCTCCGGCGACGTATCCATTGTAATCGGCACGCATGCCCTGTTTCAGGGCAAGGTGGTATTTAAGGATCTGGCGCTTGCCGTCATAGACGAACAGCACCGTTTTGGCGTGGTGCAGCGTCTGGCGCTGACTTCCAAAGCGCAGGATACGCATGTGCTGGTGATGACGGCCACGCCTATTCCGCGCACCCTCACCATGACGGCGTTTGGCGATATGGATTGCTCGGTGCTGGCGGAAAAACCGGCGGGCAGGCGTGAGATTGCCACTAAAGCGATACCGCTTTCGCGGGTGAATGATGTGCTGGAAGGCATTGCGCGCGCCACTGCCAAGGGCGATAAAGTCTACTGGATATGCCCGCTGGTGGAAGAAAGCGACGACGAGAATCTTCCTAGCGATTTGGCGGCGGCGCAAGCGCGCTTCGTGGAATTCACCCATCGTTTCGGGCCGCGCGTGGGAATGGTGCACGGACGGTTGCCAGCCGAAGAGCGCGATAAAATTATGACCGGTTTTGCCGGGAATGCGTTTGATATCCTTGTGGCTACGACAGTGGTGGAAGTCGGAGTGGATGTGCCTGACGCCACCATTATCGTTATTGAACATGCTGAGCGGTTTGGACTTGCTCAGTTACATCAGCTGCGCGGACGGGTAGGGCGCAGCGATAAACCTTCCAGCTGCATCCTGCTTTATACGGACCGTTGCAGCGATATTGCCAAATCGCGCCTACGGGTGATACGCGAAACGAATGACGGGTTCCGCATTGCCGAGGAAGATTTAAAATTGCGCGGTGCGGGGGATATATTAGGCACGCGCCAGAGCGGCCTGCCGGATTTCCATTTTGCTGATTTATCCGAGCATTATGATTTGCTACGCACGGCGCGCGACGACGCCAAGCTGATCTTGCACAGGGATGCGGCACTTACATCGGTCCGCGGACAAGCATTAAAAACGCTTTTATATTTATTCGGCTATGATGAGAATGTAAGGTTCCTGGGAGCGGGCTAACCTTGACCCGCTAAGCACATTCCTTTATCTCTGGACGTATGGACACCCCCTTCATAGCCTGGGCCGGATTTTTTGCTGTTGTCATATTTTTGCTGGTACTGGATTTAGGTCTGCTGCACCGCAACGAGCGCGACATTGGCGTACGCGAGAGCCTGTGGCTTTCTGCCGGATATATTTTTGTATCGGTATGTTTTGGGTTTGCCATGTATCACTTTATCGGCGCCAAAGCGGGCAAGGACTTCTTTACCGGCTATCTGGTGGAAAAAAGCCTGTCGATGGACAATATTTTTGTCATCTCGCTGGTATTTAATTATTTTGCGATTCCTCAGCGTTATCAGCATCGGGTTTTATTTTGGGGGATATTAGGGGTCGTATTGCTGCGCGGGGTAATGATTGGAGTGGGGGCGCTCCTGATTGAGCAATTCCATTCCATCCTTTATGTGTTTGGAGCGTTTTTAATTTTTACCGGCATTAAAATGTTGTTTTCTGCCGGTAAAAAAGAAGCCGATCTTGAAAATAACAAACTGCTTTCCTGGCTTAAGCGTTCCATACGGGTGACCAATAGTCTGCATGGCAACAAGTTTTTTATCTATGAAGGTGATTCCACGTTGGCGGGTAGAATGGCGCGTAAAGCCACGCCGCTTTTTCTTGTGCTCATATTCATAGAATTAGCGGATATTATTTTTGCGGTGGATAGCGTGCCTGCGGTCTTTGCCGTCACCACGGATAGTTTTATAGTCTATAGCAGCAATATTTTTGCAATTTTAGGATTGCGCGCCCTTTATTTTGCATTGGCGGCGATGCTGCATCGTTTCTCTTATCTTAAATATGCTCTTGCCCTGGTGCTTGTATTTATCGGCGGTAAAATTTTGTTCGTCCCTTTTATCGGAGTCATTCCCTCTACGATTTCGCTAGCAGTAACCCTGGTTCTATTAATGGGCGGTGTTGTGGTGTCGCTTTATAAAACACGGGCTCCATAAAAAAACGGCCCCACAAATGTGGAGCCGTTTTCATTCCGATAAAATCAGATTTATTGACGATGCTCGTCGCGGCGGATCTGACGGCCTTTTTTATTATCCTGGTGGCGGTCCTGGTGGATCTGGCGGTGATCCTGGCGGATATTGCGACGGTCCTGGCGATCCTGACGTTTGTCCTGGCGCATTTGGCGGCCGTCTCTGCGATCCTGGCTGTGGTCCTGGTGGATTTGTGAGCGATCCTGATTGATCTGGTGTTGTTCTGCGCGGGCACCGGCATAATTACCGCTGGCGCGATCCTGTCTTTCAATCTGGCGATCCTGGCTGATTTGTGAGCGATCCTGGTTTATCTGCTGATGATTTGCCTGAACCTGCTGGCGATCCTGATTGATCTGCTGATGGTTTTGGTCAATCTGCTGGTGATCCTGAGAAATCTGGTGGTGATCCTCGTTTATCTGCTGATGATTATCATGGATCTGCTGCTGATCTTGCTGGATTTGACCGGCATCTTGTGCAAAGACCGGTGCCGCAAAACACACTGTGGTAAGCAGTGCGACGAGTGATAATGTTCTTTTCATAAAAAACCCCTTGTTAAGTTGATGTGCAGGCATCATGACCTTGCAGAAAAATAGTAGCATAAGCGATATTAAGGTAAGCTTCCTGCAATATTAATTTTTTGCAATGAAGAATCCAATTATTAACATATTGTTATTTATTTATAGTTAAAGCATGGGTTTTCGGATGTTTGCATACCCCTAAAAGGGATCTTTCCTATAATTTATAACAAAATGATGTTTCCAGCACAAAGAGGGGAGCTTTGCCTTTTCTTTTCATTGTGCTATAATGAATCTGGTAGTTATGCTCATTCTTTTTTCCTTGTCTTTATTCATAGCTTCTATCAGAACAGCGCCACGCGCTGCATTTTCAGTTGTTCAAAAATAAAATAAAGGCTTTCGCATATGAAAATAATGATTTCCGGTAAGCATGTCGACGTTGGTGAATCCCTGCATGCCCATATAGAACGCCGTCTTGAAGACGGTGTGAATAAGTATTTAGAACGTGTTACCAGCATCAATGTAGTAATAAGCAAAGAAGCGCATCGTTTTAAAGTCGATATTAATGGCAATATGGGAACTTCTTCCGGGATAATACTGAAGAGCAGCGCACAGGCGGATGATGTATATGCCTGTTTCGACGCTGCTGCAGATAAGATTGAAAAGCAACTGCGCCGTTATAAACGCCGCTTGACCAATCATCATAAACAAAGCCACGGCCAGGGGAATACCGTTTTGGTGAGCGCAAAGAAATATGTGCTCAAATCAGATAATGAAGCTGAAGCGCAGGATGAAGCGCCTGTCGTTATTGCCGAGAAGGCGACGGCGGTAGAAACGCTTACCGTCAGTGAAGCCGTCATGAAAATGGATCTGGCGGATTTGCCGGCGCTCATGTTCTTTAATTCGGCAAGCGGCCGGATAAATGTAGTGTACCGACGGGTGGATGGCAATATTTCCTGGGTCGATCCTGAAGGCAAGGCAGCTTAATTTAAGTTTTTAGCTACGCCTTAATCCTAAGCAGAAAGCGAAGTCATGGATATATTACGGCTTCATGCGACATGCGTTGTAGTCAAATCACGCGGTGTTTTGCTGCTGGGAGAACCAGGAGCGGGAAAGTCTGATTTAGCGCTGCGTCTGATGGATCGTGGTGCAAAGCTTATTGCCGATGATCAGGTTGAGCTAACTAAAAAAGGCAGAACAATCATTGCCACTGCGCCCAGACGCATATACGGGCTGCTGGAAGTGCGCGGTGTGGGAATTTTTAAAGTGAGGTCGCAGAAAAAGGCACGTGTATTGCTGGTGGTGCAGCTGGTGAAGCAGGAATGGATTGAGCGCCTGCCGTATCCGGAGCCTTATGAATGCATGCATACTCATATTGCCCAGTTGCGCCTGTCTCCTTTTGAGCCGTCTGCTGCAATTAAGGTTGAAAAAGCAGTCGCCGCGTTGCAGGATGGCTCCATGACGGTTGGGGCACTGAAAGAATAATATGCGTATATTGCTGGTGACGGGGCTTTCCGGCGCGGGTAAGTCGGTAGCGCTTAAGACATTGGAAGATATTGGTTGTGAGGCGGTGGATAATGTTCCTCTGTCACTCATTCCCTCGCTTGTAGCTTCCGGCGGCGGCGCTGAGCATTGCCTGGCCATTGGTGCCGATGCCCGCAGCCGCGATTTTTCACTGGAGCATTTTCACGAGATGCTGCAGGCGCTCAAATCCAACCGTGCTCATGAAGTGCAGGTGTGGTTCTTTGACAGTGATGATGAAGTGCTGCAACGCCGCTTTACCGAAACCCGCCGCAAACACCCGCTTGCCCTTGATCGCCCGGTGATGGACGGCATTTTGCATGAACGCAGCCTGCTGGCTCCTCTGCGCGATGTGGCGGATGTTACATTTGATACAAGTGAATGGACTGGCGGTGATTTGCGCCATGCCATACGCGAATATTATGGCAATGAAAACCGGGCTTTATCGGTGTTTGTGACCTCTTTTTCCTTTAAACGCGGCTTACCCCGCGATGCAGACATGGTATTTGACGTCCGGTTCTTACGAAATCCTTTTTACGATGAACAATTGCGCGATATGACGGGACTCGATGGCCCCATTGCCAGGTTTGTCGAATCTGATCCTGGATTTTTTAGTTTTTTCAATCAGTTGACACTATTAATTGAACCTTTATTGCCGCGATATCTTCAGGAAGGTAAGAGTTATTTGACGGTAGGAATTGGGTGTACGGGGGGGCGTCACCGCTCTGTATACGTTGCTGAAAAGCTTGCTGGATTTTTAAAACAAAAAGAGTATAAGGTGGGCATTCGTCACCGCGATCTCGCGGCTGAACACAAGAAAAGCTAGGTCTTACTAAGCTCGGGGAATATATGATTGGTCTGGTCGTCGTCTCTCACGGAAAACTCGCTTTGGAATTTATTGCGGCTACGGAACATGTGGTTGGCAAGCAGAAAAATATCAAAGCGGTATGTATCGAACCTGAAGATGATATGGAAAAACGCCGTGAAGATATTCTTGCGGCAGTGAGGGAAGTCGATACGGGAAGCGGTGTTGCGGTGCTTACCGACATGTTCGGCGGCACGCCTTCCAATCTTGCCATTTCCATCATGGGAAAAGTTCCGGTCGAAGTGGTGGCAGGGATTAATCTTCCGATGATGGTCAAACTCGCCACTATCCGTTCTGTGAAACCCTTGGGGGAAGCCGTATTGATTGCTCAGGAAGCGGGCAGAAAATATATTAACGTGGCAAGTAATCTATTGTCCAAAGAACCTGCAGCATAAGGTTTTGCTCTTATGGCAGGTGAAACAGAAATCAATGTCTGCCTTGCCAATAAAAAGGGCCTGCATGCGCGTGCAGCGGCAAAATTTGTTAAAGTGACGGGCCAGTTTTCTGCACAAGTGGTGGTGGGAAAAGTAGCAGGGGCGGGCGTTATCCCGAATGCGCCTGTTGTAGAATCCTCCGGCGGTTCCATATTGGGGCTCATGATGCTGGGTGCTGAATGCGGCTCAACCTTGCGCCTGCGTGCAAATGGCGCGCAAGCCGACGAAGTCATAGCAGAACTTAAAAAGCTTATTGAGGAGCGTTTCGGAGAAGAATAAAGTCTTTTTATTCTAAATAAAGGAATCCTCTATGTCCGAAACGCTTATTCCGATAGATCCTGCCGTTGCCCGTAATGCGTATATTACGCAAGATGAATATACAAAATTATACAAAGAATCCATAGAGCATCCCGAAGCATTTTGGGCAGAGCAAGCGAAACGTTTGAAATGGATATCCCCATGGAAAAAAGTAAAGAATACGCGCTTCCAGCCCAATGTTTCCATCCGCTGGTTTGAAGGTGGAAAGCTCAATGCCAGCGCCAACTGTATTGATAGGCATCTGGCAAAGCATGCCGATAAAACAGCCATACTATGGGAAGGCGATAATCCTTCCGAGTCGCGCCACATCAGTTACCGCGAACTGTATGAGCAGGTATGCAGACTTGCCAATGTACTCGCTGCACATCAGGTCAAAAAGGGCGATCGCGTTACTATCTATATGCCAATGATTCCCGAAGCCGCCTATGCGATGCTGGCATGCGCGCGTATTGGCGCAGTGCATTCCGTTGTATTTGGCGGATTCTCTCCTGAGGCGCTGCGCGGGCGTATAGAAGACTGCCAAAGTGATTTCATCATCACGGCGGATGAAGGGCTGCGTGGTGGTAAAACTATTTCCCTTAAAGCCAATGTGGATGCAGCGATTAAGAATATATCACAGGTGCGCAAAGTCTTGGTGGTAAAACGCACCGGCGGAAATATCGCATGGCAGATGGGCCGCGATCTTTGGTATCATGACGAAATGGCCAAAGCCTCAGCCGAGCACACGCCTGCTGTAATGGATGCGGAAGATCCGCTTTTTATTCTTTATACTTCCGGTTCAACAGGAAAGCCCAAAGGCGTATTGCATAGCACGGCGGGCTATCTGCTTTATGCTGCCATCACCCATGGATTGATTTTTGACTATCATGAGAATGACATTTATTGGTGCACGGCCGATGTCGGCTGGGTGACGGGGCATAGTTATATACTCTATGGCCCGCTTTGTAATGGCGCCACTATCTTGATGTTTGAAGGCGTGCCCAATTATCCCGATCATTCGCGCTTCTGGCAGGTGATTGATAAACATAAAGTGAATATTTTCTATACGGCGCCCACGGCGCTGCGCGCCTTAATGCGCGAAGGTGATGATTATGTGACTGCGACATCACGCAAGTCACTGCGTATTCTCGCAAGCGTAGGCGAACCGATTAACCCCGAAGCATGGCTGTGGTATTATAATGTCGTAGGCGATAAACGCTGCCCGGTGATTGATACATGGTGGCAGACGGAAACCGGCGGTATCATGATTGCGCCGTTGCCTGGTGCCACAGCCCTCAAGCCCGGTTCTGCAACGTTGCCATTTTTTGGTGTTCAGCCGGTGATTGTCGATGAGAAAGGCAATGTGCTGGAAGGGGAATGTGAAGGATTATTATGTCTTGCCGATTCCTGGCCGGGTCAGGCGCGTACCGTATACGGCGATCATGCGCGGTTCGAGCAAACCTATTTCAGCCAGTTCAAAGGATATTATTTTACAGGTGATGGCTGCAGACGCGATCAGGATGGGTATTACTGGATAACCGGCCGCGTGGATGATGTTATTAATGTATCAGGCCACCGGTTGGGCACTGCCGAAATTGAAAGCGCGTTGGTAGCGCACCCACATGTTTCAGAAGCAGCAGTAGTAGGCGTGCCGCATGATATTAAGGGGCAGGGCATCTATGCCTATGTGACGCTTAAGGCTGATGCATCAGAGAATGAACTGTTGCGTAAAGAGCTCACCAAATGGGTACGTAACGTTATCGGTCCCATTGCTACTCCCGATTATCTACACTTTACTCCATTGCTGCCTAAAACACGTTCAGGAAAAATTATGCGCAGGATATTGCGTAAAATTGCAGAAGGTAGTGATAGTGCGGGTTTGGGAGATACATCGACGCTGGCGAATCCTGATATTGTTAATGAACTTATTAAGAACAGATTAAAATGCTTAAATGCATAATTTTTTCTCCTTGCTAAGACATTTTTAATAATTACCGTGATACAACGCTTGTAAGCGTGGCAAAGTTGTGTCCACACAATAGTGATCTGATAAAGGGTAATGCGGAAATATATGAGCAAAAAGATTCTCATCGTTGAAGATAATGATCTCAATCTCAAGCTGTTCAAGGATCTATTGGAAGCACATGGATATGAAACCGTAGAGATTAAGGATGGCATTGACGCGGTTGCGGTTGTAAAGCGCCATAAGCCGGCACTTATCCTGATGGATATACAATTGCCTGAAATATCTGGCCTGGATGTCACCAAGAAAATCAAGGCTGATAAGGAAATAATGCATATTCCTATTATTGCCGTCACAGCGTTCGCTATGAAAGACGATGAAGAAAAAATCCTTCGTGCGGGTTGTCAGGCCTATATCTCCAAGCCTATTTCCATAGTCAGCTTCTTAGAGACTATCCGTAAATTCCTAGGTGAGAATTAATTCATGTCCGCATTGGTGCTGGTTGTTGACGATGTGCCTGCCAATGTCAAATTGCTTGAGGTAAAACTCGCCAATGAATATTACGACGTCATTGTTGCGAAAGACGGATATGAAGCGCTGAGCCAGGCTCAGCAGCATAAGCCGGATTTAATTCTGCTCGATGTCATGATGCCCGGCATGGACGGATTTGAAACCTGCAAAAAGCTTAAAGAAGATGCGGAGCTATCTCATATTCCTGTGGTCATGGTAACCGCACTTTCTGACATTGCCGATCGGGTGCGCGGCCTGGAGGCAGGCGCGGATGATTTTCTTACTAAGCCTATCAATGATATAGCCCTGTTTTCACGTGTGAAATCGCTGGTGCGCATTAAAGTGCTGCTCGATGAATTGCGCCTGCGCGATCAAACCGGATTGCAGATGGGTGTGTTGACCGAGGGGCAGAATACCTTCACCCAGGACGTATCGGGTTCAAAAATATTAGTCATTGATGATGATGTAATACAGCTCAAGCGTTTAACGGAACGTCTGGCGCAGGATTATAAGATAGAAGGCGTATCCAAGCCAGAAGGAGCAATCAATATTGCGCTGCACGGTAATTTTGATTTGATTATTGTCAGCACGCAACTGGCGGATACAGACGGGTTGCGTCTTGCCTCGCATTTTAAAAGCCAGGAAGAAACACGCAGCGTCCCCATACTGATGCTGGTCGACGAAGATGATTCGCGCGCTATGCTCAAAGGGTTAGAGCTGGGCGTGAATGACTATATTATTACGCCGGTGGATTATAATGAAATGGCGGCGCGCGTTAAAACCCAGATACGGCGCAAGAAATACCAGGATGCGCTTAAATCCAACTACCAGCAGACTATTTCGCGGGCGATTACCGACGGGCTTACAGGCCTCTATAACCGCCACTATCTGGATGCCCATTTAGACAATATGGTGCGCCAGGCGCTTAACAATAATAAGCCGCTTTCCCTTATGATTATGGATATGGATCATTTTAAGGAGGTAAACGACACTTACGGCCATGATGTTGGCGACCAGGTGCTGAAACAGCTCTCTGATGTTGTTATCAGGACGATACGCAGTGCTGATTTGGCGGCGAGGTTTGGCGGCGAGGAATTTGTGGTGCTCATGCCGGAAACGGATGCAAAACAATCCAAAGAAGGTGCTGAGCGTTTACGCAAAGTGGTGGAATCGACCTCATTGAAAGTGACCCATTCCGTCGGGCAGATAAACAAAACGGTAAGTATAGGAATCGCATTTCTCAATGAAATGGGCGATTCAGGGCAGGCGCTTTTAAAACGCGCTGATAAAGCGCTATATCAGGCAAAGCATGATGGCCGTAATCGTGTGGTAAGTGCTGACTCTGATTAATGGAAACGCCCTAAGCAGCTATCACCGGTATGAATAGTAAAGCAGCGTATCCTGCACAAAATGCATCAGCAGAATAAGAATGATGGGTGAAATATCCAGTCCGCCTAAATCAGGCATATATTTGCGTATGGGGCGCAACAAAGGCTCCGTAAGCCTGAAGAGCGCAAAGTTCAGCCGCTGCACTATAGGCTGGTGCCGGTTGATGATGTTAAATGAGATAAGCCAGCTCATTATGAACCAGGCCCATAATACATAATTATAGATCTGTATAACGGTCAGAAGCAGTTGAATAATCGGGTTTGGCATAAGCATACTCCACGGCGATTTTGCACTTTCTGTAAGGCTTTGCAATGAGAATTGCGAAACCTCTTATCAGTTCAGATTAATCTGTATTTGTTGCTATAGCTGTATATCTTTATTATATTTTTAACATATTGCGGCGAAAAGATTTTTAAATAAAGAAATACCTTACCCCCCAGAACAGCAATGCGCATCACAATATTAAACGCAAGATTATGCAGGTGATGGGAGCTGATACAAGCGGTGCGCTGCCATCCGTAGAGCTTGCGGTCATTATTGCATGCCGGAATGAGGGTCCTACAATCGGAAAAATGGTTGCGGAGATTCGCAGAACGATTCCGCAGATTCAAATATGGGTCTTTGATAATTTGTCTACGGACAATACCGCCTCTGCTGCACTTGAAAACGGCGCTCAGGTAATACCGATAAACTCCGGGGGAAAAGGATTTGTTATTCGCAGCGGGTTAACGTTGGTCAGGGCAGAATATGTGGTGCTGATTGATGGAGACGCAACCTATCCTGTTTCCGATATGCCGCGATTGCTTGCGCTTGCCCGTAATCATCAGGATACGATGGTGGTCGGATCACGCATTACCAGCCTTCAATCCATGACCCTGATTAGAAAAATAGGAAACTGGATATTCACCTATTTGCTTAAAGTACGTACAGGGGAGAAATTGACCGATGCTCTCTCGGGCTATCGAGTGCTGCCGCGAAGCCTTATCGATAAATTGCACCTAACGGCGAATGGCTTTGAGATTGAAGTAGAGCTGATATTGGAAGTATTTCGTAATGGCGGAAAAATTATTGAAGTTCCAGTGGCATACTATGCACGGGAAAAAACAACGCACTCAAAACTCCATGCATTTCGTGATGGATGGTCTATTTTACTCAGAATTGTCCGGTAAAGTATGGAAGCAGGGAAATCAAGAATTTCTGCCGGTTCTCGAACTATTCTGGCTAATCTGGCAGCTGTGGTTGTTAGTGTGTTGTCTGTGGGGTTGTTTTTATTTTTCTGCCAATTAATTCGCAGCCCCTTGCTCGCCTATACCGGCGGAGCGTTGAGATGGCAGACGGATGCATTTTTTCATGGTGACTTTGCGCTTAATCGGGCGCCGATCGGAATCATGCATGATCTTGCATGGGCTAATGGGCAACTGTCGCAGGTGTGGGGCCTTGGAGTTCCGGCACTGAGAATGCCGTTTGAATTCTGCGCACGAATTTTGGGCTTGTCTGCGTTTCCTGATCGCTGGGTATTTGGGTTTTACATACTCCTGGTGCTTGGCCAGGGAGTTCTCTGGGCAATGGGCTCGCGGGAAAGCACTACATCCCGGTTCGAGCGGTTCTATATCGTTTTCCTGATGGTATTTTCTGTGCCGCTCGTCCGGATTTGCCGGACGCGGTTTTTTGTATACGAAGAGGTGGTTGCATACACGATTCTGTACTCTACGGCGCTCTATTTTAGTCTTATCTGCTTTTGGGAAGCGCCTACGCGGAAAAGCTATTGGCGGCTTTCGTTTTTAGCGGGATTGGCCGGGTTTCTTCGCCCCACTGCTTTGGCGTATGGCGGAGTAAGCCTTGTATTGGCCGCCATCAAGGGGAAGAAAGCGGGCTGGGGCGTTAAACCACTGATGGGTGGATTGGGTGCATGGCTTCTGGGATTTGCCATGCTTTTGTGGACCAATCAGATTCGGTTTGGCTCTTGGCTTGAATTCGGCCACCGGATTAATATCAGCCGGATTCCTGACTCGGCCTATGTAACGCGATTCGAGAATCCGATGCTGTCTGTTTCCTGGCTGCAGTCGCTGCATGAATTATTGTATGCATTATTTTTTCGCCCCCCTTTAAATGGAGCAGATTATTTCCGTCCGCATTTTTTTCCTGGGCAGGTGAATATATTGCGCTTCCGGGAGTTTTATTTTTCAGTCTTTGATGAGACGATGCTCATATGGATGCTTATTGCTGCTGTACTCGCATGCTTTCTTTTGGTTTTACGATCCAACAAAGCTGCTTCTTTGGAGGCAAAGCGCTTGACCATCACCTTTATATGGTCCCTGTGCAGCACGATATTACTGACGGTGTTTTACGTTCGCTATCCTGTCATTACTTCGCGTTACTTTGTGGATTTTGCCCCTGCCATGGCGGGTTTTCTGGTAGTGGCCACAGGATTGATGGGCCGGGATTTATGGGGTGATCGGTGGGTGCGGCTGCGCAAAGGCGGACTGTTTTTATTAATTACAGCATGGTGGATAAGCCAGTGGGCAACGTCGGAATTTTCACCGAATGCGGAAAGTTTTGGCGCTTTTTCTAAGGAGCAGGCACTTCAATCCATTCAACGTCATGATCCGCGCCCTCTGAAAAACGAGTTAGTCCTGGGTGATGGAAGTTCAGTGGAAGGCGATAAATTATTGGCAGAACGATCCTGGGATGCCGAAATCCTTCAGACGCTTGGCTGGAGCAGCCAGACGGGCGCCGTAGAGGACTGTGTTATGATTTTATTTCAGAATCCGGGACGAATTATGATTGAGGTCCAGTCTTCAGGAGCTGCCTTGATTCAATCCGATCAACTCAAATCAATTCGGGCAAAAGTTGAAAATGAGTTGCTTGATGTGGAAAGCATAACACCATTGAAAGATCGATGGAGAATTCAATTCAAACCTCCTGTCCAGGCGGCACATCGCTTTGGAATTCAGACAGTCTATTTTGCATTCGCCAATGCAGAAATGATTCTGCGGCATCAGCAGATATTTAAGCTTATTCGCATTGTAAATCAGTCTGATTAATGTATGGATAAAAACCAGAACTCAGGCTCAGGAAGTCTGCCTTATATTCCTTCGCTGGATGGATTGCGGGCATTGGCAGTGCTGATGGTTATGCTTTACCATGCCTGGCTGCCTGCCTTCCAAACAGGTTCAATTGGCGTAAATATTTTCTTTGTATTGAGCGGCTATCTGATTACCTGCCAACTGATGCGTGAGTATAGGCGCAGCGGCAGCATCAAATTACGCAATTTTCTAATGCGCCGCGTGCTGCGAACATTTCCTGCATTATGGCTTTTGTTGCTTGCAAGCGGAATCACTGTCTTAATCTTGCCCTCCTTTCTTGGAGGCAGGCCTGTTCTGCATCTCTTATCAGGGCTGTTATTTTTTGCCAATATCCTCCAGTTTAATCATGTTTTTGAAGGGGGATCGGATTTAGGTGCGCTCACCCATCTCTGGTCTATTTCCCTTGAGGAGCAGTTTTATGTGATCTGGCCTCTTATTCTGACGCCTGTCTTGTGCCGCGAGAAAACAAGAAAATGGATAGGTCTTGTGCTTTTAGCCGCCTCATTGGTGCTTTTCCTGTTATCGCCATATCATTCCAGCAGAATTTTTACATCCTGGGTTAAAGTTTTCCAGATATGGGGTGATGGCGCGTCGGGCCTGCTGCTTGGGTGCTGGCTGGCCGTAATGATATGTGGCCGCCCGGCATTGGGGAAGGAACATTTTCTTCAAAGAATCTCTGGAATCTTTTCTGGAGGATGCAGCCTGATTTTAATCCTTCTTATTGCCCAGGTGCCGTGGAAATTAGGAGATGGCTGGACAGGAACGTGTTCTGCCGTACTTACATGCAGCCTGATTTACTCGTTGCTGAAGGAATCGCAGCATTCTTATATAAGTCGTTTTTTAAGTTCAGACATTCTTGTGTGGATCGGCAGGCGCTCCTATGGGATTTATCTTTGGCATTGGTGGTGGAACGAAATTGTAAGGGAATGTGGAATCAGCGGGGTCTTTTTTTATTTCATATATGCGGGCGGAACTATAGCGTGTGCAGCTCTATCCTTTTATTTTGTGGAAGAACCCATGCTCCGTTTAAAGGAACGGTTTCACAGTTGAGCTCGAAACGATATTGAGTAAAGGTTGGAGTTCTGCTGGAACAGAAGTAACTGTGGGCGCCAAATCCCCTGACAGTGTAGAAGTTGTTCTGAATTTTCTATGTCGGAACCGGGCGATAGGGTGTTCTATAAGCAATATCATGCAAATGCCCATCACTATGGATAAGGCAATGCTGCTTAAGAGATAGAGGTGCGGATTGGTGATATATTGCCCTAGAAAGGCGATGACTAGCAAATGGTTCAAATAGACAGGGTATGAGAGTTCTCCTATCCACCTGTCGATATAACTATTGCAGGTGGCGGCATAGACAAAAGGTAAGAAGCAGAAAACACTCAGGATGAGCAGTTCATCTGGTTCGGCAATAAATGCAATTTGTTTATAATTCCATGCTATAAAATAAAATATTCCGGAGACGGCCAAATATTTTTTCAGCGGGTTCAGCCTGGATGAATCCATAGCGATTCTTGCAGCCAATGCTCCTAGCAGAAATGTATGGATTTCAGCCGGAAAGAAGGCGTTGTACCAAGTGTTGCTATTATCGTAGCCATGCATTGCCAGAAAAATCTTTATCGCAAAAGAGCATAAGGCAATGATTATAAGTGTGCTTGAGCGCCTTTTAAGAATAAAAGGCGCCATACAGTAGAAATATAGTTCAATGGCAAGTGACCATGCCTGTCCTACTATTTCCATATTCGACAGCCAATAACTCGGCCGGGTAATATTCGGATCAAAAGAAAATGACCCGGTATTGTAATGGTATGTCAGAAACCGGACGATACTTTGCCCGACGATAAAAAAATTGGTGACGTAGTAAATAGCCAGCGATGACAGGGAGTCGTTAATAACCATGTTGATGCAATAGCGATTGCAGCTGGTGCCGCTCCATATCATGGTCAGTATTAATATCAGATAGTAGGTGGGAAAAAGCCGAAAAATACGGCTCAGGTAAAAATTTCTTTTCCAGTGTTTCTGATGCTCATACTGTGAAATGATGAGCTGAATATAGAAACCGGAAATAACGTAAAATACACGTACGGCAAGCTCACCTGATATCAATGTATTGAATTTTTCTATATTGCCAAAGTGGCTGATGAACACAGTGATTGCAAGGAAGAGACGCAGGAGCCCCATGTATTTCCTGATTGTAAATAACAATAACCGTCCCAAATTAATACTAACGCAGAGGTTGTGTCAAGCCTATGGATTCACGAGTAATATAATGGGATAGCGAGGCTTTAAATGCTGAGACCAATCTTTATATTATACTTGGTCATCCAGCTCAATAACGCCTGGGCAAGCTCTTCTTTTACGCCACGACTGCAGAACGCCGCTTTTAGTGCATGCATGTTGCACAGGGCCAGTTCTTCCGCAGACAGGGGTAGAAAGCCGGATGGAAAGTTGCTGCCAAACCCTGCCAAAAGTTTCACCTGTTCCTTATAGGTCATGCCGCCCATTTCCGGATTATCGGTTGCCAGAGCAATAGGCACGCTGTGATCACGCATAAGTGTAAAAATAGGATGTTTGGTCAAATCAAGAATATGTTTGGTATGCACCGAAGGATCACGCATGCCGTCCTGCATTTTTGCATGCGGTATTTCTCCTTGTGTCGTTTCTTTTACATGCAGCGGTGCGCCGAGCGTCACGTTGATATAAGGCATCATAATAAGGGTGATGCCGCGTCCCAGCACCTCATTAATGGCAGCTTGTGATTCTATAACCTGGACACCGTGGGCAATGCGGGTTACCGGCAGACACTGCATAGTATCAAGCATATGTTCGACGCCAATACCTTCGCCGGCATGGGCTTCGCAGCCAAAGCCGGCATTTTTGGCGTTCTCATAGGCTTTCTTCATGGCAAAGGGGCCGCCGTCTAACCGTTCCTGCTCTTCATGTCCGGCAGAGTTAAGCGCTACGAAGACGTTGGGGGCTATGGAGTTTGCTTCCTTCAGCCATTCTGGCCATTCCAGTGACCGCTCCGCCAGCGCGCCCGGGAGGTTCGACTTGCTGGTTTTATTGGGACAATGATGAAACCTGAGATGAACGTTTTGCTGTGCAAACTGCTTTACGATATCGCGGCATAACCGGAAAAATTGCGCGCGTGCTTCTTTAGGGGGAAGGTCGGGGCGCAGCACATGGGCGATATGAATATTCTGCAGCGCTTCCGTATAGCGAACATTCTGCCGGACGCAGCTTTGCAAATAGCGTTCCATGATAAAACGGTAATCCTCTTCCGTCTGCAGACCGCCGGGGGGATGGCGATGACCCTGCACGGTAGCCATAACGGCATCAAATCCGGTGAATTTATCATGCCCGTCGCCTACGCAGTTATAGTTATAGGCCAGATCGATTGGGGCGCCGTTCTCGTCCAGGCTTATTTCAAACCCGCCGCGGCTACAGAAAATATTGGAATATCTTTTTGCCGGATCACCCTTGCCTATATGTAGGGGGCCATCCTGCAGTTGCCATGTGCCGTCCGCCTGCTGCGACACCGTAATGAGCTTATTGCACAGCCCTAGTTCCCATGCCGTTTGCGGCGATATGGTTCCCTGCGCATGGACATGTATGTCGATTGCAGGGCATTCGTCTATCATCGTTTCCGTAAGCGGTGTGCGGATCTGGGCGGATTGTGATTTCATGGTGCTAACGCATTATTTCTCTGATGGCTTCGGGATTACGCAATTTATTTTCTTCACCTTCCTTAGGCAGGGTAGCAAGCTCCGTTTTGCAAACGACATCTCCCAGCGTGGCTTTTTTTCCTTCGAAGAAGACTTTGCCTGCGCACAATGTATCGGTATAGAAGCGGACATTTGCCCCGGTGCCTGCATAATAGGAAATGCCGTCGCCCCATGCGGTTTGGCTGAAGGTCAGATCGGCTGATTTTTTATCATCGCTGAGTTTGAATTCCTGTACCTCGGCACTATAGGCATAGTCCTGCAGGGAATATAATATATTATCAATGAACGCAGCGAAGCCTGCTTTATCAAACTCTTCCACCATGGGTTTTGCACCTTGCTGCAAAATGGAAAAATAGCGCACTTCGAGGCGTATATGAATGGGATCAGCCAATAATTTTTTTAAGCCATCGCTTATTTTTGCGCGGTCTTTGGTTGCAATGGCGCGGCCAAAATCATCAAGCGCATGCTGTGCGATGCGTTTATAAAGGGTGGGGGGATATGCAAAATAATAATAGCCCCCGGCAGCAAGCGCCAACATTGTAATCACAGCTATAATTATGGATTTCACTGACATGCTTTCTAAGGATTATAGCGTTTTTTGTGCAGCCGTGGTATGAAAATCAGTGAAGCGGGGAAGGAAAATTATGCTAAAAGGCTTTTTAATTGCTTGTTTAATAATGCTGCCTGTGGGCGCAGTTTATGCCCGCACGGATTTTCTGATTGTTACGCAAACGGCTCCGGCTCCGGCTGGCGTGCAGTTTGTCTCCTCTTCACCCCGCGATAACGAAGCGTTTGATACACTGCCGCAAACTATTACAGTAACGTTCTCGCAAGGCATTGCGCCAGATGGCAACACAATCACTCTTTATGACCCTTATAATAATGCGCTCAATGATGGCAAAGCCACGACTAATGTTAACGCTATGGTGATCAGAATGCCGTCATTGAAGCAAGGCAGCGCAGGTATTTACCGGGCGGAATGGAAAACAAAATGCCTGTGCGGGGAGGATAAGGATTTAAGTGGAACGATTCATTTTGTGATTCATTGAAGAAGAGAGATGGGCTCAGTGCCCCAACTGCAGAATCATATTCACCGCTTTTTCGTTGGCGCGTTTGAATTCTTCAATTTCATATTTATGCATGATGCGATCGAGCGATATCTCGGTGAGCTGCATGAAGATGATGATGATTTTTTCTGCCTGCTTGCGGATTTTGTCGACGATAGGGTCGGCGATATTGGCAAGTGCGGCAAGCATCTTCTTGCTGCGCATGCCCAGGCCGTTGCGGTATTCTTCCAGCGCCATGAAGATTTTGCGAAGCGCTGATTCAATGCGGCCTTTTGCCGATTTCTTGCGCGAAGGGTTTTCAAATAAATTGATGAATTCTTCGCTCAAAACATCAGCCGAATCTGCCACCTGAGTAAGGAGCGGCTCCACAAGCGCCAATTGCGCTTCAGGATTGGATACAAAATCACTTTCTACCGTATTGGCAAGTTCTTCTGCCATGTCATATAGGGAAGTAATCTGACGATAGTGTTTTTCCAATGCATCTTTCTTCATAACGTCGCTCGCTTTGTCAGTGAACATTAACTGTCTCCAGTCTAGCGTAAATCTATTAATTTCTTGTTAAAAGAATCTATAGAATTGGTTAATAATATATTCATTATGGGAGAGTATAGGGCAGTTATGTGAACATACGATGACAGATATGTGAACATTATTTGAACATTGTATATATTAAATTATATATTTATATCAGTATATTATGTTTTATTGCTAACGTGAGCCTCCTTAAAAGCTGGTCTGCAAGACCTCCGATACAAAGGGGCGTTCTAAAAGCTGCCCGATTGCCACATCAATGTCTATTTCCTCATATAAGATATCCCGCACCGTTTTGCAGATAGGCATGGAAATGCCTATTTTTTTAGCAAGCTCGGTCACAGAGTCTGATGTGGTAATGCCTTCCGCCAGGCGTTTCTGCCAGCTTTCCACCGTTTCTTTGATGGAGCGCGTCTGCCGTCCTATATCAAGTCCCAGCGACATATTGCGCGATACTTCGCTGCCGCAGGTAAGCACCAGATCGCCGATGCCTGAAAGCCCCATTAACGTCTCTGGCCTGCCGCCTTTAACATGGCATAAACGGCCCATTTCTGTAATGCCGCGAGTGATGATGGCGGCCCGCGCATTCTCACCAAACCCTTTGCCAAGGGCGATGCCGCAGGCAATGGCTATGACATTTTTAATCGCGCCGCCAACCTGGGCTCCTATTATGTCGTCGGTATGATAGGGGCGGAAATATTTTCCGCCGATGCCGTAAATAATCTGGTTGGCAAGTGTTTCATCGGCGCAGGCGATAGTGGTGGCGGTGGGAAGACCGCGTGCGGTTTCTTGCGCAAAATTGGGGCCCGTCAGAACGGCCAGCGGGTTTTTGGGCAATATGGCGGATACAACTTCGCTCATCAGCGCCAGGCTGCCGCGCTCGATGCCTTTAGTGGCAATGACAATCGGCACGCTGGGATCTATTTGGTCCGACATCCATATGCAGGTGGAGCGCATATGCTGCGAAGGAATGGCAAGCAGTAACATGTCGGAATTGCATATCTGGGCAAAATCATCGGTAATGCCGATATGCGGATCGATAAAGATTCCCGGCAGATAGGCGTCGTTGGTGCGTTTGCTGCGCACGGATTCAAGCACATTGGGATTACTTGTATATAATGTAACCTTGCTGCCGGCGCGGTTTGCGACAACACCCAGCGCCGTGCCCCAGCCGCCGGCGCTGACGATGCCTATATGTGTGGGTGTAACCGTCATGCGGCCGCCGCCTGTGTTGAGAAGCCGATGGAGACTTCTTCGTTCTCAATCGTTTCGTTGACAATAAAGCTGCAGCCCTTCATATCGCCTTGCGTCAGCGAAGCGGCAAGCACCTGCTCGGCGATATAATCGTGGTAGGTCTGTACGGCGCTCTCTAAGCTCTTGGACACGCGCAAACGTAACTCAATACGGTCTGTCATGTGCAGCTTGGCATCTTTGCGCGCCTGCTGGATAAGGCGGACCAAATCACGCGCATAGCCTTCCTGTTCCAAATCGGGTGTTACCCGCGTATCCAGAATCACCAGCGCGTCATTGCTGGCAAGCGGCTGGGCGCTGGTTTTATAGGCGGGCTTGGGTTCAAGCAGCAGGGCGAATTCTTCTTTCTGCAATATCTCTCCGGCAATTTCTATGCTTCCATCCGCCAGCTTTTTCCAATCACCCTTTTTCGAGGCAGGGATAATCTGCTTGATTTTTTCCGGCAGGCGCTTGCCCAGCACGGGAAAATGAATTTGCAGTTTAAGCGTCGCCACTTCATCAAAATTCTTCGATATTTCGACATGCTTCACATTCACCTCATCTTCAATAATCGAGGTATATTCCTCTGCAAAGCCTTCCGCCTGAGTGACAAGCGTCAGTTTGGCAAGCGGCAGCCTTACACGCAGGTTTTGGGCGTTGCGAATAGCGAGTGCGGCATTGCAGATGTCGCGTATCGTGTCCATCTGCTGCATATGGCGGATAGTATCGGGGAATGCTGAAACATCAGGGTAATCCTGCAGGTGCACGCTTTTCTCGCCCGTCAGGCTTTGAAAAATTTCATCCGTTGCAAGAGGCAGTAAAGGTGCTGCTGCGCGGCACATCACCACCAGCACCGTGTATAAAGTATCGTACGCTGCCTGCTTGTCGGCATCTTTTTCTTTTTTCCAGAAACGTTCCTTGTTGCGGCGGATATACCAATTGTTGAGCGCTTCAAAAAACTGGGTTACGGCTTCCGTTGCGCCGGAAGCATCGTAGGCATCAAGAGACGCGGCAATTTTATCCACCGCATGTTTGCATTTGGTCAGGATATAGCGGTCCATGACGTCTGTGGAGTCCACAGCAAATTTTGCCTTGGCATTGTCGGCATTGGCATAAAGGCAGAAGAAATTATAGGCATTCCATATCGGGCGGATGGCAAGGCGCACGACATCGCGGATGAATTTGCCGTCCGGATCGACCATCAGGTCCTGGCCGCGCATGACCGGCGAGGCGATCATCAGCCAGCGCAGCGCATCAGCGCCAAACTGGTTAATAACTTCGAGCGGGTCCTTATAGTTTTTAAGGCGCTTGGAATATTTAAGCCCTGTTTCTGCATCAAGCACGACGCCGTGGCAGATGCAGTTTTTAAACGGCGGTTTGTCAAAGAGCGCGGTGCTGAGCATGATAAGCGTGTTAAACCAGCCGCGCGTCTGGCCCACATATTCCGTAATGAAATCCGCAGGAAAATGGCTTTCAAACCAGTCCTTGTTTTCAAACGGGTAATGCACCTGCGCAAACGGCATGGAGCCGGATTCAAACCAGCAGTCGAATACATCTTCCACGCGGCGATATTCTTCGCCGTTTTCGGTCACGATAATATCGTCAATTACCGGCCGGTGCAGATCGCTTACTTTCTGGCCGCTGGCTTTTTCAATCTCGGCGATGGAGCCGAATACTTTTACTTTGCCCGATTTGCTGCGCCAGACCGGAATAGGGGTGCCCCAGAAACGGTTGCGCGAAATGCTCCAATCAGGAGCGGTTGCAAGCATATGCCCCATCTGGCCGTCGCGTATATGATCAGGAATCCAGTTGATTTGCTTGTTAAGCTCCACTGCCCGGTCGCGGAACTTGGTCACTTCCACATACCAGCTGGGCATGGCGCGGTAGATAAGCGGCTGGTCGGTGCGCCAGCAATGCGGATAGTTATGTTTTATCTGTTCCTGCTTGATGAGCTGGCCGCTGGCTTTCAGATAGTCGATGATGCGGTCATTCGCCAAACCAAATTTACTGCCGCCTGGCTCGGCGATGACATTGAGGCCTTTGAGGCTTAAATTCGCCAAATCATACACTTCATCGGTGAATTTGCCTTGCCCGTCTACGGGCACGACCAGTTCAATGCCGTTAGCTTCGGCCACGCGTTGATCGTCTTCGCCAAAGCCTGGCGCAATATGCACAATCCCGGTGCCGTCGGCATCGGTAACGAAATTACTGCCGTCAAGAATCTTGAATGCATGTTTGTGATTGGCAAAATAAGGCAGGAGCGGGTGATAGGATAGGCCGATGAGAGCGCCTTTCAGAAGAAAGAATAAATTTCTATCCTTGGTATATACGAACACATCTCCATTTTTTTCGGTGAGTTCTTTGGTTAAATTATTTGCCGACCGCTCACTCAAAATATAACCGATCCCATCTTTGACAACACACACATACTCAATCTCTTTATTCACCGCCAATGCCAGATTGCTGGGCAGTGTCCAGGGCGTGGTCGTCCAGGCGAGCACGTAATATTTATCTGCCTTGGGCGCGCCTGTGGGGGGTGTATTAAGCTCAAACGCCACCGTTATGGCTTTGTCTTCACGTTCGCGGTAGGAGTTATCGAGCTTGGTTTCAAAATTGGAAAGCGGCGTCTCCGCAGCCCAGCTATAGGGCATCACCCGGTATGCCTCGTAGACCAGGCCTTTATCGTAAAGCTGCTTGAATGCCCAGAGGACGGATTCCATGAAGTTGGTATCCATCGTCTTATAATCATCCTTGAAATCCACCCAGCGCGCCTGGCGCGTGACATAGCGCTCCCATTCATGGGTGTATTGCATGACCGAGGTGCGGCAGTAATCATTAAACTTGCCGATGCCGTATTTGATGATGGCCTGGCGGCCGGAAATGCCTAAATCCTTTTCCGCACCCATTTCCGCTGGTAGGCCGTGGCAGTCCCAGCCAAAGCGGCGCTCTACGCGCTTGCCCCGCATGGTCTGGTAGCGTGCAAACAGATCTTTGACAAAGCCGGTGAGCAGATGGCCATAGTGCGGCAGGCCGTTGGCAAAAGGCGGGCCGTCATAAAAAATGAATTCATTATTATGATTATTGAGAGTGGCCTGGCGATTGTTGACTGACGATTCAAAAACGCCCTCTTTTTTCCAGCCGGCAAGAACGCGCTCCTCAATTTTTGCAAAATCGGGATTGGGATCAATGTCAGGATAATGTTTGGGTGAAGTGCTCATATTGCCTATATAGTAGTGAGCCAGCACACTAGACGAAAAATGGCACATTATTCAACGGAAAACTTGACCAATCGGCCATGATATGTCGTTCTATATCCATGAAAGAAAATCGTCTTACCACCCGCCTTACCGATTACTGGAACCGGCTTCGTAAAGATAACATCCTTCCGCAATGGGAGCAGTTTAACACCGTGGCTTTCCAGGATTTATGGAAATCCTGCTGTAAGTGGCGCGTTGAGCCGGGCCAGAGCGAATCCATTGTCTATACCTATGAATATGTGGGCAGTGCGGTGAAGGAAGCGTTGGGCGCCGATCCCACAGGAACCGTTTTTACAGGGCAACTTCGTGGATTTGCAGGTGCGCAGATTGTGCATAATATTGATAAAGTTGCAAAAAACCCTATGCCGCTTATGGACGAGGGGCGCTTCATCAATGATAAAAGTAAAATTGTAAAATATCGCAGCTGCATGCTGCCTTTTGGCACCAAGAAAGGTAAAATCACCCATATCGTACTGGGCCTTTCCTGGAAAGAAGGTTAGTGCTATGGAATTTTTGCTATGAAACCTTTTCTCAAATGGGCCGGGAATAAATACGCCATCATTGAACGCATCAAGCGGCTGCTGCCGGAATCGCCGCGCCTTATTGAGCCTTTTGCTGGTTCTGCCGCTGTCTTTCTGGGCACGGATTACCCTTCTGCACTTCTTGCCGACAGCAATGCCGATTTAATTCATTTATATCAGCTGCTACAAAAAGAAGGCGATGCGTTTATCGCCTATGCTTCTGAACTTTTTACGCTCGAGAATAATCGTGAAGACAATTATTATACCCTGCGCAGCGAGTTTAACAGTACGGATGATATCTGCCGTAAATCAGCGCTTTTCCTTTATCTGAACCGGCATGGCTATAATGGGCTGTGCCGTTATAATGCGAAAGGCGGTTTCAATGTGCCTTTCGGGCGATACGGCAAACCCTATTTCCCGCGCAAAGAGATGGTAGAGTTTAGTGCCAAGGCAAAACATGCGGAGTTTCGCGTGGCCGATTTTCGCTCCGTCATGATGGAAGCCAGGGCAGGGGATGTGGTGTACTGCGATCCGCCTTATGTGCCGCTTTCACGCACGGCAAATTTCACCAGTTATGGAACAGGTAAGTTTGGCGAAGCAGAGCAGGCTGCGCTTGCCATTTTGGCAGAATCGCTTGCAGCGCGCGGCGTTACGGTGGTGATTTCCAATCACGACACGGAATTTACTGTTCAGGCGTACCGCAATGCTGCGCTTAAACGGTTTGATGTGCAGCGCAATATCAGCTGCAATGGCCAGAACCGCGGCAAGGCAAAAGAACTGCTTGCTTTGTTTACAGCAGCTTAAGCACCCTCGCTGCCCCATTCAGCCCAAGAGCCGTCATATACGGCAACCTGCGTCTGGCCCAACTCATACAAGGCAAGCGCCAGGATGCAGGCGGTGACACCGGAGCCGCAGCTAGCGGCAATGGGCTTGCTATAGTCAATATTCTTACCGGCAAATAATACTTTCAGTTCCGCATTGGATTTAAGCATATTATAGGGCGGCATTAGGCATTCTTTATAATGGACATTCACGCTGCCTGTAATATGGCCGCTCGCAAGCCCAGGGCGCGGTTCGGGTTCGCTGCCGTCAAACCGGCCTTTGGAACGGGCATCTATCAGTTGTTCGCGTTGTTCTTTGACGTTGGCGCGCACCTGATCCAGCGAGCGTAAAAGTTCGGGGCGAAAAGTCGTTTTGAAAGATGCGGCTTTATGAGAAGGGCTGCCTGATTCAATTGGTCTGTCTTCCGCTTGCCATTTTGGCAGGCCGCCATTTAGCACTTTAATATTGTCATGGCCAAAAATACGGAACATCCACCAGACACGCGCGGTGCTGAATAATCCATTGCTGTCATAGACGACGATTTCATGATTATTGCCGATACCTAATTTTGCGACGGCATCGGCAAACGTATCAGCGTTGGGCAACATATGAGGGTAGGGGCTTTTGCTATCGCTTATGGCGTCAATATCAAAAAACACGGCGCCGGGAATATGCGCGGTCTTATATTCTTCGTAAGCATTACGCTTTTCCGAAGGCATATGCCAGGAAGCATCGATAATGCTGAGATGGGGAGAACCCAGTTTCCCTGCAAGTGCATCAGTGGAAACGAGCGCAGTCATGGGTTAAAAATGGCGGTAGGGGTTTTTGCCTTTAAGCGAAATATCCCACTCGGCATTAAGGCTCTTATCTTCGTCTTTGGGATCATGCGGCGTTACTTTCGCCATGAGCAGAGGCTGTTGATCGGCAGGTACTTTGCTCAAGCCCGGATCCTTGGCATTGCGCCAGTCTCCTTCAAAATACATCTGCGTATCAAGCGTCGGGAAATCTTCCTGCACGATATGCACATTGATATGCGGCGCGCGGCTGGCACGGGGACCGGGAAAGAGCGTCACGAAGCTATAATGCCCCAGATTGTCGGTAATGGCGCGGCCTGAGCCGGTGAAATGCGGGTCAGGGCTCACGCGATCGCCTAAGGTTGACTTCACATATTTTCCTGTCGGGTCGGTCTGCCATATATCGACAATGGCGCCGCTTACCGGCACGCAATTCTCATCAAGCACCCGGCCGGAAACATACACTAATTCCCCGGGCGCATAGACTGCCTTGCCTGCCGGCAGCGGAAGCTTGTTCGAGGGAATTATCGCCTCTCTTCCGGGATATTTGCTGTCGCTTTGTGTCACTGCGGCCGTGTGCGCGGCGGTTTTATGGACAGGCTTCTGCACCGCTTTAGCCGGGGTGGCGGAGGGTTGCGCATCAGAGGGCTTGGCCTTGTGTTTTTTATGCACGGTTTTAACGGCTGCAGTTTTAGAGGTGATGCCTGGAGTGATGTGGCAATTGCATTTGAGATATTTATCTTTTGCAACCGGAGGATTGGCAGGGAACCCTGCTTGGGCCAATACGGGAATGAATAATAAAAACGCTATAATTATGCTTCGCATTGCGCACCCTGGCTTATGATACTTCATGAAACAAGCATTGCGTTAGTCATGCGTAATGTCAAGCCAGTCGATGATTGTATGAATTTGCACATCGTTAAGCAGTGCGGGCGCATGGCCGACGCCATCAAATTCTTTGAGAGTTGTGGGTATGGGGCGGTTCAGCATTGCGGCGGCGGTTTCATGCGTCAGGATATCGGATTCCTTGCCGCGCAGCACTAGAACAGGGCATTGCACTTGGCTCCATGCGGCCGATAAATCAATATCAGCGATGGCATCGGCTTTGCTTGCTGCATCCCTGAAAGGCTGGCTGATGTCGGGATCGTAGGCAAACGCATAACGCCCGTCCGGCAGCCGGTTAAAACTAATTTCAAACATGAATTGCCACTCCGCTTCCGACGCAATGCCAAATGGTCTGAGGATGGATTTAAGATGGCTTAAGGCCTCTTCAGCGTTGGCAAATGGTACTGATGAACCTACATAGCCAAGAATGCGCGTAAGGCCTTGCGCCGATACGACGGCGCCAATATCATTGAGCACCATGCGTTTGATGCGCTGCGGCTGCTGGGCTGCCAGCATCATGCCGATAATGCCGCCCATGGACGTGCCTAGCCATGTCACTTTCTCCAGCTTCAACCCATCCAGCAAAGCGCAGCAGTCAGCGATATAGGTAAGATAGTTATAATCGGTCTTGTTAGTGAGCCAGTCGCTTTTTCCGCGTCCGGCCATATCCATAGCAATGACGCGGTAGCGAGATGCAAGGGCTTCGGCAAGGAAATCAAAATCACGGGCGTTGCGCGACAGGCCATGCACGCAGACGATGATGTCGGGATTTTCGACATCGCCCCACTGGTAATATGCCAGATGCCTGGGCCTGGCAGGATTGCCGGGATCGGTAAGCGTAAGGTAATGGAGAGTGGACACGGTTAGTATCTATCCAGCGTCAGCCCGTCGAGGCTGATTTCGGTGTTATGGCCTTCAATCACGTCGGTAATCAGGGCAGCGCTGCCTGCAGCCTGCGTCCAGCCGAGAGTGCCGTGTCCGGTATTCATGTAGAGGTTGGGATATTTGGTTTTGCCGATGACGGGAGGACCGTCCGGCGTGGAGGGGCGCAGACACGCCCACTCGCTTAAGGGAGCATCATATTCGCATTTGGGCAGCAGCTCTTTCACGGCGCGCACGATGGGGGCAATGCGCTCCGGGCGTATATCGGTATTATGTCCTGCGAACTCGGCAGTTCCGGCAACGCGAAGGCGATCGCCCAGGCGGCTGTAGACAATTTTATGCTCGCCGTCCGTCAGGCTCATCTGCGGGGTATAGTGATTGGTCGGAAAGGTGATGCTGTAGCCTTTCATGGGGTAGATGGGCACGTGAATGCCCAGCGGCTTTAAATAAATCGGGCTGTAAGAACCCAGCGACACAATATAGGCGTCAGCCTTGAACACGCCTTTATCGGTAGTGACCGAAGTTATTTTTCCACCTTCCTGATCAATAGAATGTATTGTCGTATTATAATGGAAAACAGCTTTGTGTTCTTTTGCGGATAGTTTTGCAAGTTCCTGGGTGAAGATAAATGCATCGCCGCTTTCATCCAGTGGCTGGAATATTCCACCGACAATCGGCTTGCCGGCATGTTCAAGCATGGGCTCCAGCTGAATACATTTTTGCGTATTCACGATGTCGGCCCTGCAGCCCAGTTTTTCCTGAAAGCGCGCCTGTTCGCCTGCATGATCAAAATCTTTTTGCTTTGAAAAGATATGAAGAATGCCCTCGCGGCGATTATCAAATTTAATGCCGCTATAGGAGCGCAGCTGCTCAAGCTTCTTTTTGCTGTAAAGGCCGAGGCGCAAAAGGCTGACGCTGTTTTTCTGCGTGCGCGCTGCCGTGCAATTCATGATGAATTTGAGGCCCCAGTTTATCATGTCGAGATCGGCGCGCGGACGAAACACCAGCGGAGCATCGTCTTTAAACATCCACTGTGCGGCTTTGGGAAGTGTGCTGGGGTTGGCCCAGGGCTCGGCATGGCTGAAGCTCAGCTGACCGCCGTTGGCATAACTTGTCTCGCGCCCGCTTTCACTCTGGCGATCAATGACTTCCACTTCATGTCCACGCGAGCTCAGAAAATAGGCGGCACTTACGCCGATAACGCCGGAACCAAGAATAAGAATTTTCACATCAACGCCTTATTGCAGATTTATTTTGCGCGATGCTATAACAAGTCATCTTTCATCGCAACAAGGTTTGCGATGGGAATCTATTCCACTATTTTAATGTACAGTGTATCCTTGCGGCACTGTTATATCCTGGGGTTGTTTCATTGCATCATGCTGTGCTGCCCAGCTTGGTTGGCGCGGCCTGGTGAGAATGGGGTCGGACGGTTTGCCCGAGGTCGGGCGGGGCACGGATTGTTCAAGCGATACAGGACCCTCCGCTCTTTTCATCATTTCATGATTTCCCCAGTTCGTGGGAACAGTGGGATTGCGGAGCTCATTATACGTAGGACGCTGGGCTTTAAGTTGTTCAGTGGTAAAAAGCTTCTTTTTCTCGATGCGGCTTTCCTGTTTATCGTTAAGTTCTTCCGGCACATCATTAAGCTGATGGGCTTCGTTTGAAGCGCGGGCGCCATAATCCCACATTTTTTGTTTTGCTTCTTCTTCGCGCACTGGATCGGTAAATGGTTCATGGCGGATGGTTCGAAATACCTCACTGCAGCCTGCTCTGAATTCACCCCAACTAAAATGCGCTGCACCAATCAAGCCGCGCCTGATGCCCATATCCATACGCGGAATATCCCAGAACTCAGACAATATGTCGGTTTTTAACATGAAATAGGGAGTGTATGCCGTTGCCGCATCGGCATAGGTATGGGAAAATCTTTTGAGCTTATCTAAACGCGGCGTGTCTGTAATGCCAAGTTTCTCATACATGGGCGCAAGAAAGCCATCATTCAGTTTCTTGCCGAACTGATAGCATTTTAGTCCGATTGGATTAATAAATTTGTCATGCCAGGGGGCTACTGCACTGTTTTTGTAATAATTGTTAGTTTCATTTGAAAAGGCAGATTCACGGCCCTCTTGAAAGGGATTTGCAATAGAATCAGGATTATTTTTTATGGAACGCCAAATATTCCTGTATTCTGCTTTGGTAAGTTCTTCATCCCCTTTTTTGAAAAAGAATTCCTTTCCGCGACGTTCTTTTGATATATTAGGACGTTCTGTTGATACCCTCGAACCTGGCTTTACCGCTTTGAATGTATATTTTTTACTATCTTCAGGAGAATTGTCGGGAGCATTTATGCCTGGATCTTCAGCTTCGCTTTCACGCGTCATCCTTCCCAGAACACCTTTTTCAGCATTGATTGCCAATCCCCTGGTTTTGCTTTGCGAGGTGCGTATCGCTGCAAATGTAAAAGACGCAGGGATCATATACATCATCGTTTTAATGGTGGTGCTCAACGCATATAAAACGCCATCACCTATCTTGTGCACTCCAGCTCTCAGTATATCGACCCAGCTCTTGGAAGGATCAAGCGCGGGCAATGCAATCTTGTGATCGCCGTTCTGCCATTGCAGCAGTTTTCTTTCTCCGGTTGTGTAGGCATCACGGAACATTTTGGTGCCGACGTTATACCAGCTGAACCTGCTCATCAGATCGAGCATGCCTTCCGCATTGTAATTGCCAATGATGTGGCCATTGCCATCGATTTTATAACTGCCGCCGTTAAGGCCTTTATCCGCGTCGTATTTAAATCCCGGGCTGAGCTTATCAAAAAAGTTACGCTGTTTGCGCATGAGGAACACATAAGGGATGGCTACCGCCATATCTTCACCCGCAGCGTACGTAACGCCTCTGAAAACATTTTTAAGCAAATCCTTGAGGGCTTCGGGGAAAACAATATGGCCATCCTTCATCCATTTATCGCGTGCATTGGGATCAAGAAGGCCGATAAAATAGCGCATCATGTAGTCGAAAAAGCTCATAGTGGCAAAGTCGAATGTGACGGCCATGGCTTCATGCCCCAGGCTGCGTCCCATCACGGCTTGCGTTGTGCCATCGGCAAGTTTAATGACGTTTCCGTAATTGCGGGTGTCGCGGAACAGAGTGAATTTCTGTGCTCTTACCTCATCGCCCGTGACTGCCTTCACTACCTTCTGGATGCCTTTGCCGGCGGTATTATCGATGAACCGTGTAATATGCTGGAGAACGTTTTCAGGATCTTTCTGGAGATCGTAATTTCCCAGCTGTTTGCTGCCGTAGATATTGGCAAGAGAATAAAATGCGCAGCCTATGATGCCGCGCGATACACTGCGTATGGCCAGCCTGCCTGTGTAGGACTCAGACCATTTGAGATGTTTCTGATGATCGGTATAGTGTACGCTGCCCCAGGCATTACGGAAATCAAGCGGGGTAGTGGTGGTAACACCAAGCTCTCTGAGCCAGCGTTTATCTTTATCGGCAAAATCAAGCGAGCCATTCACTTTGGAAGCGGGTGGTTTATCGATCGCATCGATAAGGCTTTGCTGCACGCCCATATTATCTCCGTACGCGCCAAAACCCGCAGGCTTCGATACCTCCGTGGTGGTCTTGCTGTGCAGCTTCTTATCCAATGTTGCAGTTGCCACGATTACACTCATTCCAATCACTATAAGACACAGTACACCTACTATATCCCATCTAAACTATAACATCTCATGCTGAAATTGCGCATGAAACTTTTGTTACAATGTCATATATTTCCGTAGGTTAACACAAGGTTAATGCCGGACAGCCTTTTTGATTAACATGCTGTAATATATTATTATATTTCCAGCTCTGTGATGACGGGCACATGATCGGATGGACTTTCCCATCCACGCGTTTCACGCAAGATGACCGAAGATTTAAGGCTGGGCAGTAATTCAGGCGTAATCCAGATGTGATCGAGCCTGCGTCCGCGATTGGATTTTTGCCAGTCCTGATTGCGGTAGCTCCACCAGCTATAGAGCTTTTCTGAATGCGGTACAAAATGGCGCGAAGTGTCAACCCAGTCGAGGGTTTTCTGCAATCTATTCAGCAGATCCGTTTCGACAGGCGTATGGCTTACCACATTTAAAAGCTGCTTATGGGACCATACATCATGCTCAAGAGGAGCGATATTGAGATCGCCCAATAATATCATGCGCTTTTTCTTTTTATGCGCTGCTTTTGACCACTCCACAAGCGCGTCAAAAGAGCGTAATTTAAAATCAAATTTATCATTGAGGAGGCGATCGGGAATATCACCTCCCGCTGGCATATAAAAATTATGAATTTCAGTTCCGTCTTTTAATTTTGCGCTGATATGGCGCTTGTGATCGCTGTCCACCAGGTTCATGCTTGTCACGTCATAAAGCGGAACGCGCGAGAGAATCGCTACGCCATTATAACTCTTCTGGCCGGTGAAATAAACATACTGAAATCCAAGTTTTTTGATTTCTTCCACGGGGAATAAAGCGTCTTCCACCTTGGTTTCCTGCAGGCAGAGTATATCGGGCTTAGCCTCTTTCACGATCCGTTTGAGGATGGGCAGGCGAATGCGGATGGAGTTAATATTATAGGTGGCGATGCGCAGTGTCATAATTTATTGCATAATATTCTGTTGCGGGCGGGCAAAATAATGTAGAAAATAACCATAATAACATGCCCTAACATTAATTCTCCTGCCATGCCATGAAATATGCATTCCTGATTGTAGTTATTGCACTTGTCTTGAGGGTAGGGGGGGCCTGTGCGGAAGAGGAAGGCGGCCATGAACATAAGGCAAAACCGCCTGATAAGCCAAGGCCCGACTCCGCTATCAGCTCCGTGCTCCAGCTGCCCATCGTGAAAGGATGGCAAAAATGGCTGTTGTCTGAAAAACATAGCGCCCTTACCGCTTGGGGCGAGGAGGTGAAGGAGATGGACGGGCATAAATGCTGGGATATAGCGGTGGGCGTAGAGACGGCTGACGGCGTGCATGTCTGGCGGCGTTTTTGCGTCATGCAGTCGGGCATTGAGATATTTGTGGAAAGCATTCCTACTGATCCTCTGGACGAAATCCATTACATCACGTATGACGATTGGCTCAAACATTGCAACCCAACCTATAATTCGCCCGGAACTTGTTAAGGAACTCTATGACTGAAAATAATTTTGATATCGTTATCATCGGCGGCGGCCCTGGCGGCTACGTTACGGCCATTCGCGCATCGCAGCTTGGTCTCAAGACGGCTCTTGTGGAGCGCGAGCACCTGGGCGGCATATGCCTTAACTGGGGATGTATTCCTACCAAGGCGCTGCTGCGCTCGTCAGAGATAAACCATCTTTTGCAGCATGCCGACCAGTTTGGCTTTAAAGTTTCAGGCGTGTCGTTTGATCTGGATAAAGTGGTAAAGCGTTCGCGTGACGTTTCCGCCCAGCTTACGCGCGGTGTGGGCATGCTCATGAAAAAGAACAAAGTCACGGTGTTTGACGGCCACGGCAAGCTTGCCGGTAAAGGCAAGGTGAAGGTGGAAAAGGACGGCAAGCTGGTGGCTGAACTTTCAGCCAAAAATATTATTCTGGCAACCGGCGCGCGTGCGCGGTCATTGCCCGGCCTTGAACCGGATGGCAAATTGGTGTGGACATATAAAGAAGCTATGATTCCAGATGTCATGCCAAAATCCATGCTGGTCGTGGGTTCGGGCGCAATCGGCATTGAGTTTGCGAGCTTCTACCGCAATATGGGTGCGGAAGTGACGGTGGTGGAAGTGATGGATCGCATCCTGCCGGTGGAAGATGAAGAAATATCCAAATTCGCTCACAAGCAGTTTGAAAAACAAGGCATGAAGATTCTCACCGCCACGCAGGTGAAGGCACTGAAGAAAGGCAAGAATAACGTTACTGCCACGCTGGAGACAGGCGGCAAAACGTCGGAAATCATCGTGGATCGCGTGGTGCTCGCAGTGGGTATTGTCGGCAATACCGAAAATCTCGGACTTGAGAATACCAAAATTAAAGTCGATAAAACCCATATCGTCATTGATAAATGGTGCGCTACCGGTGAACCCGGTATCTATGCCATCGGCGATCTGGCCGGTCCGCCCTGGCTTGCGCATAAAGCCTCGCATGAAGGAGTGATTTGTGTCGAGAAAATCGCCGGCGTAAAAGACGTGCATCCGCTCAATACCAAGAACATTCCCGGTTGCACGTACTGCATGCCGCAGGTGGCAAGCGTCGGCATGACCGAGAAAGCCGCTAAAGATGCAGGATTTACAGTGAAAGTCGGCCGATTCCCGTTCATCGGCAATGGCAAGGCGATTGCGCTGGGTGAGCCCGAAGGATTAGTCAAGACAGTGTTCGACGCCAAAACCGGCGAGCTGTTAGGCGCGCATATGGTGGGAGCTGAAGTGACCGAAATGATCCAGGGCTACGCCATAGCGCGCACATTGGAAGCTACGGAAATTGAGCTAATGCACACTGTGTTTCCGCATCCGACCTTATCGGAGATGATGCATGAATCGGTGCTCGATGCCTTCGGCCGCGTGATTCATATGTAGGATGCAATAGTTTAGATTTTCTATCGGTTCTTTAGATTTTCTTAATCTTCTCCTCTGATAATATCCTCATGAAATTATCAGAGGAAGATATAATAAAAATAAAGGAAGCTGAGGAAGACATAAAAGCTTCTTTATCTGCAGTATCCATTCCTTTATCCGAGGTAATGGAAGCTATGCAAAGCTATGACTCAAAAAATTACACATATAGCATAAAGAACCATTGTGTAAGCCTTTTAGAATCAGAACCTCTTCTTGCAGAAAGAGTATCTGAGTTTCTCAGCAAGAAGGGGATGAGGAAATTCAGCTATTTGAATCACGGCCAATATTCTTTAGTTTTTAGGACAACAGACAATCAACTGGTAAAATTGACTGCCCCTGGGCATCATGACGAAGGTACGCTCGAATGCGATGAAATTCTTAAGCCCATTCTTAGAGAAACTATCGGTAATATCAGTGTTGCAGTATATCCCGAATTGAACACAAAGGATGTTACGTGGGAACATGTAAAAACATTAAAGATACGCATGGCACAAAAGGGATATTATTGTAGCGATCTGGGAAAAAGCGGCGTTGGACTTTTGCCTGACGGAACTCCTCTGATAATTGATGATGGGCGTATACTTAAGTGTAATAAATTAGATGCTCATGAGAAAGATGTTTATGATGAACTGCGCCAGCAGCCGAAGCCACTTTACGAATGGAAAGGCAAGCAGGAAAGGTTTTTCCCTAAAATAGGTACAGATGAATTAGTTGGAGTGGCAAGCGACGATACATTGCATCACATGGAAAATGGCCTGGATAATGAGGGTGTGCGCTATGCTAGAATAATACGTGCAGAAGGTGATTATCATTCAGATCTTTTGGGTAGGCTTGGAAAAGGAGCGTACGCAATGCATAAAGGAGCTGGCGCGCCCACTTTAATTGAAACACTAGAAGTACAACAGAAAAAACCGCCACGCGGGAAGTAGTCTATTTCACTCACCCAGCCATTTTCTTCTTCCAGCGCCCAAAATCAGCGACGTTCTGCAGGCGGCGTTCAAGGAATTCGCGTGTGTCAGTCTGATTATCCGACGCATCATTGAGCCAGAAGAGCAGGGTGCTGGAATATACAGCGGCCAGTGTCATGCGCTTGGTGTAGAAGCTGAAATTGGTGGAATTATCGCCTGCGAGTTTCCACATCAGATCAACCGTGCGGTAAAGCGATTGGCAGGCTGCGAATTTATTCCATGGCAGCAGGCGTGCCGCCACGAAGCGGCGTACCGCTTCACGGTGCGGCAGCCACTGCTGAAGGCGGGTGAGGATAATTTTCTCAATCCGTCCAGGCATGCGCAACGTGGAGAGCTCAGTTTCAGGACAGGCTTCGGCCAGATTTTCATCAGCGCAGCGGAAGAAGTAATCGATAACGTCTTTAATGCCGCCGGGGAATGCATAATGTATAGGTGCGCTTTCCAGCCCCGAATCTTTTCCGGCCTGGGCAAGCGTATGCTCCGTCCAGCCGGTAAAGGGAACAAGCGGCAGCATATGCTCAAGAATGGTTGGGCGGTGATCTTTCATCGCGTCAGTTTGACGCTTCGCCGGAGCAAAATTCAAGAGGTTTTTCTATAGGTGCTTCTGCTGCGGCTATTGGTAACGTACGTTCTTTCGGCAGGCGTATGGTGATAAGCGTGCCTTTGCCCTGTTCGCTTTCGATTTCGATGCGACCATGATGCAGTTTTACGATTTCCTTGGAAAGCGCCAGCCCAAGGCCGACACAGTCGCGGCTGCGGGCGAAGAAACTGTTATCCTGGCGGAAGGCCGAGAGGATGTTTTGCAAGTGGGTGCTTGGAATGCCGCCGCCATTATCTTCAATGATGATATTAATGCCGCCGTCCTTGCGCGTATCGCAGGTAATATCCACCACGCCGCCAGCACCGTTATATTTAATGGCGTTGCTGATAAGGTTGGTCAGCACCTGCAGCATGCGTATGCGATCAATGAAAACGGGAAGCGGTTGTTTGGGAAGGCGTTCGCGCAAGGTAATCTGCTCGGAAAACGCATGGTGTGAATGAAATTCAATGGCGTGGCGTATTACCTGGGTAAGGTCGGTTAGCTCTTCATTGAGCACCATGCGCCCTGAGTCAATATTGGCTATTTCAAGCAGGTCATTGATTTTAGAAAGCAGCGTTGAGCCGCTTTCCTGAATGCTGCCGATATAATCGTGATATTTGGGATGGCCGATTTCCCCGAACGTGCCGTTTTCAATCATCTGGGCAAACCCCAATATGGCATTAAGCGGCGTACGCAGTTCATGGCTCATATTGGCAAGAAATTCTGAGCGCGATTTGTTGGCCAGTTCCGCTTCCAGCTTTGCCTTCTCAAGTTTTCCCTGGGTGGTCACCAGCTCGGTGATGTCACGCAGCAGGCAGGCATGCTGGATTTTAGGGGAAGCATTCTCGGTTTTTACTTCCACGCATTGCATTTCGCACCAGCGCCACCCGCCGTCTTTATGTTTGAGTTGGAAGCGTACGGGGGTTGTATTGTTGCCAGCCTCTGTCAGGTAATGTTTCACTTTGCGCATGTGATCGGGGGCTATACGATCTTTAAAGCCTTCTCCCAAATCCTCTTCTGCGGTGAAGCCACTGATGATATGCCAGTTGTCCGATAAAAACCGGCAATGAAGCGTATCGTCCAGGACACAATATATTTCGCGGCCCTGGTAATGAGAAGGGGTTGCTTCAGTATTATGAGTATTTTCCTTATAGCGCGCGGATGTCCTGCTCTTTTTCGGACTACGCGTGGCAGCGAGCTCAATCGTATCATTGCTCATATAATGACTCCAGAATATCCAAAACATGCGTGCCCGTCCCGCCCCTCGCATGCCCGCCTTCCTCTTTAAGGGAAGTTCACGTTGCATAAAATTTATATAAAATTTTAGATAAATTTTAGTAAAATTAACTTATCCACACCCACTATATATAGTGAGTTACAAAATAATAAACATAAATTTGGTGTAAGTAAGGAATCTTTAATCTTTTGTTGTATTATGAGTATAATATGTTGCCTAAATAGCACATCTTAAGGCAAGTATGTTTTTTGTAATAAGAAAATCGACAGTGAGGCTTAAGCTCAGTATAAGTAACCGCTTCTTATAAGTAAGGAAGCATATGACACAGAAAAACGCTGAAGTAGCCATCATCATGGGCAGCCAGTCCGACTGGGAGACCATGCAGCATGCCGCCCAGCAGCTCAAAGAACTTAATATAAAACATGAAGTTAAGATTATTTCGGCGCACCGCACGCCACAGAGGCTCTATGATTTTGCTGCGAACGCAAAAGAATATGGGTTTAAGGTTATTATAGCAGGAGCAGGCGGCGCGGCGCATCTGCCAGGCATGGCTGCATCGCTTACCACAATTCCCGTTTTGGGAGTGCCGGTGGAGAGCAAAACTCTCAAGGGGCTTGATAGTTTATTGTCGATTGCGCAGATGCCAGCGGGCATTCCGGTAGGCACACTTGCCATTGGCAAAGCAGGAGCAATCAATGCGGCCTTACTGGCGGCATCCATTCTGGCAGTATCTAATAAACCTCTGGCGGAAAAACTTGAAAAATTTCGTGCCAAGCAAACCAAATCGGTTAAACAGAAACCATGATTGCTCCCGGCTCCACCATTGGCATTATCGGCGGCGGGCAGCTCGGGCGGATGATGGCGGTTGCCGCCTCGGCGCTGGGCTATAAGGTACATATATTTACCCCGGAAGAAGATGCTCCGGCGTCCGAAGTGGCGCTCAGGACAACGATAGCTGCTTATACTGATCACAATGCATTGAAGAGTTTTGCCGCAGAGGTGGACGTAGTTACTTTTGAATTTGAAAATATTCCCCATGAAAGCCTGGAATTGCTGGAAAGTAAAAAGCCCGTATGCCCCAATGCCGCTGCGCTTAAAATCTGCCGCAACCGCCTGCGCGAGAAAAGTTTTGTAAATAACTTAGGCATTGGCACGGCCGATTTCCGCAAAGTGACTTCGCTGGAAGAATTAAAGAAGATGGCCAGGGTCATAGGGTTTCCTTCCGTCCTCAAAACCACGGAAATGGGCTATGACGGCAAAGGGCAGGTGACGTTGCGTTCTGAATCGGAATTGGACCCTTCCTGGGGAAAACTGCGCACTAACGAGGCTATTCTTGAGGCTTTTGTGGATTTCCGCATGGAGATTTCTGTCATCGTGGCGCGCAGTGCAAACGGCGAAACAAGCGCTTATGTGCCGGTGCAGAACATCCATAAGAACCATATTCTCGACGTTACCATCGCGCCTGCGCCGATTGATAAAGTGTTGGCGGATAAAGCCGAAGCGATGGCCATCAAGATTGCCGAAGCTATGGGGCTGCAAGGCCTGCTGGCGGTGGAGATGTTCGTCACCCAGGATGATAAGGTGCTGGTCAATGAGCTGGCGCCGCGCCCGCATAATTCCGGCCACTGGACGATGGATGCCTGCGTCACCGGCCAGTTTGAGCAAATCATCCGCGCAGTATGCGGGCTTCCGCTTGGCAATCCGGAGCGCTTATGCGACGCGGAGATGAAGAACCTCATCGGCGATGACGCGCTGGAATGGGAAAAATATATGCAAGATGCTAACGCCAAGTTGCATCTTTACGGCAAAAAAGACATCCGCCCGGGCCGCAAAATGGGCCATGTGAATGTTTTAAAGCCTAAAACATAGCCCACCAGAATTATAACTGTCTTTTTGCTGGTGTTTGTGTTGTGCGCGCTGTCCAGCCTGTACGACCCTCTTCGGCGGCTGTTTCTGATAATAAATGCTTGCCGGGATTGTCTCCTAGTTGTGCTTTTTTTCTCAACATGCCGTCAACTTCAGTTATTGAGTTTCCTATTGTTGAACTGGACGCAATCTCTTGCCCGGATGGTGTGGTCAGTACTAGGAGGCGTGGAGCGGCATTCACCAATCTAAAAGAATGTTCGCCATTTTCTTGGCCTGTTAAAGTAGGATCAAAATCCAGTGTTTTAGGGTTTTGTGAATCCGGCGTCATATTATAATTTTGCAGCGTATTAGCAGTTACGGCCACTACTGTTCCGCCCTTTGAAGGCGGAGTAACAGTTATATCTCCTTGCGGACCGCCGCCTGGTAATGCCGTTACCGCAATTACATTGGCTCCGTCTATATGTGTAGTGTGTCTTCCCACAACTTTCAGTGTGCCAGTGGGAGATTGGCTATCTGATAAAGCGACGGTCGCAGCATCAAGCGTTGGGTTCAAAGCCGTTGGGTTTAATTGCTGCACAATGGGAGCGGGTTGGTGATCGAGTTTGTTGACTATTACACCGCCAGTAATAATTGTAGCGAGTGTGGGTACTGCAATTGTTGCTATCCCTATATTACGGGCATGTTGCTTGCTGCGTGCTTCAGATTCCTCTATTTCTCGCGTCAATCCGCCTATTGTGTGTTCTTGCCTTGTGCGGATTAATTTTGCTGTTTTTCCCAATTCTACAATATCGCCTTGAACACTATCTATATGATTGTGCACGTCATTTGTATGGCCATCTATTGTTTGCTCTAAATTATATACTACTAGATCGGCTGCTCTTTTATTTGTATCAAGCCCATCCTTTAATTGCCGCTGAGTTTCTCTGTCACCGGCCTCCACAGTATGTACGATCGTCTTATCTCCAGCCTTCACAACTCGCTGAGTTTCTCTGTCACCAGTCTCCACAGTATGTACGATCGTCTTATCTCCGTCCTTTACAATTCGCTGAGTTTCTCTATCCCCAGCTTCCACAGTCTCTACGATCGTCTTATCTCCGTCCTTTACAATTCGCTGAGTTTCTCTGTTTCCGGCCTCCACAGTATCTAAGATCGTCCCATCTCCGGCCTTAACAACTCGCTGAGTTTCTCTGTCTCCGGCTTCCACAGCCTCTGTGATTTTATTATCTCCGGTTTCCACAGCCCCCACAACCATCCGTCGGGTTGATTCTATTTGTTGCGTAAGTCTATAGGTCTGTATGCGTAGCGCGCCATTAACATGCGTCATAATTTTGGCGATGGTATCATCATCCAGATTTGAACTATGAGTGGCCAGCAGTGCGGCGACATCTTCTTTGCGCAATCCTTCACCTTTTTGGGCAGCATCCATCAGCAACACGATAGTTTCTTTATCCACGCTATTTGTGCCGTTTGCTGCAAGCAGGGCTGAAATAATCCCACGCAGGCTACCCACTTCGGCGGAGGTGTGATCATTGATTTCATCCACTGCGCCAGGCACAAACCGCTCAGGCAGGGATAACCCCGAATCAGAATTAACTGAGAATCCAGGAAAGTCTGTGGTTGTGGCTTCCAAAGCTTTACCGGTGGTTCTGCGTGATGGGGCTGCTTTTTGTGGTGCTGTAGAGCCTCCAGCATAATGTACTGTATCTTGCGCTTCTTCTATCACGGGAGGGCGTTCTGCGGCGCTTGCGCTGAGTGCCGCTGCGTTCTCTCTTGTTGTCTTGATAATTGTACCCATATAATCGTAAATGTTAATTAATGAGCTAGTTTCACTAGCGAGCTGTTCATTTCTGTTTATTGCGTCAAAAAGAGGAACAATCTGATCGGATATGTTTTGCAGAATGGCATGTGGATTTTGGGTGCAGGCTTTATGTTCTTCTTCGGTTAAAGCCGTATCTGGAGAATTGATAAGCTTCTGAATCCCGCTGTCTAAATGCTGCAGTTGATTAAAAGCGGGCGTGATGGCGTCTACATCTATCGCATTGTCCCTTGCATTTCCTATAATAGCAGACAGTTCACTGGTGATTAAACCTAAGCGACTATCTTTATAATATTCTTTAACTATTCTGGTATTACCTGATGCCGACATAACGCGCTCCTTCAGAAGTTAATTTTTATTAACGTAACCTGAATATAACAAAGGAGTGACGCTGCGAGTGTGAAGATTTAATGAAGATTTTATTAAGATGTGGGCTTATTGTCTAAGCGTAAGGCCCAGAGCCGCTGCCGCCGTAATCACCTTTTGCGCTACGGCCTCGATTTCCTGCTCGGTGAGGGTGCGATCCATGGCTTGCAGGGTCACGGAAACGGCGATGGACTTTTTGCCGTGCTCGACGCCTTTGCCCATATAAACGTCAAAGATATTCACCGATTGGATAAGTTGTTTCTCGGCAGATTCCAATGCTTTTACAATATCCGCCGCCTGGATGCGCTCGTCAGCGATAAAGGCGAAGTCGCGTGCCACCGCCTGGAAGTTGGATACATTGAATGGCGGTTTTGCAGTGCCTTTATTTTTGGGCAGCGGAATTGCGCTCACAAATACTTCAAAAGCAACCACGCGGTGCTTGATGGCGAATGCGGAAAGAATCAGCGGGTGGACTTCGCCGAAATATCCCAGCGTCACTTTGCCTCCCAAAGAGATGCGGCCGGAGCGGGTAGGGTGATACCAATTCGGCACTGTGCGGTCGATTTGGAGTTTTGCCGGGTTCAATCCTGCGGCGGCAAGCGTATTGAAAAGATCATGCTTGGCGTCAAACACGTCCACTTCACGTTCGGTTTTAAAATGCGTGCGCGCGGAAGTTTGTGCCGAGCGTATGCCTGCGAGCATGAAGATCTGGCCTTTTGGCGTAATATCCTCAAACACATTGCCCATTTCAAACAACGCCAAATCCGCAAATCCGCGATCGCTGTTGCGGGCAATGGCGCTCAGCAACCCCGGCAAAAGATTGGGGCGCATCGTGTCAAGCTCGGCATTGATGGGGTTGAGCAATACCAGCGCGTCGCCCACAGCGCCAAATTGTTTAGCTTGCGCATTAGGAATGAATGCCCAGCTGCATATTTCCGTCATACCGCTTGCAGCCAGCGTTTTGCGCAATATTCCGGCGCGTTGTTGCTGGGGCAGTAATGTCGCTTTATGTGCTGCTACTGGCAGGGGTGTTGAGGGAATGGAATCATAGCCGGTAATGCGCAGAATTTCTTCCACCAGATCGGCTTCGCCCATAGTGTCTGCGCGCCATGACGGCGGCGTCACGTCTTTGCCCTTTACGGCAAAGCCTAGTGCAGTAAGCGTTTTGGTGATCTCTTCCGAAGGCAGATGAATGCCGCCGAGCGTTGCGACCTTCGCATTATCAAAAACAATGCTGCGCTGCCACTCTGGTTCGCTGCCGGCAATCACCAGCTCACTGGCCTTGCCGCCGCAAAGCTCCACTATCATCGCTACGGCGATTTCCGCGCCGGTTTTGACGAATGCAGGATCAACGCCGCGTTCAAAACGGTAGCGCGCGTCGGATTCAATCGCGAGCGCGCGTCCGGTGCCAACGATATTGGTTGGATCGAAGTACGCCGCTTCTAAAAATACTTCCGTTGTTTCATCCGTGCAGCCAGTGTCTTTGCCGCCGATAATGCCGCCAAGCGCCACTATACCGCTATCGTCGCATATCGCGGTCATGCCAGCGGACAACGTATATTCTTTGTCGTTAAGTGCCAAAAGTTTTTCATCTGCGCGCGCTTCACGCACTGTGATATTGCCTTTAAGCTTCCCCGCATCAAACACATGCAGCGGGCGGCCATAGCTGTAGGTCATGTAATTCGTGATATCGACAAGTGCTGAAATGGGGCGCAGGCCAATGGCCTTTAAACGGTTCTGCAACCATTCAGGGCTGGGGCCATTCTTTACGCCCTCAATTTTGCAGCCGATAAAGAAAGGACAGGTGGGGGTAGTGAGGTTGACTGAAATGGTTGAAGTAAATGCTGAGTGCTGAGTGCTGAGTGCTAAGGGTTTTAAAATACCTAAGCCCGCTGCTGCCAAATCGCGCGCAACGCCGTAAACGCCAAGGCAATCGGCGCGGTTGGGTGTGATGGCAATATCAATCACCGGATCATCCAGTCCCAGTATGCTCACAACCGACTCGCCGGGTTTTGCTGATGCGGGTAATTCGATGATGCCGCTTGCGTCACCTTCAATGCCCAACTCTTCTGCCGAGCACAACATGCCGTTGCTTTCAACATTGCGTATGCTGGTCTTTTTAATAATCATGCCGTTGCCGGGAATTTTTACGCCTTCCTGCGCCAGCACCACTTTAATGCCTGCGCGCGCATTGGCCGCTCCGCAGACAATTTGGCGAGTGGTTTTGCCGTCGTTCACCTGACATACGCGCAATTTGTCGGCACCGGGATGTTGCACCGCTTCCACGATTTCAGCGACGATAAAAGGCTTAAGTGCTTCGGAGGCATCGGTGATGGATTCCACCTCGAGCCCTACTGAGGTGAGCGTTTTATCTATGTCGGTATGCGTTGCGGAAGTATCCAGAAAATCACGCAGCCAGGAGAGGGTGAATTTCATAACGCACCTCCCAAAGCAGAGAAGCCGTAATGCTTAAGCCAGCGCATATCGGATTCAAAGAAAGTGCGCAAATCGGGGATGCCGTATTTAAGCATGGCCAGGCGTTCTACGCCCATGCCAAAGGCAAAGCCCTGCCATTCATTTGGATCGACATTGCAATTCCTGAGCACGTTGGGGTGCACCATGCCGCAGCCCAGTACTTCAAGCCAGTCTTTGCCGGCGCCGATTTTGAGCTCGCCGCCTGTGCGTGAGCAGCCGATATCAACTTCTGCGGAAGGTTCAGTGAACGGGAAGAAGCTGGGGCGGAAGCGAATGGGTACATCGTCGACTTCAAAGAACTGGCGCAGGAATGTTTCGATGCATCCCTTGAGATGCCCCATATGGATCCCTTTATCAATCACGAAGCCTTCGACCTGATGGAACATCGGCGTGTGCGTCATATCGGAATCACAGCGGAAGGTTTTCCCCGGCGCGATAAAACGCAAAGGCGGTTTGTTTTCCTGCATCGTGCGGATTTGCACTGGCGAGGTGTGTGTGCGCAGAAGCGTTTTGGCATTGCCTGTGCCTTTTAAGAAAAACGTATCATGCATCTGCCGCGCGGGATGATTTTCCGGGAAGTTAAGCGCAGTGAAATTATGTTCATCGTCTTCGATTTCCGGACCAACGGCCACTGCAAACCCCATCTCGGCAAAGAGCGCGGTAATTTCGTCAATGACGTAGGAAACAGGATGGAGTGTTCCTTTATACATCGGGCGTGGGGGCAGGGTGACATCCACCCATTCTTTACCCAGACGCTCATTGATTTCGGCAATCTTCAATATTTCTGCGCGTGCTTCAATGGCGTCACTAATGGCTTGCTTCGCTACATTGAGAATCTGCCCTTGGGCTTTGCGTTCTTCCGGCGGGAGGCTGCCCAGTGTTTTAAGCAGCTCTGTAAAAACTCCCTTTTTACCCAACTGCGCCACGCGCAATTCTTCAAGCGTTGCCATGCTGGTGGCGGCGGATATGGCAGCTAGTGCCTTCGATTGAAGTTGTGCTAAATCAGTCATTTAAGCCTTTTTCCGGAAAATCAGGGGCTAAACGGGTAGCGTAACCCTCAAGAAAAAACAAGCTTCTTAATAAAAATGTAACGATTTTCTGGTAGTTATGAAGGATAGTTAGTAGGAGTTTTATGCCCGTTCATCATATAGATTCTCTTAATGATTCCCAATTTTATTCACAATTTAAACCCACACTTAGGAACGGTACACTTATTTATGCCATATCGACTAATGATGAAGGGAAGATGCGTATAGCAACAAGCAATCCAGCGTGGTTACAAAAAGAATTGGCCATTTATGGGGTCAGCAGTACACAGGGCAGAAAAGAGCAAGAGCAAATAAATATTACTACTCACTCTGGTCGTACGGAAATAACGCCTACAGGGATAACGTTTGGCTATGAATATATAGATTCTACCTCAGATAAGATAAGTATAGCACTTGGTGTATTAGTAAAAGAAGGGCTTTGCAGGGAAAAAGCCAATAAAATCGCCCAACAAGAAAATGTTGCAATACCCAACTCAGTTAAACTCCGAGGCATAGAGATATGCGCTGCTGGATTTAGACGAGGTATGGGAAGGTATTAGAGACGAAGAATAATCTTTCGATCATCCCTCGTCTAATATCAATATTAAGCCGCTTTTTTGGTGAGTGCGGATTTTACCTGTTCAACAATGGCTTTGAACGCGTCGGGCTGGTGCACGGCGATGTCGGCCAGCACTTTGCGATCAAGTTCGATGCCGGCATGAATCAGGCCGTTAGCGAACTGTGAGTACACCAGGCCGTGCTCGCGCACTGCGGCGTTGATGCGCTGAATCCACAGAGCGCGGAAGGTGCGCTTTTTATTGCGGCGATCGCGGTAAGCATATTGCAGGCCTTTTTCGACCTTTTCAATTGCGATACGAAAGCAGTTATTGGAACGTCCGCGATAGCCTTTTGCCATCTTGAGGACTTTTTTGTGACGTGCGTGCGTGGTGACGCCGCGTTTAACATGTGCCATGAGGGATTCTCCTTAACCGTTGGGTAAAAACATTTTTTTCACCACTTTTGCATCTGCGTCGCAAAGAATGGTGGTGCCGCGTGCGTCACGGATAAAGCGCTTGGTGCGTTTTACCATGCCGTGGCGTTTACCGGCTTGACCAGCTTTTACTTTGCCGCTGGCGGTCAGGGAGAAGCGCTTTTTGGCGCCGCTTTTGGTCTTCACTTTTGGCATTTTCTTATCCTCTTACAAAGAGTTAACGAATCAAGTCGCCAAGGTATGCCAATACCCGGCCACTTTAAAGGAAGGGCTTTATACTCATCTCCCATAGGATATTCAAGCAAAAACTCATGGCAAACGCGCTATTGTAACGCGCTAGTAATAGCACTATATTATTATCCAAGTCTGGGCTATGCCCCACAACCAGATATATCCAACTAGGAGAATGCAATGAATTACAACGAAAACAACCCTATGTCTTACTCAACAAGCGCCGATGCGGTGTCTTATGATGCAGGACTTCGCTCTTATATGCTGGGTGTCTATAATTATATGGCCAGCGCCTTGGTGTTGACCGGTATTTTTGCCTATCTGGCATCGCATTGGGCGCCGCTGGTCAGCGCGCTTTATAATTTTGACGGGCGCCATTCTGGGCTCACCGGCCTTGGCATGTTAGTCGCTTTTGCGCCGTTTGCTTTCGTAATCGCTTTAAGTTTGGGGATTAACCGTTTAAGCCTGCCCGCCATGCAGGCGACGTTCTGGGCGTACTCAGCAGTAATGGGGCTTTCCCTGTCTTCTGTCTTCTTTGTCTATAGCGGGCAAAGCATTGTGCGCGTGTTTTTCATTACAGCGATTATGTTCGGCTCCATGAGCATGTGGGGTTACACTACCAAGCGTGATCTCAGCGGTGTGGGAAGTTTCATGTTTATGGGCTTATTCGGCGTCATAATCGCTTCGCTGGTCAATATGTTTCTGCATAGCTCCGCGCTGCAGTTTGCCTTCTCGGTTGTGGGCGTGTTTGTGTTTATCGGCCTTACCGCTTGGGATACGCAGAAGATTAAGGCGCTCTATTATCAGACGCAAGGCAACACGGTCGCTGCAGGTAAATCCGCCATCATGGGCGCGCTTAGCCTCTATCTGGATTTTATCAATCTTTTTTTGCTTATGCTGCAGTTCTTCAATGATCGCCGCTGAGAAAGTAATGAGTGGTTTGTGCTTAGTGCCTAGAAAAAATCTAGGCACGAGGCACTAAACACTTAGCAGTCCTCATGACTCCCGACGACATAGAACATAGCCGTGCGCCGCTTATCAATCATCTGGTGGAATTCAGAAACCGCCTGATGAAGGCGTGCGTTGCGCTCGTTATTGGTTTTGGCGTCAGCTATTATTTCTCGGAAACTATTTACGCATTCCTGGTGCAGCCGCTTGCTAATTCCTACCCCAATCCCGAATCGCGCCGCCTGATCTATACGGGCCTTACCGAAGCGTTCATGACCTATGTGCATTTATCGTTGTTTGCCGGGTTGTTTCTGGCTTTTCCGGTGATTGCCTATCAGCTCTATATGTTCCTTGCGCCCGGCATGTATAAAAAGGAGCGCAAAGTGGTGATGCCTTATTTAGTTATTTCCCCTTTGTTATTCTTTGCGGGTGCGGCGCTGGCCTATTATTATATTTTTCCGGCGGCGTGGAAATTTTTCCTGAGTTTTGAAACCAATGCTCCCGGCGGCTTGCCCATTCAGCTGGAAGCCAGGGTGAGTGAATATCTCTCGCTTGTCATGCAGGTGCTGGTTGCTTTTGGTTTGGCGTTCCAGCTGCCGGTGGTGCTGACGCTTATGGCGCGTGTGGGCATGGTAACATCGGTTCAGCTTGCGCGCGGCAGAAAATATGCCGCGCTTGCGATTGTAACCGTTGCCGCATTCCTGACGCCGCCGGATGTGTTAAGCCAGATCGGTCTTTCTATTCCGCTTTACCTGCTTTATGAAATCAGCATTATAGCCTGCCGCCATATAGAGAAGAGCAAACACGATGCATGACATTAAATTTATCCGCGAGAACCCGGCCGCTTTTGATGAAGGCCTTAAAAGGCGCGGACTGCCACCGCAATCTGCGGAGATACTGAAACTCGACGAAGAAAAACGCGCACAGCAAACGGAATTGCAGGAAGTGCAGAGCAAGCGCAATGGCTTTGCCAAGGCGATAGGGCAGGCCAAAGCCAAGGGTGAAGATGTAACGGCGATTATGGCGGAATCCAAAGCTATCAATGAACGCATTGCCGCGCTTGAGGCGCAGGTGAGTGAAGAAGGCGCGCTTACCCAATTGCTTTCTTCCATTGCCAATCTTCCTGCCGACGATGTGCCGGTGGGCAGCAATGAAACTAGTAACGTGAAAGTCCGTGAACATGGCAATAAACCTGCTTTTGCTTTTACTCCTAAAGAACATTTCGATTTGGGTGAAAAACTGGGGCTGATGGATTTTGAACGGGCAGCCAAAATGTCCGGTGCGCGCTTTGTCGTGCTCAAAGGCCAGTTGGCCAGGTTAGAGCGTGCACTGGCGGCATTCTTTCTTGATACGCACACACAGGAGTTTGGCTATACTGAAGTGGCACCGCCATTTATGGTACGCGACAACGCTCTTTATGGCACGGGTCAGTTGCCAAAGTTCGGAGAAGATTTATTCAAAACCACCACCGATCATTATCTTATCCCCACTGCCGAAGTGCCGCTTACCAATCTGGTGAATGATGAAATACTGAGCGAAGCCGATTTACCTTTGCGCTACACTGCTTATACACCTTGTTTTCGCTCGGAAGCGGGTTCAGCGGGCAGGGACACGCGCGGCATGATCCGCCAGCATCAATTTTCCAAAGTGGAAATGGTCAGCATCACCCATCCCGATGCATCGGACGCAGAACATGAACGTATGACGAAATGTGCGGAGGCATTGTTGCAGCGCCTGGACCTACCTTACCGCGTGATGCTGCTTTGCACCGGCGATATGGGATTTGGCGCGCGCAAAACCTATGATATTGAAGTATGGCTGCCCGGCCAGAATGCCTACCGCGAGATTTCCAGCTGTTCTAATTGCGGTGATTTCCAGTCGCGGCGAATGAAAGCGCGGTTCCGTCCTAAAGACAGCAAAGCCACACAGTTTGTCCATACGCTAAATGGTTCAGGCTTGCCGATTGGCCGCACGCTCGTTGCTATTTTAGAGAATTACCAGCAGGCAGACGGCAGCATACTTATTCCCGAAGCGCTGCGGCCTTATATGGGCGGGGCGGATAAGATAGGCATTGGGCAATAGGGATGAAAGATTTTAGCATCATTATTGTGTCATTCCCGCGCAGGCGGGAATCCATCCTAAAAGAGATCATATCGCGCCGGACAGCGCTCTTGATGGATCCCTGCTTTCGCGGGGATGACAATTATGAATTGAGCCCATATGCCTAATGCCTCAAGCCCATTGCCTAGAATACTTATCACCAATGACGACGGAATAGATGCGCCGGGCCTGGCCCTGCTTGAGAAGATTGCGCGCGGTTTTTCCGATGATGTTTGGGTGATCGCACCCGAAACCCAGCAGAGCGGCATGTCGCATTCGGTAAGCCTTAATAAGCCGCTGCGCTTTACTGAGCTTGCGCCCAAGCGTTTTTCCGTTTCAGGCACGCCGACCGACTGCGTGATAACCGCCATCCGCGCGATTATCCCTGAGCGGATTGATCTGGTGCTATCGGGCATTAACCGCGGGCCCAATGTCGCTGACGATGTCACTCATTCAGGCACTGCCGCTGCTGCAATGGAAGGCGCACTCTATCATATTCCCTCGATTGCATTCTCGCAGGCCATTGATTTTGAATCCGACGACCCGTATGTTTATTGGGAAACGGCAGAGAAATATGCCGCTGAAATCATCGCTAAATTGCTCAAAAATCCGTGGGACAAAGAAACATTTTTTAATGTAAACTTTCCCGACTGCAAGCCCGAAGAGGTTAAAGGCATAAAATGCGTAGCCCAGGGCAAGCACCATTTTTACAAGGAGCTGTTGAAAACGGAAGAGAAAGACGGGCATCATTCTTACTGGGTCAATTGGGCGGATGCCGGTGCTGACCCACGCCGGCCCGATGTTGATATTCACTGGCTCGCCGAACATTACGTTACGGTGACGCCTTTATGCCTGGATTTAACGCATTACACTACGCTGGAACGCATTAAGAAAACCATTGAACTATGAAATCCGCGCTCAATGCCGATAATCTGCCAAACCGCATTCGCCTGCTCATGAAACTGCGTACGAGCGGCGTGACGGATACGCGCGTGCTTTCCGCCATGGAATCGATCCCGCGCGAGATGTTCGTGCCCGAAGCATTTCACGATAAAGCCTATGAGGATACCGCGCTGCCGATTGATTCCGGCCAGACCATCAGCCAGCCGAGTGTGGTTGCCTGGATGAGCTGGGCGCTGCAGGTGAGCGACCGCATGCGCGTGCTGGAGATTGGCACGGGGTCGGGTTATCAGGCATCCATCCTGTCGCGCCTTGCGCGTATGGTCTATACGGTGGAGCGCCACAAGGATTTACTGCGCGTGGCCGAGGAGCGCTTCAAAATGCTGGGACTCAATAACATTATGACCCACGCCGGAGACGGCTCAAAGGGGTGGAAAACTGCCGCTCCGTTTGACCGCATTATTGTAACTGCAGCAGCCCATTCGGTGCCTGCAACCTTGCTTGAGCAACTGGCCGAAGGCGGGATTATGGTGATTCCCGTAGGCAGCGACACCGAGCAGATACTCCTCAGGATTGAAAAAACCCCTCAGGGCATTGTCCAGCAACATCTTATGATGGTGCGCTTTGTGCCTTTAGTCGAAGGCAAGCTGCCGAAGTAGAAAGGCCTAATATATCATAGTGTTGCCTGTGTTAACCGAAAGGTAACCATTATGGGGTATTGTATGAGCTCATTTAAGATTCAATAGAACAATAAAAAGGGAAAGCGCTATGCCATTAGGACCGGAATATGGAGCACTTCAAGCTGCCGCACCACAATCTTTAGATCAGGCAACGCGAATGATGGGAGAGATTTTTGAACATCTTACTGCAGAACCTCCCAGTAATATTTCTGCATTTGAAACGCTGCTTAGTTTTGATAAAAAGCTCGATTGGGCGGCTAGGAATGCAGCAGGTCAAACCTTATTAATGTTTGCTGCAAGAGATAATAATCCGAATGTTGCTGCAATGCTTCTGGAGAGAATAAGTGATCCTGCTGCACGTGAAGCCTATGCAAAATTAACCGATCAAAATGGCAAAGCGGTGATGCATTATGCGGCGGAAGGTAACTCGGCCGATGTTATTCATATATTGGCACGTGCCGGTGCGGATATGAATACGCCAGACGGCGAAGGAAATTCACCGCTGGTGCTGGCAAAAACGCAAGATGCTATTGTGACTTTATTGCGTAATGGTGCGGATAGTAATGTGAAATTGCCTCAGAAAAGCACAGTTCGGGAGCAGCTAAAATATATGGAATCAACAGCCCGCGCTACTTTTGCAGGAGAAAATCGGGCTAGACAGCAAAAGCGTCCCGACGGTCTAAATTGTTTGAATACTAGGGATGGAGTGATGAGGGAGGTGCTGGATGCCTGTGCGAGCGGGATATTCCCGGAAGTTATCATTCGTCCGTTAATTGCTTTAGGAGACGAGGCAGATGCTAGATTGCTAGATGAGATAATGAAGAAACTGCCCCCTGTTTTTAAAGAGCGTTATACTGGGTTAGTTGCAGGTGAACGTGAAAGATTTTCGTTGCTAACTGAAGGAATGTCACAAGAAGCAATAACTGCTGCTCGTGATGTTTTTACGGGTCCCGGAGGCGGTGGCCATTATAGATAATTAGCCTGGAAATACAGTCTACTTCGTGCCTTCACCAGGATTGGGGCTGAAGAGCGAATCAAACTTTCCTTCTATGCCTTTGAACGAATCGGCATCGGCAGGGGCTTCTTTTTTAGCGGTGATGTTGGGCCACAGTGAGGAATATTCGCGGTTGACTTCCACCCATTTGAGCAGGTTTTCGGATTCGGGCAAAATGGCATCGGCCGGGCATTCGGGTTCGCACACGCCGCAATCAATGCATTCGTCGGGATTGATGACGAGCATGTTCTCGCCTTCGTAGAAACAGTCCACCGGGCAGACTTCCACACAGTCAGTGTATTTGCATTTGATACAGGCTTCAGTCACTACGAATGTCATATTGCTTCCTTGGGTTAACAA
>JABDAT010000004.1 GCA_013288985.1 Alphaproteobacteria bacterium
TTGCTGATCTGAAAATTCTGACCTCAAACACTCCGCTTATCGTCCTTGTGAAATATGGTGATTATAATAATGCGACTGAAGCAATGAGCGCAGGCGCCCAGGACTTCCTATGTAAACCGGTGGCAGCGGAACGCATGCGTACTACGCTTTCTAATGCATTTTTACTGCGTGATGCCTGCCGCGATCAGGAATTGTTGCGTCGTGAGCAGATAAATGAAGCAAACCCAATATATCCTGCAATAAAAGGATTAAATAATAATATAAGTCTTGTTTCCATGATTGGCACCGATGGCAATATCCGCCGCATGGAAGAACTAGAAGCTGAAGCGATTCGCTGTGCCATGCAATATTATAATGGCCGCTTAACAGAAGTGGCGCGCAGATTGGGCATCGGACGCTCTACGCTTTACCGGAAACTGCATGACCTCAATATCCGCCCGGCCGAAGCCGCTTAATTATTGAGAAAACACGGCATAATAATCCAGAATTCTTACTAATTACTTATTTTTGAAGAAAAAGATTTTTGTTAACCCTTCGTAAAGGATCTCCTTGTATCAATAATCGAGAAACTGTTTTTTGATGATGCAGGGGGTACACATTGGAAGCTAAACTAAAACTTGCTGAATTATTATGCACGCGTTTGTGTCATGATCTGACCGGGCCTATTGGCGCTATCGCTAACGGTGCTGAATTTTTAAGCGAAGAAGGCTTTGATTTGCAAGGCCAGGCGGTTGAGCTTATCAATAGCAGCGCCGCGCAGGCGGTATCGCGGCTGCAATTTTACCGTAAAGCCTATGGCCGTATCAATGACGATGGAGAAGCCAATCTTGCCGAGCAGAAAAAAATTACCAATGATTTTTTTCTGGGCAGTAAAGTAACGCTGGATTGGCCTGACACCCATACGGATGCATCAGGTGTATCGGTAAGTTATAAAATGGGCCGGATACTTCTCAATATGATTATTATTGCATCCGCAACCTTATTGCGTGGCGGCGCCCTTGCCATTCGTATTACCTCTGACAATAATATTAAAGAGATCCGTGTAACGGCTAATGGCACAACCCTGAAATGGGACAAGGAGATTGAAGAAGTGCTGGCGGGGCATGTGGAACTGATTGCCTTGGCTCCCAAAACGGTGCAAGCTTATCTTACAAAATCATTGGCCGAAGAACTTACGGTTAATCTGTCATGGCAGTTGAATGATTCATCCTTTGAGTTAGTTGCACGTCAGCGTGTACAAGTGGAATTAAGTGAAGGTTAGTTGGAGTGAGGGCATGAAGGGTTAAGGCATGGATGATCTAATCAGCGAATTTATCACTGAGACGTCGGAAAGCATACAGCTCCTTGACTCTGAGCTGGTCAAACTGGAACAAGATCCAGGCAATGCTACTATCCTTGGTAATATATTCCGGCTTGTCCATACCATCAAAGGAACCTGCGGATTCCTGGGCCTGCCCAGGCTGGAAATGATTGCACATGCTTCGGAGAATGTACTTGGGAAAATCCGCGACAAGGTGATTCCTGTATCTGCTCAGGCGATTTCACTGATTCTTGAATCGCTGGATTGCATCCGCAGTATTATAGATTACCTGGGTACGCATAGCGCAGAGCCTGAAGGCAATGATTCCGGATTAATTGCCAGACTTAACGCATTTGCTGAATCCAAGGGAGTAAGCCAGGGCGCTGCGCCGTCAGCACAAACGGAGATTGTAAGCGAAAAAGAAGTGAAGATTGCTGAGCCTCCTGTTCAGGCTTTAGTTGTGGTGCCTTCTGCGTCTGCGCTTCCAGAGGCGATAGATATTACCACCAAAGCCAAAGAAACCGCGATTATGGAAGGATTGGCTGCGGGGGCAAAAGAACAGGGTAATGTTGCCGGTGGCGCAGCGCAGATGCAGTCAATACGCGTCAATATAGATGTGCTGGAAAATCTCATGCAGATGGTAAGTGAACTGGTCCTTACCCGCAATCAATTGCTCCAGATTGTCAAAGCGCGCAATGATCATGTTTTTGCTGCGCCCTTACAGCATTTGAGCCATATCACTTCCGAACTGCAGGAAGGCATTATGAAAACGCGCATGCAGCCTATTGGCAATGCCTGGGCCAATTTTCCGCGTCTCATACGCGATTTATCGCATGATCTTGGCAAGAAAGTGGATTTGCGCATGATAGGCGCGGAAACAGAACTTGATCGCCAACTGCTGGAAATGATTAAGGATCCGCTTACTCATATGGTGCGCAATTCAGCCGATCATGGCCTTGAGCTGCCGGCTGAACGCATAAAAGCAGGCAAGCCTGAGATGGGTGTGGTTACGATTTCCGCGTTTCATGAAGGCGGGCATATTATCATTGAGATTATGGATGACGGGCGTGGCCTCCATATCGAAAAAATCAAACAAAAAGCCATTGCAAACGGCATTACTACGGAAGCGGAGCAGGCCATGCTCAGCGATCAGCAAATCATGCAGTTTATTTTCCGCCCTGGTTTTTCGACGGCAGAGAAAGTTACCAGTATATCCGGCCGCGGTGTCGGCATGGATGTAGTGCGCACAAATATTGAGAAAATAGGCGGTACCGTTGAGCTCAGCTCCACGTTTGGCAAGGGGTCTAAATTCAGTATTAAAATCCCGCTGACGCTGGCTATTATCTCCGTTCTCATTGTCGAATCCGGCGGAGAACGGTTTGCGTTGCCGCAGATTAATGTCCAGGAGTTGGTGCGCGTGGGAGGGGATTCCACATACAATGTTGAACGCATTAATAATGCCTCAGTACTGCGTTTGCGCGAGAAATTATTGCCGATGGTATCGCTGGCGCAGATTCTGGAATTACCTGTGAGGCCGCAATCGGAAAATGAAACGGCTTTTGTCGCCGTGTGCCGGGTGGGTGGGTATAGTTTTGGCCTCATAGTGGATCGCGTGTTCGATACCGAAGAAATCGTAGTGAAACCCACGTCGGAAGTTTTGAAAAACATTCCGCTTTATGCCGGGAATACTATTCTTGGGGATGGGAATGTTATCATGATTCTCGATCCTAACGGCCTTGCACGCGCTACCGGCGAACGTGAAATTACCGGCGATGGCAATGATACTGCAAATCTCCAGGATACTGCAAAGAATGCTAATCTTATCGATTTTCTTCTCTTCAAGGCAGGCAAGGGGTCGCGCAAGGCCGTGCCGCTTGAATTAGTATCGCGTCTTGAAGAAATTGATATGACCCAGGTTGAGATGTCAGGTGATCATCCGGTGGTGCAATACCGCGGCGAACTTATGCGGCTGCAATTTCTGGAGGCATCGGAAATGCTGCCTAAGGAAGGCACAAAAGAAATAGTGGTTTTTACGTATGACAATCATACGCTGGGATTAGTGGTGGACGAAATTATCGATATTGTCAGTGCGCCTTATGAGATTAAATTACTGTCGACGGAAAAAGGATTCCTGGGCAGTATGGTAATTGAAGAAAAGACGACGGATATTGTAGACGTGACGTTCCTGTTGCGTGATATTGTGCCTCATGAAAGTATAGATGAAAATGCTTTCAAGCATGTAAGGGGCGCTAAGCTGTTGTTAGTAGAGGACAGTCCCTTCTTCCGCAGTCTTACCGTCCCGTTCCTGGCGTCATCTGGTTATAAAGTAAGCGCGGTGGGCAGTGCCAAAGAAGCATTGCAGTTGCTTGAGTCGGAACCTGATTTTGATGTCATTGTCAGTGATATAGAGATGCCGGAAATGGATGGTTACGCCTTTGCTGAAGCCTGCTGCCATCATCCTAAATTATCGCATATACCTTTGTTCGCATTCAGCGCGACCAAAAATGAAGAAAATGTTCAAAAAGGCAAACGCGCCGGTTTTAAGGACTTTATTATCAAGACCGATAGGGCGGCTTTATTACAAGCCATTGCGGCGACATTACGCTCCACTATGAAGGAGGATGCTTAATGACAAAGGCGCTGCAACGTATGTCTGATCTGAATGCATATAATGCTAAAGCGCAGGACAAAGAGTTTGTGACCATGCGCGTGGCAGGCCAATTGTTTGGCATATCGGTGATGGAGGTGCAGGATGTCTTGCGCGGCCTTAAAGTGGCGCATGTTCCTCTTGCGCCTCAGGAAATAGTGGGATCACTTAATCTACGCGGGCGTATCGTAACAGCGATAGATATGCGTATCTGCCTTGGCCTTGCGCAAGGAGATCCCGTACCCAAACATATGATTATGAGTGTAGTGGTGGAGCATAAGAATGAATGTTTCAGCCTCATAGTGGATTCTGTCGGCGAAGTGGTGAGCCTGCCCTTTGATCAGTTGGAAAAGAATCCCGCCAACCTCTCAGGTAGGTGGAAAGAAGTGGCATCGGGCATATATAAATTGCAGGACGATTTACTTATTATTCTTGATATACAGAAATTATTAAAATTTTGAGCATGTTATGAAATTAAAGACCCTTTTATTTCTTTTGCTGAGTTGTGGATTTGTTCTTTCTCTTGCTGGCTGTGCGGCCGATCAGGAAATGGGATTATGTACTACACTTGGATGGTGTGACTCCGAATGTGATGAAGATAGCGGTGATTGCGGCGATACGGCTCCGTCGCCGGAATCCAGCCACACTACGCATCATGGCACCTATGAAGACATTGCCCATTAGACACATTATAACTGCAGTATGTTCATGAAACATTGTCTTATCGTTGATGATTCTCGGGTGGTGCGCAAGGTTGCAAGCCGCATAATCGATAAGCTCGGCTTTGCTATATCGGAAGCGGAAAACGGGCTTGCGGCGCTTGAGTCATGCAAACAGCAATTTCCCGATCTCATCTTGCTTGACTGGTACATGCCCGTTATGGACGGCATTGAGTTTCTGCGTGAACTTCGGGCATTACAGGGAGGCGATAAACCCGTTGTTATATTCTGCACCACCGAGAATGAAATGGGGCATATTCAGCAAGCGCTCATCGCGGGTGCAAATGAATATATCATGAAGCCTTTTGATGAAGAAATACTGACCAGCAAGCTCTCTGAAGCGGGAATGCTGTAGGTGACAGCACATCCGCCATGTCCCGTTCGTGTAATGATTGTAGAAGATTCAGCCGTCATGCGCGGGCTGATAACACATGCACTGGAAGATGTGCCGGAAATTCAAATTGTGGCTACGGCATTTGATGGAGCCATGGCCATTGAGAATCTCAAGCATACGCAAGCCGATGTTATTTTGCTTGATATTGAAATGCCTTGCATGGATGGCATTACGGCGCTTCCGCAATTGCTTAAAATTTCTCCGCAATCGCGTGTCATTATGGTGTCAGATTTAATGTTGCCTAATGCAACTATCACGCTGCGAGCTCTTGAACTAGGTGCCTCAGATTATATTGCCAAACCCAGTGCGCGTAATAATCAAAACGAAACGCAGCAATTTTATCGCGATCTCATACAAAAGATCAAAGCACTGACACCCCACCGTCATATGGACAGCGTATCTGCAGAATTACTACGTTACCATGCGCTCGCTTATCCTACGATTCCTGTGAAGGCCATTGCTATCGGCTCCTCTACAGGCGGGCCGCAGGCGCTTGGTACTATATTTGAAGGGCTTGCCTCCCAGTTTCCGCGCCAGCCTGTGTTTATTACCCAGCATATGCCCTCTGGTTTTACAACGATTCTTGCCCGGCATCTCAGTCAACTTGTTCAGCACCCATGTGTGGAAGGCAAGGACGGCGAAGTGGTGCAGGATAGTTCAGTTTATCTGGCGCCTGGCGATTATCATATGGTGCCGGAAAAATTGGGCAGCAAAACGATTATCCGCATCAATCAGGATCCTTTGGTAAATTTCTGCCGCCCTGCGATTGATCCCATGCTGCACGCACTCTTGAAAATTTATGGCAAACATCTTCTTGTGGTAATTCTGACGGGTATGGGGTGTGATGGATTGGCAGGTTCGCGTGCGATAGCGGCACAAGGAGGCACTATAATCGCCCAGGATGCGGGTACGTCTGTAGTGTGGGGAATGCCGCGCGCTGTCACAGAAAGTAAGTTATGCAGTGCTGTGCTGCCTGTCAATGAGATCGCCCCTTATATTATAAGGGCCTGTATATGAATGCTGAGGAATTTAATTTTATCAGTCTGCTGCTTAAGAAACGTTCTGGTCTTGCGATTGACACCGATAAAACCTATCTTCTGGAAAGCCGCCTGCTTCCCATTGCCCGCCAGTGCGGTGTGCAGGATCTATCTGAATTTGTACAATTATTGAAAACAAAACCTGCCGAAAATGTTATTGCGGAAGTGGTGGATGCAATGACTACGAATGAGTCCATGTTTTTTCGTGACAAGAAGCCGTTTGATCAGCTTCGCCAAATTATACTTCCGCGAATAAAGAAAATACACCGCAGTGGTAAGATACGCATCTGGTGTGCAGCCTGTTCTAACGGTCAGGAGCCTTATTCTGTTGCCATGGCACTGCTTGAGGAGGCGGAAAATATGGCGGGATTTACGTATGAAATACTCGCAACTGATATTTCATTGCGTGTGCTTGCAAAAGCAAAAGAAGGATTATACAGCCAATTCGAAGTGCAGCGCGGACTTCCCGTTCAAATGCTTCTTAAATATTTTCAGCAAAAACCGGGAGCTCTTTGGCAGGTGAATGCTATTTTACAGGATATGGTGACGTTCCGGCAGCAGAACTTATTGGATGATCTGACAAAACTTGGAAAGTTTGATATTATTTTGTGCCGCAATGTGCTTATTTATTTTGATGACCCTATGAAACGCGCTATCCTCGGCAGGATAAGCCAACTGCTGCATCCGGAAAGCGTATTGATGCTGGGAAGTGCAGAAACAGTTATTGGAATAAGTGATAAATATCAATTACTTGGTAATGAGCGCGGCATACATATACTCGCCGTTTAAAAAACGGCGAGTATATTAGTAATGCCTATACCGCAGCTTCTTCAATATCTTCTTCGATATATTTGTTGCCCAGACCGTCGGGTTCTTTGAGTACGTAACCACGTCCCCATACCGTTTCAATGTAATTCTCTCCGCCGGCTGCATGCGCAAGTTTTTTGCGCAGCTTACAGACGAAGACGTCGATGATTTTAAGTTCAGGTTCGTCAATGCCACCGTAAAGATGATTTAAGAACATTTCTTTTGTAAGCGTTGAACCCTTACGCAAACTTAAGAGTTCAATAATACCATATTCTTTGCTGGTGAGATGCAGGGGCTTGCTATCGACTTCAACAGAGCGCGTGTCAAGATTGACGGAAAGCTTGCCGGTGCGGATAACCGACTCAGAGTGGCCTTTTGAGCGGCGCACAATGGCCTGGATACGAGCGATGAGCTCACCTTTGTTAAAGGGTTTGGTAAGATAATCGTCGGCGCCATAACCCAATCCTTTGATTTTTTGATCAGGACCGGAGAGGCCAGAAAGAATGAGGATTGGCGTGGTGATTTTTGCAGCACGGAAGCGGCGTAATACTTCATACCCATCAATATCCGGTAGCATCAAATCAAGGATTATGATATCATAATCGTAAATTTTACCAATTTCCAAGCCCTCTTCTCCGAGTTCGGTTGTATCACAGATGATACCCTCAGACGCGAGCGAGAGCTCGATTGCCTTGGCGGTAGATGAATCGTCTTCTACTAATAGAACGCGCATTGTGCCCCCAATTGTTAATTTTCAGTATTCAGCAAAGGTTAATATATAACCATATTTTGTATAATTAAACAACTGTTAATATTTGCCGTAAGACACAATGCATTATTTGATATTTAACCATAAGTTGAGGTTTTATGGCCCCTCCTCATAGAGGAAGGGAGGAGACAATTGGTTAATATACTCTAAAATTTAGATTAATTGCGTTGGATTGCCCGTTTCTATCGCCCTCTTCCGCCGCCGTCGCTTGTGCCGGCAAACCGATTCCAGCGATCGTCTGAAAGACGTTTACTGTTATTCAGCCGGTTGCGGATGGAAACAAGCTGGGCGCTCCAGATTTTTTCTTCTTCTTTAAGCCTTTTCTCGGTAGGCTTTATTTCAATTTCAGGCGCGCCTATATCTACCTTTTCACGATGCAATTCAGCATGCTGGAATATCATCCAGTTGCGCTTATTGCGCTCGCGAATCTTCTTCTTTTTATCTTCTTCCTGGCGTGACAACGATGGAGTCTCCCCTTAAATATTTTTGCTGTCGCCGCGCGAGTCTTTTATTTGCTTGCGCCGCAACAGATTGCGCCGCAATGCTATAGCAAGCTTTTCCTTTTGTTGGACAGATTTCTTAGAAGATGCATCAGATTTATTATCCGCTATGGGTTGGTTTTTTGTATCCATATGATTTTTCTTTTTTCTTTGACTCTTTACTACTTTATCTAAATTACACGTTGGGGCCATTAAGGTCAAATGACGCTTGCGTTACGAATAGGGTTGTGGCATTTTCGCGCGCGTTTAGCAAACGCCTGATAATTTCAGGCTTTTTTAATGAAGCCGCCGCTATAGCTCAGGGGCAGAGCACGTCATTGGTAAGGGTAAGCTCTGGGTTATATTGGTAAGAGAATAGAAGAAGTTAACTAAAACCAATTTCTTCCGGGTAGTGTACGGGGGAGTTTGGAATGAGTAAAAAGGCCGCTATAGCTCAGGGGCAGAGCACGTCATTGGTAATGACGGGGTCGCATGTTCGATTCATGCTAGCGGCACCATTTTAATAAATATAAATTGCCCTGATTAAGCCGTTTATTTGGCTTGGAGCATTTTTATCCTATATATTCCCTAAATAAGACCTTTGCATAATTTTTACCGTAGAATCCGATAATAACTTTGCTAAACGCAATTAGCATTAAATATGTGAGCAATGTACAGATGCTGATTAACACCGCCAAATAAATCTTAACGTATGTACTGAAGAAAACTATATTGATAATAGAAAAACATATTCCAAGGACTGCCCCGCCAATTACATTTCGCATCGCTCCATATTCAATATTATGTTGTAATAAGAAGGAGTTTTTATGCAGTTTTTTTCTAATAAGCGCCATCGTTTCAACAATTCTTGTGCGCGCTGAATTTTCGTCTTTGGTTTCCTCTTTTTTAGTAGGTAATTTAATATTAAAATCGTGAGAAACTTTATCACGAAATTTATTTTTATAGTCATCACTATAGGTTTTATCTCCGAACATCATAAACGTTGTTGTGGGCATTTGTGATTCTTCTTTGAAATACGCACGTTCAAACACATTTTTGCCAAATAATCGACCTGTTTCAGATAAAAAATATAAGCATACACCTGATATAGTCAGATTGGATATAATCTTAGCACCCAAAACACCGCCAACAAATTTTGCAAATTCCTCACTTACGAAGAAGTGGTTAAATACCATTATTGGAAGAATGATTGAAAAAATAGCAGGTAAAATACGTCCCTTTAAAGCATAAGCACTGAATACCATATTAAATCCATACTCTCTGGGGTTTTGTCACTTCAAGTCGAGTTGGACCCCATGACCCTTGATGAAAATCAAAAGTAATTTCTCCATCACTTCGTGTGGTAAGTACATGGCGAATTTTCTCATTTCTGAATGGCCCACCTTTTTTTGCAATACGTCTGTAAAAAGGAATAGTTTTTTGCGTATCGTATTGATAGCCCTTATCAGAAATCACAACATAATAAACATTAGAGAGATATTGGATTGCCTCTTCACAGCAAGCAGGTTCGCGCCCATGGTGTGGTGCAACAAATACATTTGTTTCTGATAAAGCTTTCCTAAAAGCATCATTTTTTAACAACTCTTTGCATCCAGCGCGCTCTAAATCTCCCGTAAACATAACGCCTATGCCATGACATTTTAAGAAAACGATCATGCTTAAATTATTTTCATCATCAAATGTTGGATAATCATTATTAAATAACTGATACTTCATGCCAGTAAATTGGGGCCATGCAGGTTGCCCCAAGAGAGTGCCGCCTCCAGAAAAAGTTGTATCTATGGTTTTAACTAACCGTTCAATGCCCGCCCCCATTCCATCTTCACTTTTAAGTCTTTTGATTGTCGATGATGTCACCGAAGTATTACGAAACAGCCACTGCACATTAATTATATCAAAAAGATCATTTGCTCCGCTTACATGGTCTTCATCATAATTTGTGATTGCTAACATTTCGATTGAGGATACATTTTGCTGCTTTAAATACGTACCTGGTTTCCATCCCGTTGTTGCGTTGTGCCCACAATCTATCATCATGCGAGCACCATTATCATCCGTTAACAACGCACATGCGCCATGTTCAACATCAAAGATCTGTAATTTTACCATTATAGCATCCTGTTATTAATTTTCTTTTGTAAGCGACCAACTTCCGCCGTCTTTCAGTTCAGCGCACATATGTCCCTGCTCATCAGTACGATAAACTTTATTACCTTTATTTGACCCTTTGGAGTGTTTCTCGTAATATTCGAGCGCTTTTTCATGTGGATGACCATGGGCATTGTCACCAACTGATAAAATGGTCATATCCGGATTTTTAGTGCGTATATGATGGGTATAGTAATAGTCATCATTTGGGTCATCGAAATACGTGAGTGAGCCATGATGGCTTCCTAAAAGCAATGAGCAGGATAAATCACTGTCGTCATAATGTTTATGAATATGTTTCCATGTCGCGGCGTCCGTATCACCCGTTAGAAGAATACTTCCATGATTAATATCATTTACCCTATCACGATGCACCACTTTTACCACGATGCTTTGAGCATTAGCATTATCGGCTAAATCATCATTTTTTGAATTTAGTATGCGTAATCGTGTATTTCCATAATCGTAACGCGTCTTCCATTTCACCTCTGTAAAACCAATCTTGCGACGAAGTTCCATATATTGTCTGTATTCAGTGCTGTCTGGTGTTGTACCTATAACGCCAGAATCCCAGATATGTTTAATGGGGAACCATTCATGGACTTTTTTAATACCACGCATGTGGTCAGCATCACGATGAGAGCAGATAAACACATCAATATTTGTAAGCCAACCAATGTGCTCTGCTATATAACCAAGCACCATATCTTCATTGTCATTGGTAACATTGCAATCATATAAGAAGATTTTGCCGTTATCGAGCTGCAACAATGTCATATTGCCTTGACCAACATTAATAAAATGCGCTTTTGTTGGCATTACACACGCCCTTATAAAAATTTATAAAGGTTCGATATAGAATTGATATTTAATATTTCAAGGGTAGTTGAACTCAAATTTTAAATTCGCCCTTTAGTTTAGTTAAGCAAATTTTGCATAAATACCGATATAAGTTGCTCCCAATAAAAAACTGCTTTGCCACTGCGCAAAAGTAACATATCTTTCTCACAGAGCCAGTGATTCTGGTTCCGGGTCTTTGAAAACCCTCGATGAACGGTAAGGCATCAAACCGTGATTGGTGCCGTCTCTCGACCTTTGGGTCGGGCCGACGGCGCACATATAACAGGCCTATGGCTGAAAACGCCGTGGCTGTTTCATCGCAGCTTTCAAACGACCCGATCACCACCGAGATTATCTCGGTGGTTTCTCTTAACGTTCGGGAGGTTGTTATGAAAATAAACCAAATTCTTATTATAGCGATAATTGCTGCGGGTCTTTCTGGCTGTGCCAATTCAGGACAACAGCCGACATTAGTAATGCTCCAAAATCCACAAACCAAAGAGATAGTTAAATGTGATGACGACATTTATGCGAAAACAAAAACATGTGCAGAAGCTTACGAAAAAGGAGGATGGGTACGATTAGGAGCCTATGTACCTAAATTTTGAGTGAATATTTATGAAACGGAACTTGATTCTAACCATACTTATTATTGGCCTCTCTGCCTGTCAGCCAATACAGCAAAAATCTTGGTATAAAGAAGGGGCAACACAACAGGATTTTGCAATGGATATGGGGCAATGTAGGGCCCAAGCATTTAGTATAAGTGGGGGAAGCTTATTGCAAATAGCAATAGTTCAGAATGCTTGTATGCAGGGTAAGGGTTGGAGCCTACAACAGCAAATGAATGCGGTGTCTGCTGATTCTGCCCCTGCAGTTGTTACAAATTCCAGTGAGGGCTGTATTTTGGATGAAGGTAAGGTCGTATACCCTTTAGATAAAGTTCTATATTGCAGCAAAGAACATTTAAATCTGGCGGCAATAGCGTCTGGAGTATCACCACCGAATCGAACTGGGCACGGCTGTGTTTTAGAAAAAGGCGATGTAATATTACCGCTGAGCCTTTTGCTTTATTGTGATCCTGGGCATATACGCCGTTAATTTAAGTGTTACGGTAAGTAACTGTAAAATGTTCTCTACCAGAGCCATTTCTATTAGAATTCATGATTTTTAATCAATGGAAAATCAAAAAATGGTTGCGGGTGCTTACGGAGAAATACTGCAGGATGTCCCGCGATAATCTGATTTCTTCAAAATAATCAAATTTACTGCTCCAGATAAAGTTCCCAGTCTATATGGGAATGAATACAGCTTCTTAATTGAACTTTTCAATTTTATTCAAAAAACAGCAAAATGGTTACGGGCGCATACGAGAGAATGTTGCCGGATGTCTGATGTTATCTTGCGTTCTTAAATCAGTTTTATCGTACCAGTAATCGGAGCTCACTTGTATATAGGGTAAGCTCTATACAAGATTTCTTATTACATAACAGATTGTTACTCTAAGGTAGTCGCGAGCGGGGGTAGTACAGGGGGAGCGCCAGTATAAAAACGGACTGGGCGGACTGGGTTTATTCCGATAACATTCTTTCTTATAAAAAAAGAACCACACTAAAGTACCATACTCAAAGAACATCACTCAGGTCGCTCGGTCCGTTTTATCTGAACGGGACACCGTCTTGTGATGCGTGCAATAGACTAATGCCTTTATAACAAGGGGTTCGTTTATCTGCCCCACGAGGTCTTGTCGGATGTACTTTAGGGAATGCTTCGCGCAGCTTCTTGGTAAATAGTTCTTTTGTTCCTGTCGATGTATTGCCATTTTTTACACACCAATATTTATATGCCTCAAACAGGGAGTCTTTGGTAACGAATTCTCTTGGCCCCAGAACACAGCACTCAGATACGAAGCTGCGAATCGGTGCACTAAGGGTCATTATCGTTTGTCGTGCTTCTGACGATGAGGAGGGTTCTATGAAGTGACCTCTTTCCCGTAACCGCCGCCATCCGACAATAGCCCAGTGAAGAATACCTGTCATTTCGGGAATAAGTTTTTCAAGTAAGCCGGAATCTTCACGACCGAGGAAGCTTTGATGCATCTGGAGAATTATAAAGCGATTCCCTAGGGCACCACTACTATCGGAAAAACAGGGTAGCTCGTTTGTTATAATAAAAAACCGTGCGGCAATCCGACCTTCCCACGTCGCCTTATATTTACGCTGAACTGATACGCTGTCTTCTCCACTTATGCGCAGCAAGGTTTCTGCTATGGATGCAGTATCGGATTTTCGTCCAAGACGCATGTCCGAAATAACTGCAAGCTGGCGTCCAATTAAGGGCTGTAACCCGAAATTTTCACCTAATCCATTAAGCGTAGGAGAACAAACATTCCGTTCACCCACAAGACGTTGGAGAATACGAGCTATTGTTCCCTTCCCTGACCTTGTGGGGCCGATAAGCAGAAAGATTTTCTGCTGAGAAGTATCAGGTATCAGAAGGTAGCCAAATATTTCCTGCAAAGCTGAAATTGCCTTAATGTCCCTCGGCCATACTTCTTTGAGAAAGGCTAACCATTTCACAGGCTCCGAAGCATTCTGGTCATAATCAAAATCGAGCGCGTTCCGGGTAAAGAATGTAGGGGAAGAAGGTAACAATTTGTCTGTTGGAAGGTGCAGTAAGCCATTACGGACAGCAATAATTTCGTGTGCAGGAAGTTGTTCATCACGACCAATCCATGCAGGAGGAGATACATTTTCTCGGTCTAAATGGGCGATCGCTTGTAAGGCTTCCAGCGTATTGGCGACCTTATTTTTATTAGGCTGGAATGGAACAGGGGGCTTATCCAACTGATATTGCACGCTGCGGTCAAGAAAATGCCACATCCATGCACGAACAGTTCCATCCTCAATTTCCCGGTAGCAGCCCCCATCATATTCTAGAAAATCGCCATTATACCGTTTAAGGCTAACATGTTCGCGCGCAATAAACTCACGGGCGCATAACATAGGGTCATTGTGATTGAGTATTGGGCCGGGCCGGGGTTGACGTTCTAATGCACGATTTATCTGACGTTCAGCATACTTTTGGGGAGTGTGCTCCCCCTTTTCGTAGATGTGGGCACTAATGCCAAGCTCGCGGTTTAGCAGGATACCCAGAATTTTTTCATCAGGCACATCTGCCTTAATCAGCGTACAACACACCCAAAACACTGCATCGCTTCTATCGCCATCAAAATCGTATTCTGGCGTTAGGCCATGAAGACATACTGCGGTAACCTTGTTTCTTTTTTCCTCGTCCAGTCTTGAAAGGTCAAGCGTTTCAGGTCGTACAGTGATGGAGGGCACATTCTGGATATTGTTTTGAGCTTTGTGCTTATCCGTAGTGACTCGTATTGGTACAGACGCAGTAAATTGATTCAGGGAATAAGAGTGTTCTGTCATCTCTACCACATCTGCCAGCGCAGGCACGCGCCCCTTGCTGGCCTTCTTTTTGTTGGGAATATTGATAGTGCCCGGCAAACGCATAATGCGGTCAATGTTCTGACAGTTATCGCCGCCAAGCGTGTTCGCAAGATGGATATTATAGCGCTCTACTTCTGCTGCCTTAGTCAAATCGCCATCAATCAGCACGGGTTCTTTAAGTTTCCAGAACGCCTGATATCCGCCGCCACTGAAATTGATAATCGTGGGCACTGGAATTCCGTCCGGAGGATTACGCAGTAAATCCAATATTCTGACTTGCTCATCTTTAATATCTTCACCAGCGCGGGGGTCTATATCCACATGCAGCTCGCGCACTTCTTTGATGTCAGTTTTTTCAGCCTTTTTATCGCGGAGTGTGATGGTAGGGTTTACGTGGAAATATAAATTCTCCTTACCGTTGCGAGTGGCAATCCAGTCGTATAAGGCAGTGGTATTATTTAAGTCTGAAAATGCTTTGGCCGTCAGCGTGCCAGTCTCAGGGTGTATTGCAACTAAGATGCAGTTGGTATCATACCACTTTAAAAAATCGACTGCTTGCTCGTTATTAGGCTGTATTGTCATATCCGATTCTTCTTAAAAAATGTGTGTGTTGTCTCTCATACGGGCACCATCGGTTCCGTATTCAAGTAGGCTACTTGTCTTATGCTGATTGTGTGTGCCTTGCCTTTGCTGCACGCTGCGCTAATGCCTTACGTGCGATAGCCTCAACGCTGGCAGAATTCATGTCGCGGTTCTGCATACGGGATGCAATCCACTCATCAATTTCTTTTTCCACAAATGCTATACGTTGTGCCCCAACTTGCACAGAGCGCGGGAATTTACCCTGCTCCATAAGCCGGTATATATGGACTTTGCTATAGGGAATTCGGTCGATCACTTCATCGAGGGTTATCAGACGGACGTTAGCGGTGTTGGACATATCTTTTACCTCAAGTAATGTTTAACTCAAGGTACTGTACCGTTGCTTGTAAGTGTCCGCCCGGAGTTTAATCGGCATAAATTCATGCCGATAGATTTGCTTTTTCATATATCTGCTTTTCGAGCTTAAATAAAAAATGCCAAATTTTATCAATTGCACGCGCAGTGCTTTTATCAATGCCCCTAGTGGTACAGGCGTATCCTACTATATCACGAGCGTAAGTTAGGAATGACAAAGGATTCTTACACATATCGGGTTCCAAATCCTCTAGTACCAGTTCAAGACCTATTCTAGTCATCGCAAATCGATGCAGGTCATACAAATTATCGCCAGCACAATCATCTGAATCATACACATCATGCAGCTCTTGGAGCAATTCTATGACGTCTTTATGCTTCCAGTTTTTCCAGCCGTATTTCTTCCAGTATTGAACGGGGTTATTTCTAATCTCAATTACTTTCATAATTTTCTCCACTAAGTGTTTATGCCAATTTGGCATTCTCATCTTAAGAAGAGAATTGAAGTTATTTCCCGGAGTTTAATCGATATAATTTCAAACCCAATAGCTAGGTGCGTTGAGTAATTTTTTAAAATCATTGTGTTCTAGTACCGTACGAACTTGCTCAGGTTTCATCTCTTTATTGGCAGTAAGCACATCACAGCAAAATTTGGTAAACGAATTTCCGGCTTCGTAGGTGCCTTCTTTAAAGTATGGGTTCGGTTTTTTACCCTTAATATTATTATCGCGCCAGAAATGTGCAACGGATTGGACAGCCATTTCCATCCAAAGGGGTAGAGGTCTATTCCCTGCTGTGCCTTTAACCTGTACTATCTTGTCCGTAATATCCCGCAACTCTGTCAGCCCGGAAATAAGATCAGGTAAACGGTCATTATAATCAGCATATGATAATACCTCTACCAGATGCCAAGTATTACGCTTTCCAGACTTGTCATCCTCCACAATATCAATAATTTCACTAAGAAGTTTTGCTACTTGCTTTAGTTTCTTCCGAGTTTGCTTCCATTCAGGTAAATCCTTTGGAACTATTAATTTTCCAGATTCAGAAGCTATACCAGAGCCATATTTTGGTGCCACTTCAACTTTGAATAAGACCTGACACAATGCGGCACAGCATTCCGCGTCTTGTTGCAACTCTGGATATTTTTGCAGGAGCTGCTTCGCAGATTCTTCGCGCACGCGTGTCCAGCGTTTCATAAATTCTTCTAATTGTTTATTCACTCACCACCCCCATCACATGTTGTGCCCAGCGCTCCAGCGCGGTGCGTTTTTCGTCCAGATAATCGTGTTTGTTATATGTTTTTTGCAATCCGGGTTTAGCGTGGCCTAACACTGCATCACGGGCTTCGCGGCCAACACCCAATGCGGCCATCCCACTTTCGCACGTCACGCGGAAGTCATGTACCCGATAGGCAGCCAGTGTTTTTACTTCTACACCTTCTGGGGTGCTTTCCTGTACAATCTTCTGTGCCAATGTATCCAATCGTGCCTTGGCCTTACTGAAGCCACTTATCGGGCATTCTCCAGCAGTGGTGGTAAACAGAAAATCGCCTCTGTTCCAGCGTGGCAATTTTTCCAGAATGTCCCAGACCTGCGGTGCCAGCGGCACTACATGGTCACGTTTTCCTTTGTAACGTTCGCGTGGAATATCAAGGCATTTCTGCCGCTCACTGATTTCTGGCCTGCTTGCGTCGGCAATTTCGCGCAGACGCTGACCTGTTAGCATAAGAACCTTATACATCGATCCAAAGGGGTATTCCATTTGTTCTGCAGCCTTCCAGATAGCACGCAATTCCCAATCTGCTAATGCCCGTCCGGCCTCCTGCACCGGACGCAGGTCGCGCCGCGCCATTCCGGCCAGTGGATTTGCAGATATTATTTCACGGTCTGCAGCAAAGTTAAATATCCGGGACAGGTGTTTGCGTATCTCGCGGGCAATACCTACACGCTTATCCTTTATTAAATTATCCAGCAGCTCATGCACATCGCTACGGCGGATTCCACTGATGGGACGATTTCTCCATTCAGGGAATACATGTAATTCCATCATCCGTTGTGTAGCGTGCCAGTTTCTTGTGCTGGGCTTAGCGTGTAATTCAATAAAGCGCTTTACTACGCTTTCCATGCTATTGGTGACGCGTTGCAATAATTCCTGCTGTCGCAGTACAATTGGGTCACGGCCTTCTGACGCAAGCCGTAATGCATCGCGTGCTTTCTCCCGAGCTTTTACCAAATCTACTATAGGCCACACGCCTAATGTCAGACGCTGCTGCTTGCCTTTTAGAATATGACCTTTGCTACTTAATCCACCTGCTCCGTCAACACGGTATATAAGCGACCAGCTTTTTACGCCTTTTTCAGTAACCCGGATACAAAGACCAGGTACTGTTGTATCTCCGAGTTCTAACCTTCCTGTAGGGGGAGGGCGGAGGCGTTCTATGGCAAGCGAGGTAAAAGTCTTATTCATCGTTTTCTCAGGCAAAGCATATTAAGGTAACTAACTACAGAACGTTGCTGTCAGTTACTCGAATATACCTAATAACATTCAGAAAAACAATGATAATATGTCACACTCGGTGTAACCTGAGGTTGCTTTGTGTTGCAGGAAATTAAAAACCAATGCCACAAGCTTATTAACAATTTCTTCAGTAAAAATAGGCATAATGGTCAAAAGAGCAATTTATGACTATAACATCCAAAATGAAAACAGAATCACTGATTCCAGAATTAAGCACAATTGTTGGTGATGTAACTGAACACCGCTTAAATCCAGAACAATTAGCTGCTGCCGATAAGGTGATTGATAAGAATCTTATGACTGCCAATGCCAGCGATGCGGATAAACTCACAGGCTCTATGATAAAAGCCTTTCTTCAATTGCCTTTTGAGGATGGAAACATTACAGAGGCGTTGACCCATTTTGTGCAAGCTGATTATGAGATAAGTAACGAAAAACTCATCCATAATGGAAAAATGGCTACTACCGATACACGCATAGCAGTTGGTGGGCTGGCATCTGATGCTTGGTCAATCAGTCACGTTATCACGGATGCATTATCTACCAATTCCTCTCCCTATCAAAGTATTAGCAATAATGTGGGCAAGCAAATGGCTATGCTTATATATGGTTGTGAGAAGGTAGTTTCTTATTATCCTCATCCTTTCGATGTACTAGAGGAAGAATTCAAGAAAAATGGCATTTCACCTTTTAAAGATATCCATATGCTTGAATTTGCCGGTAACCGCCATTCCGTTGTTGCAAATCAGAAACGGGGCGTTGCCAAATTGTTTGGCAGTTTTAATTTACATAATGGAGCAGCGGAAGGTCGGGCAAGAGTGGATGGCCAAGGATTTGTTTCATTAGCTAATCCAGCAGGTCTTCCTAACCGTGAATCTGGGGTTAATTATATAATTGCACGTAATGTGTTTAATGACGGTGCAATGGAGGAAGCTAGCCTAGCTTATGATAATGTACGTAATTTGCTTTGCGTATTTTCCAATGCGTTACCGGATACCGGAAGACTTTATATATCTACCAGTATCAGTGATATAATAGATGTCAGCCACTCAAAGGAGTTGTTGGAATTTACGGGATTTAAATTGGTTGGAGATATCAGTCATAACAATAATTCTACGCCTTCTTATGTTTTAGCACGCGATTATCAGATTAAAGGCCCAGAGTTGATTAAGCCTGCTGAATTGGATGAATTACCGCACGGCAATTGGACAAAAATGGACCAAGACAGAGGAGCAAATATGGTAGGCAGGATAACTAAGGTGAGCTTGTAACCCTTACCTAAATTATTTCTCGTAGCTGCTCGATAAGTATCGTTAGCTATTTAATTTAAAAATGCTGCTGAATTTATAATTTTTGCCCAGTACCATCCGGCTTGCGGGGATCACGTTTAGGGTGTTTTCCCGCGTGAGAGGTAGACTGCCCTTGCAATTTAGGAACTAAAATGCCCCGTGCTTCCAATTCCGCTATAGCTTGTGGACTAACATAAAGCGCTTCTTTTCCGGTACTGCCAGTATATAGCCCTACCCATTCTGTTCGTACAGTTTCTTCTGGTATTCCTTTTGCAATCAACTCATCGCGAAATGCTTCGAGCTTTTTATTGATAGCTACACTATAACCCAAGTATTTTTCTTGTAGTACGACTGCGTGTTGCCAGTTTTTTGGCACAGAAGGTGGTCTTTTCTCATTTAGGACAAGAATACCTCTTTCCTCTAATGCAGCAATAGCTTTTAGGCTTGCAAAAAGCGCATCTCTTCCTTTACTACCAGTATATCTACCTACCCATTCTGTTCGTACAGTTTCTTCTGGTATTCCTTTTGCAATCAACTCATCACGAAATGCTTCGAGTTTTTTATTGATATTCACATCCCCGCCCACGTATTTTTTTTGTAGTGCAGCTACGCTTTGCCAATTTTCTGGTGCAGGGCGTGGTTTTTCTTTATCCTTTACGATAAGAATGCCGCTTTTTTCTAATGCAGCAATTGCCTGTAGACTAGCATAAAGAGCATCTCTACTACCGTTGCCAGTATATAGTCCTATCCATTCTGTTCGTACAGTTTCTTCTGGCACTCCTTTTGCAATCAGTTCATCACGAAATGCTTCGAGTTTTTTATTAATAGTTTCACTGCTGCCAATATATTTATCTTGTAGTGCAGCTGCGCTATACCAGTTTTTTGGCACAGGAGGCGGCCTTTTTTCATTTGGAACAAGAATGCCTCTTTCCTCTAATATAGAGATGGTTTTCGGGCTAACATAAAGAATCTCTCTTCCATTATCACCTGTATATAGCCCAATCCATTCCTTCCACACAGTTTCTTTAGGTGTTTCTTGTGCAAGCAGCTCGTTCCGGAATGATTCAAGTTTTTTATTAATAGTGCTACTGTCGCCCACATATCGTTCAACTATCATAGATGTATTTTGCCACCATTCGGGTGGCGGTGGCAGCCTTGTATCCGTATGTGCCTCTTGTGCCGCAGTGATCAGTTTTGCCATTTCTGTGTAGTCACTGTAAACGGTAAAATCTGGCAGTGTTATTTTTTCTGGATGCAACAATGTGGCAGGTTGTGGAGGCTCTCCTTTATGAGTATTTCGTACGGCAGTAGGGGAATAGATGGCGGCGTCTCCCAAAACTTCACCAAAAAGCACGGGCTGCATACCTTTAGGATAAAAATTCACGCCAAGGGCAATCTTGTCGCCATGCATACGTGTAACGCGTCCCAACTGCTGTGAAGCAATCCAGGCTTGATTAGTAGGACGCAAAGATAAACAGACCTGTGCGTTTGTCGCGTCAAAACCTTCAATCAATAAGTCGGCATTGCACAACACTTTGATTTTGCCACTTTCAAAATCCGCCTTTATTCTCTTGCGCTCGGCAACAGGTGTATCGCCACTGATGGCAACGGCAAATCCTTTTCCAAATTGCTTATTAAACTTGTCAGCCGTTTTTTGGGCCGCTTCTACTCCTTGCGTAAAAAGCATAGTAGACTTGCCAAAAACCTGGCCAATATCGTCATCATGATGCGTGGCATAGAAATGTATGGCACTGTTAATCATTGCATCATTATTGGCAATCCGCTCCAATTCTGCGATTGGAATGTCGCTATCCTGCTTGTATGCAGAGAATTCCTCCTCGTCGATGGTCACTTCCATCGCTGCTGTTTTGGCTCCTTTACATACGATGTTATCGCGCAAAATAGCTTCGCGCAGTTTCAAGTGATATGCAGGTGATTTGCCGCCGAATAATTTCACTGCAGGGCCAGGTGTTGCACTGCATCCGATAACAACTGAATTTTCTAAAAACGGTTGTATTTGAGCTTCGCGCACCTCTCCTGTAGCGCGATGCATTTCATCAAAAATTACTAGCGGGCGGTTTTCGGGATTAATGAGGCCTGCTTTAGCCAAGTTAACAAAACCATCATAGCTTGTAATGAGTCCTTGAGCAGCCAGTGCTGTGGATTTTTCTGTGTCACCTCGTGTGCTGTCGTATACGCCGAATTTATTGGGATTAACTTTAAGTTTATTGGCAAGCGTATGTTCGCTGTCTTCATTCAGCCCTTGACGCGGAGTCACTACAATAAATGGTACACCTGCGGCAATGGCTGCTGTCATAAAGGTCATGGTTTTGCCAGACCCGGTAGCCATATCGAGATATAAAGTATTATCACCTTTATCCAGCGTATCAGCGATTGCCTGACAAGCTTCTGTCTGGTGAGGACGCAAAATATGCATGCCATGATCAAGCACGTTTTGGATGTTGCGGGCGATTTGTTGTAATATGGTCAGTTGCATGCAATCTATGAGTAATGGTCAGTGATAGCGCTGATATTACATCACATTATTGTTAATTTATTGTTACAGTTTGATGAAAATAGAGATAAATGCAGAGAATTAGATAAATAATACTTGGATTATAGGGTATCTCTGGGGGAGTAGGGAGTGAGGGTATTCAGTGTTATCCGAAGTTACCGTAGGAGACCAATCTGTTCGGTGTTGCACCCTATTAGTATAGGTATAACGTTGCTGCGTGTAACCGAGCGTTTCCGCGGATTGGTAAATTGGTAATGACGGGGTCGCATGTTCGATTCATGCTAGCGGCACCATAACACACACTATTATAGTAATGATTCCGGTATAAGCTCTGTGAGCGGCGGGATTAGTAGAAGTGAAGGAGTTATTTCACAAACACATAGGTTCCCGGCGCATCGGCCAGCGGGGCATAACCCTCTGATTTATTGCCCATAGCAGGTGGCTTGTGCTTGCCTTTTGAGTGACCCACCAGCCATTTCTGCCATGATTCCCACCACGAGCCTTCCTGCATGGGCGTTTGGTGCTGCCATTGGCCGGGAGGAATATAGCGCGCTGTGTGCTTTGCGGTGGCAATCTGGTAATTGCGGCCTTTATGACCTGGCTCACTGACAATACCAGCATTATGCCCGCCACTCGTTAGCACGAACGTCACTTCGCTATCAGTCAGCAGATGAATCTTATAGACCGATTTCCAGGGAGCCACATGGTCGCGCACAGTGCCCACGCTGAAGATAGGGATATCGATATCCTCTAACGCCACAGGCTCACCGTTTACTTCATAGCGCCCTTCAGCCAGATCGTTTTTAAGAAATAAATGGCTCAGATATTCACTATGCATGCGGTAAGGCATGCGCGTGGCGTCAGCGTCCCATGCCATGAGATCGTTCATATCCCTGCGCTTACCTTGCATATAATCATTGATAAGATGTGACCAGACTAAATCATTGGAACTTAGCATCTGGAATGCACCCGCCATCTGGGTTTTATCGAGATATCCCTGCTGCGACATCACATCTTCAAGGAAAGCAAGCTGGCTATCATCAACAAAAAGCAGTAACTCGCCCGCTTCCTGAAAATCCGTCTGGGTGGCAAAAAGCGTCATGGTTTTGAAAGAAATATCGCCTTTGCGTGCAAGCACCGCGGCCATGATGGAAAGGAGCGTTCCTCCGATGCAATAACCGGCTGCATGAACGGGTTGGCCGGTGATGGCTTTAATCGCTTTTAATGCTTCTTCGACACCCATATGCACATAATCTTCCATGCCTACGTCGCGGTCGGCGGCATCTGGATTTTTCCATGAAATCATAAATACGGTATGGCCTTTATCCACCAGGTATTTGACCATCGAATTGTGAGGAGAAAGATCGAGGATATAATATTTCATAATCCATGCCGGAACGATGAGAAGGGGCTCTGCATAAACCTCGGATGTCGTAGGCTCATATTGAATCAGCTCAATAAGCCGGTTGCGGAAAACCACCTTACCCTTAGTTACAGCAATATTTTCTCCGACTTTAAATGCTTCGGTTCCTGCCAGTGGCTGGCCAGTGGCATTACGTCTCTGATCATCCGCCCAATTGAGGCAGCCCTGCCAAAGATTGGCGCCCCCTTCGCTTAAAGTGGTGGCGAGTGCGTCCGGGTTAGTCAGCAGATAATTGGAAGGCGAAAACACGTCTAGTAATTGCCGCGCAGTAAAAGATACAACATCCAGATGATGAGGCGATACGCCACGGACATTACTGGTAGCTTCCTTCCACCAATCCTCATACAGCAGAAATCCCTGATAGAGAAAATTATACGGCCAGTGCTGCCATCCGTTACTTTGGAAGCGCCTATCACCAGGAGATGGTAATATTAGCGGTTCGATTACTTTGTCTGCTGTGGCTTGCATTCCATACCGGCCAAGCTTTCCAATTTTCTCAACCAGGCTTTTATGCAAGGAGAGTATCTTGTCAGGTGAAAATACCAGATGCATCAGCCAATCATGCCTCGCCATATCGAGCGATGCGGGCGAAAGATTGCCGGTTAGCTTGGCAAGCTCGGCATGCAATATATGATCCAGTGTATAATTTTTCGGGGAGGGGACTATAGGCTTAATTTGACCATTCTGCGCTACTTCAGTTACGTTCCTATTGTTGGAAATAATGACAGGCTTCTTTTTGGATAGGGGATTGGCCTCCATGGTTTTCATCTCGTACTATTTGAATAAGACCGCACTTTACCTTCTATTTATGCAAAACATTTGACCTGCATCAAAATGAGAGAAAAACAGATTTAGGATTTCTGCTTTATATGTTTTTCTTCCATCGATACTACATATCCGGCAATGACATCAAAAAGCTCTTCGTCAATGGAACTTTGACGTAAGGTGCGGGAGTTTTGTTTTAAATCCTCCAGCAATTTATCGATATTTTTCTCCGCGCGCTGCATAGCAGCAAGGCGGCTGGTGTTTTCACTGGCCAGAGATTCGGCGCAAGCCCTAAACAGCGAGATAAAAAGATACTCACGTAGTAGCGTATATAAAAGCGGTGCCGTGTTGTCCCCAATGATTTCAGGCAAATTCCCCGTTGGCCATGCTGCCTGCGCTAAGGAATGTTGCCATGTTGCGTCAAGCGGCAGCAGCTTCTGACATGCCGGTTCATAGACAGTGCCGGAATCAGGACGATTATGAAATATATACATGCGTGAATACTCATCCTGCGTGAAACTAGCCGTGCTCTCCATCAGTATCTGCCCCACAAGCGATGTGATGGAAGTAATAGCGCCCGGCACTTCAAATGTTTTCTTTACCTTAAAGCTTGCGTCGCTCAGGCGTCCGTAAATACGTTCTCCCACGGCCCAGAGTGTTTTTGTACCCGGCAATGTATCAAGTTGTGTATGCACATAATCTGCCAACTGGTCATTAAACTGACCCACAAGACCTTGATCCGAGCCAAAAACAATCACAGTGATTTCCTGCGTCTTCTGTCCTGACCACTCACTCGCAACTATGGGTGCGCTTTGGCGGAAGCAGGCTGTCAGTCCAAGCTCCACCGTATGATAATAGTCCCCGAGCGCTTTGGTTGCCATCTCATACTGTCCGATATTGGAGGCGGCCTGCACCTTCATCGTACGCACCACAGATTCAAGCTGCTCTGCTCCAGTTATTTTGCGACGCAGATTTTCCAGCGTATTACTCATTGTGTTTTCTTTGTATCCGGCACCGGTTGGAATGGCGCCAAAACGTTGCCTGCGATTTGCACCATTACGCTACGGTCGGCATCGTTTAATGTCTCATTGGAAGAAAATCGCTGGAGTATGGCTGCGGGAATCTCTGTCACTGTCGCGCAGAGGATATGCTGCGCGTCGTCCATTTTATCGTCCGGTATATTGTCAAACAATCCTTCGCCAAGTGCCAGCAGCATAGTAATCTGTTCAGTTACGCAGAGTGGTTCAGATTCCCCTTGCACCAGGCAACTGCGGATGCGCTTTCCATGAGCAATAATTTTGCTGGTGTGCGCGTCAAGCCTTGTGCCGAAACGGGCAAAGGTTTCAAGTTCCAGAAACTGGGCATAAGCAAGCTTGAGATCACCAGTGACAGCGCGGTAAGACGCGAGCTGCGCTTTGCTGCCGACGCGGGAGACAGATTTGCCTACATCTATCGCCGGTAAAATGCCAAGCTCAAACAATGTCGGCGAAAGATATATCTGGCCGTCCGTGATAGAAATAAGATTCGTCGGGATATAAGCCGAAATATCCTGCGCTTCAGTTTCGATGATGGGCAGTGCCGTCAGTGACCCGCCACCTTTCTCCTTACATAAATGCGTTACACGCTCGAGCAGGCGTGAATGAATGTAAAAAATATCACCGGGGAAAGCTTCGCGTCCCGGTGGACGGCGCAGCAGAAGCGAAATCTCCCGGTAAGCGCGCGCATGATGCGTCAGATCATCATAGACGATGAGCACGTTATGGCCTTCTTCCATGAAATGCTCGGCAATGCTGGTAGCAGCATAAGGCGCGATATAGGTGAGGCCGGGTGGATCATTTCCTTCACTTACCACCACAATGGTATACTCCATTGCCCCATGCTCACGCAGGCGTGCAATAACCTTAGCGACGGAAGAGGCGCGCTGGCCGATAGCGCAGTAAACGCATAACACATCCTTGCCCTTTTGATTCAGGATCGTATCAATAGCGATTGCGGTCTTTCCCGTCTGCCGGTCGCCCAGAATCAATTCACGCTGGCCGCGTCCGATAGGAATCAACGCATCAATAGCCATAATGCCGGTCTCAAGCGGCACGGTGACGGATGATCGGTCCATAATGGAAGGTGCCGGGCGTTCGATAGGAAGACGTTTACTGAAGACCACCGGGCCTTTATCATCAAGCGCGGCACCAAGCGGGTTAATGACGCGTCCGATTAAGCCGTCGCCCACCGGCACATCCATAACGCGCCCGGTACGCAAAACTTCAGACCCCGTCTGGAGCTGCCAGTAATTGCCGAGGAGAACGACGCCTACCTCTTCTTCATCGACGTTAAACGCAATCCCGTAGATTTCGCCTGGAAACTTTACCAACTCCTCAAACCCGACATTCGGCAGGCCTGTAATCGTTGCAATGCCGGTCGCTATATTCGCAAGTACACCTACTTCACGAAATTTCAGTTGCGGGGTTAATCTTTCCCGCGACTGCTTCATATCAGCGAAAGTTTTATCTATAATGCTATGCAGGCTATCAGGCAGCATGGGCTGGCTCCTGGCCGGCTTTTTCTGCCATAGATTCAGCAACGGTTTTTTCAAGCGTTGCAAGGTAATCCGTTATGCTCCAGGCGAGCTTATGTCCATTCAAAGACAGTTCAATGCCACTTATCAGTTCCGGTACTATTTTAAACTGGAGCTTATCCGTGCCGGAAATTTCTTTGATTGCTGCTTTAATCGTATCCTGCACTAGTTGTGACAGGGCAAATGCGCTGGTAATGAGCATAACAGGCGAGGAAGAAAGCATATACTTCTCTTCATCCGTCAGGCTTTGCAAATGCCTGATGAATACCGCACTCATCTCTTCTTCCAGACTGCTATCCGCCAAATCATGCAATACCTTTGCAGTAAGGGCAAAAACTTCCTGTCTGGTTCGCTGTACGATTTCCTGGGTCAGGTTATCTTCTTCATTCCTTAAAGCCTCTTTCCTTTTCGTGCGTATTGCCTCTGCTTCGGTCTGCACTTCCTTTAAAAGTTGCTGACGCGACTCTTCGGCCTCTTTCTTTGCATTATTTATGAGTTCCGACTTTTGCTTGTCGAACGCTTCATTTTTTTGCCGGAAATCATCCTGTTCCTTTTGCGCTTCAGCTTTTTTAGCACTTGCATCGGCAAGTTTATCGGCAATGTTCTTTTCGCGCGCAGCAATAGCATCTAAAATGGGCTTATAAAGGAATCGCTTCAGCAACCACATCAAAATGAGAAAGTTGACGGCTTGGGCAGCGACGGTGAACCAATCAATCAACATAACATTAATGCCCCGCTGCTTGGGTGATGGCGTGATTCCAGAACGGATTGGCAAAGATAAGAATCATCGACACTACAAAACAATAAATGGCGGTGGATTCAATCATGGCCAGTCCCACGAACAAAGTCCGTGTAATAGTAGTAGAAGCATCAGGCTGTTGCGCAAGCGAGCGCAGCGCCGTCGCAACGGAATAGCCTTCACCGAGTGCTGGGCCCAGGCAGCCAAATCCGGTGGTAATCCCTGCGGTGACAATTGAAGCCACTGCAATTAAGGTCATGCTATCCATGGTGTGTCCTTTCGTTGTTGTTATCGATTGGTGAATCTTTGCGATGTCCTATGGCACCCGCAATGTAAACAGTGGCAAGGATGCTGAAGATATAAGCCTGCACCAGGCTGATGAGCAGACCAAGTGCTGTCATGACGGCAGGGAAAAGAAAAGGCGTGATGCTGAGCAAAATACCTACAATCATGCCGCCACTCATCATATTGCCGAACAAGCGTATCGCCATTGCCAGTGTGCGTGAAAACTCACTGATGATGTTAAAGGGTAGCATGATAAAAGTAGGTTGTGTGTAAGACACAAGGTAGCCACTTAAGCCTTGCGCCTGAATGCCAAAAAATGGCACGGCAATAAATACGCAAAGCGCAAGCGCTACAGTAGTTGAGAGCGACCCTGTTGGTGGTTCATATCCTGGAATGAGGGTGCAGATACCCGATATAGCGATAAACAGAAATAACGTGCCAATAAAACCTATGTATTTTTCCGGATGTGCCAGACCGGCCTCTTCGATTTGGGTGTTGATACCGGTGACGATGATTTCAAGAAAACTTTGCCAGTCTGAAACGGCACCATCTCGCACCAGTTTACGCGTAACAAGCATTGCACTTACGGTGAGTAGCAACATTAATGCCCAGCTTGTGAGAATAGTGCTGTTAAGCTTTAGGAAGCCATGTTGCCATACTATCAGCTGATCAGGGCTAATCCGCATATTTAGGCTCCTGTGCCAGCCTTGTGATAATAAACCGTGCAATGATAAAACCACCAAGGCATGCGAGCAGTCTTTTCCAGTCACTGTCTGCAACTGCATAAAACCCAGCCATAGTGATACTAATGCGTAACCAGAAACTGCCCATAAACCATAACGCCGGGTGCGCGCCGGCCATGGCTTTTTGAACCGTCCACCACAGGCCGCCGTAAAAAGCGGTTCCGAGCAGGCATCCACTACATAGCGCCAATACCAGACTTTCCATTTCATTCATCTTTTGCCTCTTCTTCCAGCATTTCCTTACTTTCTTTGGCGACCCAATGCGCTGCATTCCAGCAACCGGTGAAGAGACCAATAATCAGCAGTGTCAGCGTCCATGAATGGGTTCCGGGATAGCGTCTATCCAGCCAGATGCCCAGCATCGCGCCTAACAACGTCGGAACCGTTACTGACCAGCCGATAAGTCCGAACATGCCAAATCCAGACCAGATACTTCGTCCCGTTTTGCGCTGCGCTTTTAGCTTACGGTTTGCCTGCGCGCTTACTTGCTGACTGAGTATCTGGTTTTGCATTTCCTGATTCTTATCCATGTTGCAATTCCGCGAAGCGGCTGATGAATCCACTTTCGAGTTTGGTGAGCGCAATGCGCATAGTGTCTTCCTGTTCGTTGCTCTTCATAAATTCTTCGCGCACTGCTTCATGTAGCTTGCCAAGGTCAGTCCCGCCGATGGCATTGCGGACAGAGATGAACACATCCGCTCCTGCCTTCACCAGAATTCCTTCATCAACAGCGACAACGACTTCTCCTTCCGATTCACTCTCCCAGGTCAGAATCCCCGGCGTAAGCGCCACTACGCAGTCTAACCGCCCCGGCAATAATCCTAAAAATCCTTGGGTAGTTTTTGCCACGATACGCTTTACACCTTCTTTCTGTGCAAAGACCTTAAATGGCAGGAGTATTTTAAGCCGCATGTGATTTGGCATCTTCCACCTCCTTTGCAGGCAGCTTTGCCTCATCTATGGCTCCAATCATGTAAAGCGCATTTTCGGGAACATTTTTAAATTCATCTTTTAGAATGCGTTCACACCCATCCAGCCCATCTTCTAGGCTGACGCTTTTGCCTTTGATGCCGGTAAATTGTTCGGTTGTGAAAAAAGGCTGGGTCAGGAAACGCTCCAAGCGCCGGGCGCGACCGACCACATCACGATCATGCGGTGAAAGCTGCTCAAGCCCAAGCATGGCGATGATATCTTTGAGTTCCGCATATTCTGCGAGTGTTCGCCTGATTTCCTGCGCGAGCGCATAATGACGCGCACCTACAATACCGGGAGTTGCCATCCTGGAGTTGGATTCAAGCGGGTCAATGGCTGGAAAAAGCCCTTCACTTACCCGCTGGCGCGATAAAACGATAGACGCTGAGAGATGAGAAAATGTATGCACTGCCGCTGGATCGGTAAAATCATCCGCCGGAACATACACCGCCTGAATAGAGGTGATGGCGCCTGAGTCGGTATTGGCGATACGTTCTTCCAGCTGTGACAGCTCAGTACTCATTGTCGGCTGATATCCCAGACGCGAAGGCATTTGCCCCATCAAGCCCGATATTTCTGCTCCCGCCTGAATGAAACGAAAAATATTGTCAACAAGCAGCAATACATCACGGTGCTCATCATCGCGGAAATATTCGGCCATGGTGAGCGCCACATGCCCAACCCGGAAACGAGCGCCCGGAGGTTCATTCATCTGACCAAACACCATCACCATATTGGGCAACACCCCGGCTTCCGCCATATCATGGTATAGCTCTTGACCTTCACGACAACGCTCACCTATGCCGCAAAAAATACTCACGCCCTTCTGGCGTCCTACCGTGTTGTGAATCATTTCGGTAAGCAATACGGTTTTGCCTACTCCCGCTCCGCCAAATAGGCCTGCTTTGCCGCCGCGCTCCAAAGGAGTCAGAATATCAATAACCTTGATTCCTGTTTCAAATATCTCCGAGCGGGCAGAACGCTTTGATAAAGGTGGCGGGTCCTGATGCACTGTGCGCCATTCTTTTACTGTCAGAGAGTCTTTGCGGTCTATGGTATTGCCGAACACATCGAACATGCGTGACAGGATTTCTTTGCCCACCGGCGCTTTGAGCGTGCCGCCCGTGTCTTCCACTTTCATTCCTCTTGCAAGACCTCCTGTAGAGGTCAGTGCGATGGAGCGCACACAATGTGCATCGCGCTGCGATAATACTTCAAGTATGATTTCACCCTGCGCCCCAGCATGTAAAATAGTGTAAATAGGCGGCAGCCGGCTTTCAAAGCGCACCTCCACCATACTGCCACGCACTGATATAACAACACCACAATTTTTCATGTCAGGCCTTCAAGACAGACTTGTGTCTGCATTGCCATAATCCGCTCTTCATTGGCAGGAATAACATGCACTTCAAATGGTTTCATACATGCAAGACGAGCAAGAATTTTATCGCGCACAAATGCAGAATTCTCGCCAATACCGCCGGTAAAGACGATGCCATCTACACCGCCAAGCGCTACTGCCATCTGCCCCATAAACTGCGCCGCTTTAAGGCTAAAATATTCAATGGCAAACTGTGCATCAGTAGTATCACTGTCTTGCAATAATTTAACATTGTTCGTTAAGCCTGAAAGCCCGAGCAGACCCGATTCATTATAAAGAATATGTTCGGCTTCATCTGCAGACATGCCAAGATTGCGAATCATATAAATAAGCGCGCCGGGATCAAGATTGCCGCACCTGGTTCCCATAGGAAGACCTTCCACCGCGGTCATGCCCATAGTGGTATCGATGCTGACGCCGTTATGCATTGCACAGATACTGGCACCGTTACCCAGATGCGCCGCAATAACCCGTCCCGCTGCCAGCGCCGGACTATTATGGCACAATGTATGAGCAATCCATTCATAAGAAAGTCCATGAAAGCCATACCGGCGAATACCTTTATCGCGCAACTTCTTGGGCAGAGCATAGTGCGAAAATAAGAGGTCGTGACCAAAATGGAATGCCGTATCGAAACATGCGATCTGGGGTATGTCCGGTTTAATTTTACTAATGATTTCAATGGCTGCCAGATTATGCGGCTGGTGTAGTGGAGCAAGCGGTATTAACTCTTTGAGTTTTTCGATTACGGTTGGTGTTATTAACGCAGATCTATCGAATGTGACGCCGCCATGGACAATGCGATGCGCAATGGCTGTTATTAGCCAAGCCTTATTTTCTTTACTGCTCCAATCCAGAATATACTGGATGGCCGTTTCATATGTGCAGTTTGAGGAAAAGGGCTTTTTCTCTGTAAGCTGCGTTTTTTCATCTATCACCCAAAATGAGGGTGCGCTGTCGATATTTTCAACTTCGCCTTTGGCAAGTAAAGTAAGATCAGGTGTATGCGCAAACAGTTGAAATTTTACGCTTGATGAGCCCGCATTAATGGCAAGGATGGTGTTCTGTGAATCTGTCATTTGATTTCCCCCGCGCGTCTTGCTGCAGCTATTTTTACAGCCAGCGCGCAGGATAGAAGTTTAGTATATACCGAGTCAGCACGGCTTGTGAGGATAATAGGAACGCGCGCACCTAAAACGATGCCAGCCGCATCTGCACCGCCCAGAAAGGTCAGTTGCTTAGCCAGCACATTGCCGGTTTCTATTTCCGGTACGAGAAGAATATCGGCGTCACCTGCAACAAGGGAATGGATTCCTTTTTCCTCTGTCGCGTGTTTACTGATAGCATTATCAAACGCTAATGGCCCATCAAGTATGCCGCCCGTTATCTGACCCCGGTCAGCCATTTTGCACAAGATTGCGGCGTCAACGGTTGCCTGCATCTTTGGATTAACTGTCTCTACGGCAGCAAGTATTGCCACTTTGGGCATTGTCTCCTCACCGTATAATGTGCGCCATAAGGTAATCGAGTTCTGGCAGATATCGGCCTTGGTCGCAGCGTCGGGTGCGATATTAATAGCAGCATCAGTGATAATCAGTGGTTTATGATAAGACGGTGAATCAATAAGGTAGGCATGACTGATGCGGTATTCTGTACGCAAACCTGACGATTGAGGCACAATGGCTGCCAGCAATTCTTCTGTATGCAGCGAACCTTTCATAATAGCAGCGACTTTTCCTGCGGCAGCCAATTCTACGGCCTTGATTGCCGCTGCATGACTGTGTTCGGTATCAATGATTTCCCACCCTGATAAATCTATTTTCGCTTCCTTAGCGGCTACTTTAATTTTATCTATCGGGCCGATAAGCACAGGCACAATTAAACCAGCCTTTACAGCATCGGCCGTAGCCTGCAATGTGTCTGCTTGCACCGGATGGACGATGGCTGTGCGCAGGGCTTCCAATTCCTCGCAGGATTGGATAATAGTGTGAAATCGGCTGTCTCTAGGAATTATAATATTTGGCAAAGTGGCACGTGCTACACGGAGTTTGTCTTTTGGTGCAAGAACTGTGGCCAGACCTTCAGCGACTATTTCTCCGCGCTGATTTACTGCCTTACAATCCAAGGTAACAATCAGCTTGTCGGCGCGCTTATCGCGCACGATAGCGGTCACGGTAATGGTATCGCCGATACGCACCGGTTTTTTAAATTTTATATCCTGCTCAAGATAAATCGTGCCAACCCCTGGCATTACCGTTCCAAGTAACGCGGAAATGAGCGATGCTGTCCATATTCCCTGGCCAACAATACCATGGAATACATCGCTTTTGGCATATTCGGCATCCATATGCGCAGGATTGACATCCCCCGACATCACCGCAAAAAGCGTGATATCATCCTGCGTTAACGTCCGGGTTAAAACGTCTTGGCGGCCGACGGCAAGCTCATCGAAAGTGATATTTTCAAGAAATTGCTCGTCCATTGTTGTTTCCTTTGCTTAAATGCATCACCTCATTCTTCTGGGCATGACATCGGAGACAGAAAATTGATTTAAGCAGCTAAAGGCCGCAGGAATTGCTCTGAAGCAAGCGCAACGCGCCCCTGTATGGATTCCAGCGTATCAGTACAGGATTCAAATACTATTTCGCGCAGTTTGTTTCCGGTATTGAAGTAACTATCGCATAATTGCTGTGCCACTTTATTTTGCAATTCGATCATATCTTTGTATCTGCGGCAGGCAAAAATATCGCGTGAAAGTTCTAGGGATTCTGAAATAGCCTGGTTACAGTTTTTTATTATTTCATTACTCATATTGCGAAAAATAAAAGAGCTCATATTGCCGGACTCAGCGAGCGCACTGACATTTTCAGAACAGACACTCATGCATTCCACTGCACCACGAGTATAATTCTCAGCAGAACGAAGAATATTTTCTGCACTCTCCCGTTCTATTTCAAATGTTTTCCCCGCAGCTTTTTGAATAAATTTTGCTGGTTGGGTCGCAGAATCATGCTTTTTGAGAGATACTGCATTTGTGTGTTTCTGCGCTTGTTTGGCCATAAAATTATTCCTTATTATATGTTGAATATTAAAAATGATCACGGTATCGGCACGAGCCGCAATAATCCAAATCATGTTGCCATTAATCGGAATAATAGAATTTGATCTTAATCAAATTTTTGCGGGGCTAAACTATCCTGCTATAATATTATACCCCGCATCAATGTAAGCAATGCTGCCAGTCACCAGACGCGCATCATCACTGACCAGAAAACGTGCATACGCACCCACACCATCAATAGAGATATTTTCATGCCCAGGTGTTTTCTGACGTGCGAGTGCAAGCAATTCATCAAAATGAGCAATACCTCCTGCTGCGCGCGTAGCAATAGGCCCGGGCGACAAAGCATTAACCCTGATATTCTTCGCACCTAATTCCGCCGCCAGGTATTTAACCGCCCCTTCGAGCGCTGATTTTACCGGTCCCATCAGGCCGTAATGTTCAATTACTTTTTCACCGCCATAATAGGTAGTGGTAAGCAGGCACCCGCCATCCTTCATTAGCGGTTCAGCTAAATGGCTCAAATGAATAAAGGAATAGCATGAAATATCCATGGCCTCTAAAAAGCCCGCACGTGACGCATCAACAACACGCCCCTGTAAATCCTTTTGAGGTGCAAAAGCAATGGCGTGCAGCAGAAAATCCAACTTGCCCCATTTGGTTTTGATAGCATCAAATAATGCTTCCGCCTGCGCATCATCACGAACGTCAAGTGGCAGGATAATGGGAGCGTTTATCTGTTCTGCCAGCGGGCACACGTAAGGTGCCGCTTTTTCATTAAGGTACGTAACGGCTACTTCCGCACCCGCTTCATGGAATGCTTTCGCACAACCCCAGGCAATCGAATGTTCATTGGCGATACCGATTACCAATCCTTTTTTACCCGCCAGAAAAGTGCTCATTATATTTCCTTAAAGTTTAATCGCATTGATCGAACTAGTAAGACTATTGGACTTGCAATTAATCCGTGGCTGAATCGCAGGCTTCCTCTTCAGCCTTACTGAGCACGTGATATAAGAATTTTGGGATGTCGCTTATATTTTCAGGAATCTGCATCAGATCCGAATCATGAGATAAAGGACCGAATTGCTCTGTTACAGGACTTATATTTTTGGTAATCAACGGAACCGATGTAGGTGTATTTTTCATGAGATATTCTCCTTGTTGCCATTAAAATAATTACCTGTCCCGGCAATCGTAAGATCGCCGGGTCAAGCAAGTATTCGTCTTTAGAGTGCAGGCTTAACTAGCTTTGGCTGTTGGAGCAGCAGCTTTATCTTTGGTGCAAGCGGCAGTGCATTCAGCATCCAGTTTCTTCACTGTTTTTTCAGCATCTTCTTTTTTGACACCTAATTTCGTAGTTGCAGCATAGAACTTGTCAGGATTGGTTTTATAAAAACCAATTTCTTCATCAGTCAATTTAGTCCAGGTTTTTTTGATCTCAGCGCTTAATTTCTGAGTGTGGGTATTGCTGTTTACGAGTTGATTATCCATAACGTATCTCCTTGAAGGAAGTTCTGCATAATCCAGGACGGAAAATAAAAGCCTATTGTCGCTGCCATGCGAGAGAGAATATGAGCGTCTACTCATCTTTTCTCTATGTGGATTTCCAGGGAAAATCGAACGATTTTTTTGATGTAAATCAAAACTAGTATCGCAGTGCGATGCTATAAAGAGTGCGAGGCATAGATAATGTGGAAGTTATAATTAGAATGCTGCCGCCAGCACAAAGATTGAGCATAAGAAATCAGATATATAACGCCGCGCAAGCAAAAGGAATGCACTCAATGGATTCAATACAAGTTCAAGAGATCATGGCTCATGATCTCATCATTATCAGTCCAGAAAAAATGGTGAACTCTGCCGCAAAACTGATGAAAGAAATGAACTGCGGCTCTTTGCCGGTTGGCAATGGCCCTAAACATATTGTGGGGATGATTACGGATCGGGATATTACGCTGCGCGTTACCGCAGAAGGCAAAGATGCTTCTAATATGCCTATAGCGGATGCAATGACCCAGAAGGTTTATAGTTGCGATGTGGCAACGGATATTGAGGATGCCGCAGAGCAAATGCGCGAATACGATGTCCGCCGTCTTATAGTAACGAGAGAAGGAAGGGCAACCGGCATCGTTACTCTCGCTCAACTTCTTTGCAATCAAGATAAATTACGTATCAGCGATAAAGTGCTGCATGATTTGCTGAGAGGTAAAAAGAAGAGTCCTGTGAAACACGTTAGGACAATCAAGCCTGAAGAAGGGTATTGAAGTTTGTCATTTCTAGAACTCTATTTACGTCACATAATTCCCTGCCTAATGATTTAAAGTCCCTGATATACTAAAAATATTCCCTGTTATCTGGAGCAGGGAATTCTTCTTTAACTCACTGGAATAATGCGTCATATCGACGGCATATTATCCATTCTGGCACCAGAACGCTAATATTCCCTGTATCTCCCTGATAAACAGGGAATTATGGACAGAGACTGGTTCACCGCAGACTCCGTGCTGCACCATAACACTCACTATTACAGCAATGATTCCAGCATACGCTCTGTGAGTGGCGGGATTCCCGGACGTTCGGCAGGAAACCTACGCTGCATGCCGCGTTAGTAAGCCCGCCTGTTGTTTCGCCTGCGCCAAAGCAGCTGCCGCCTTGTCAGGCCCCAGCGCCACACCTTCGATACGGATGACTTCTATGTCGGTGATGCCGAGGAATGCGAGGAACGTGCGCAGATAGCTTTCCTGATGTTCCATCGCTTTCATCGGGCCGTCGCTATAGATGCCGCCGCTTCCCAGCACGAGAATCACCTGTTTGCCTTTGAGGAACCCTTCCGGTCCAGTCGGGGTATAGCGGAAAGTCTTCCCTGCACGCGCCACATGGTCAACCCATGCCTTGAGCACGGAGGGAATGCTTAAGTTATACATTGGCGCTTCCAACACAATGATGTCGCTGGCGAATAATTCATCTATCAGCTGATTGGACAGCAACAGGCCTGCTGCATCTTCATTGCTGGAAAACATCGCCCCCAGGAACTGCGGACTGACATGCGGAATCGATGTTTTTACCAGATCGCGCTCAATGACCTTTGCATCGGGATTCTGGGCCTTCAGCTTTTCCACCGCTACCGCACCTATCTGTCTGCTCACGGAACCCTGCAGATTGCTACTGGACTTGATATTCAGAATCGTGGTCATATGCCTTCTCCTTTTTTACTATAAATTTATTGGTTATCCTTAGTAATATGGTATATTATAGTAACTATTAAACCATCACAAGAAGGCACAATAATGTCAGAAGGTTACACAGATGTTACTATGGCTGATTCCACCCATTCTCAAGGACAATGTTGCGGTCCTATCCGCGAAACACTGAGCCGTGTCGGCGATAAATGGAGCCTGCTTATTATCAGTATCCTGAGTGATGCGCCATTGCGCTTCAACGAATTGCGCCGCCGCATCGATGGTATTTCCCAACGCATGCTTACCCGCACGTTACGTGAGCTTGAACGCGATGGTCTGGTGACACGCACCGTCACCCCTACGACGCCGCCAAGTGTTGAATATGCCCTCAATGATCTGGGGCGAAGTTTGCTGGAGCCGGTCAAGGCTCTCGTTACCTGGACAATGGCCAACTATCCGCAGATCAGCAAATCGCAGCAGCGTTTTGACAAGCGTCTTAAAAGTATATAGTGCATTTATCCTATTTCACTGTAACGCTACCCAGCATGGTGGGATGGAGCGTGCAAAAGTATTTATACGTTCCCGGCGTCGTAAATGTGTAGGAATAATTGTCGTTCGTATCCAATGCGGCGGAATGAAACTTATTGTTTTCCTCTACTACTGTATGGGGATCGGCATCATGATTTATCCAGGTAACTTTAGTGCCTGCTGTAATGGTTATGTCTGAAGGCGTGAAAATGTGATCCTTTATTCCAATTTGCTGGTCATTCGCCAATGTTGGGGTTGAGATCATGAGAAAGCAAAAAGCAAGAACATATGAGAGTTTTTTCATGAGAGACTCCTAGGATAATGTTGAATTGACAAGTGCCAGGGGATGATTGCCTTGCACAGTTACGACATCGGTAATACCTAAGTAGCTGCGCAACTGTTCTGCAGGAACGGTCATAGGTCCTGGTGCGGATGCCGCGCCGGGCGCAGGTTGTGGATAGGCCGTGCCACGCGCGGTGTGGAAAGTGATATTGCCTTCCACCTTCTGAATCACCTGATGGATGTGGCCGTTTAAAATTGTCACTGAGCCATATTTTTTGAGCATAGTGATGGCCTGATCGGCGTCTCCTGTTGACCATCCCCAGGGATCATAGATTGTCCACAATGGCATATGCGCAAACACCACAATCGGTGTGCTTGTGGGAACCGCACTCAGATCATCTGCCAGCCATTTAAGCTGATCGGTTCCAAGTGTTGCTGGCTTGCCGGGCTGAAAGTTAAACACGTTGACGAGCGCGATGAAATGCACGCCATGATCGTCAAAGCTATACCAGCCATTGCCTTTGGTGCCCTTGCCGTAACGCTCCAGATAGAGTTTACCGCCGCCTTCATCCAGCGTGTCATGTTCGCCCGGCACGTAATGCACTGGTGCTGGCAATGTCCCTAGAACTTGCGCGGCAGTGTCGAACTCGGATGCTTTGGAAAGATGCGTAATATCGCCAGTATGCAGTATGAGAGATGGCTTCTTTGGGAAGGCATTGATTTTACCGATGGCTTCCTGCAGGGTTTTGATCGGTTCTGGATTGGCCTCTTTATTAAAACCTATATGGCTGTCGCTGATCTGCACGAAATGGAAATTGCTGGCCAATGCTGTACTGTCGCTCATGCTGCCCGCAGTATCCAATGCAAAAGCCTTTGGTATACCACCTACCAATGCCCATAACACGCCGGTGCCCGCCCAGGCGGAACATTTGAGAAACTCCCGGCGATCGAGTTCGGGTTTGATTAAGGATTGTTTTGTGCCTTTACCGGACTTTGGTGAATCAATTGTCATAAAACTCCGTAGGTTAATAGTTACTTAAAGATTGCACTCACGGTATATAACCAACGGAGGATCATTTTTATTCCCAACTCATGAAAATATTTTTCTTGGGAATAAAACTTCGCGCATCGGGGTTTCATATATAACCTGTGTTACAGGCAGCTGAACTATTTTATTCTGGGGGATAATATGGAACTTAGTTTGTTTAAACTGTTACTCATTTTAGTCTCAGAATCTGGCTTCACAGGTTATTGTCCTGTTACGGTAAATTTATAAGTGCCTGGGCTAATGCTTCCGCAATCTTTCCAGAGTACATTCCAGCTGACCTTATATTTTCCAGGAGCCAAGGGCTGACTTGTTTTTAGCGTAAGCACCGTATCGCCGTCGCTGCCTACCGGCTTGACCGCCATCACTACATTTCCAGCGGCATTAATGATTCTAATATTGCTGGAGGCTGGAACAATTACTTGGCTGAACGTCAGCGTCACATGATCCGCTGACTCAACCATGCTGCCTACCTTTGGATCGGCTTTTTCCATGATACCGCAGGCAAATGCGGGCGATGCCATAAGCAGGCTGCAGAATAATACAATGGCAACTCTTACCATAGCGGCCTCCCAATGGTGGTAGGGAAAATATTGTCCAGGTAGAAATGCACCTGTAGCAGATAACCGATGCCGTTTCCCGAATCATGGTTAAGGGGAATCTGCGCCTCCAGTCCCAGTTGTTCTTCCTGTCCCATAAAAATAACGCCGGGGTTGACCGTGCCGGTTGTCTGATGTGAATCGCCGCCGGTGGGAGTCTGCATGCTGAACTCGACAATAGGTATAGCCGTGCTGAACGGCGCGCCAAGTCCAATATCTTTTACGTGCTGCTGCAGGTAAGGCAGGCTGTACTGAAGGGTAAATCCCCATTGCAGGACGTTAGGATTAAAATTTGTGCCGGAATCATCGGTGGAGAAACGCTCGGTTGGCACGTTCAAACCTAGCGTACCCGTGATTGCAAAAGGCTTAAAATAGTCCATGGAATCCGACAAGTCGCCCATCCCCTTGCCGAAAAGCAGGGATGGGGTCAGCGTGTTGAAATTATTCGCAATACGTTTCGCGCCGGTATTGCCGATTTCCCAAATCAGTTCCGACGAAAGCATAAGTTCATGTTCGGGGTTTTTCAGAAAAACATATTTTGTGCCGAGATCGTAATTGTCGAACCCCGAGCTTCCACTGGAATCTTGCCAATTTGCATTCGCGGAAATCCCCCAATCTTCGGTCAGTGTTTTGTCGAATTCGCTTGTTGCGGTGGTCGTCCACGTTCCGGCATTGTTAGAGCGGCCTACCTGGGGCAGATTCAGTTCATCATTAACGCCCGGATCGTCAATGGTAAGCGTTGCCGGAAATATACGGTCACCGACTATAGCGTGTGCAAAGGCAGAAGGTGCTGCCAGAACAATGGCAACACAAAAAAATATGTGGTGTAGCTTAAACAATCTCATATGCAGAATATCCACGACAAACCCTCATTGACCATTAACACTTAAGCAACATGCCTTCTGCCATAAGACCTGGCCCCAGACCAATGGCAACGAACGGGCCGCGAAGCCCTTGGGCAATCATTTGTTCCAAGACAAACAGTACTGTTGCAGATGACATGTTGCCGTGACGCGATAACACATCATGGGAATAACTCAGGGCACTGGGCTTAAGTTTTAGTGCATCGGCAACGGCAGAAAGTATTTTTGGGCCGCCAGGATGAACGGCCCATCCGGCAACGTTTTCCAGACCGATGCTGTGTTGCGCCAGCCAGGGCTCACACCAACTGCGCAGGTTTCGTCGGATGATATCCGGTATGCTCTGCGATAGAGTCATCTCAAAGCCGTGATCACCAATGCGCCATGCCATCGCATCCTGCGAGTCGGGCAGCAGGAGACTGGTCAGGTCAATCAACTGCCCCATACCATTTTTCTGATGTGGCGGATGGCCGATGACTACTGCTGAAGCGCCATCGGCAAAGAGCGCGTTAGCGACAATCTGCTCTGGTTTCCACCCGTAGGCTAAATGCAGGCTGCACAGCTCGACACAGCAAACCAGCACTTTCGCGTTTCTGTCGGCCATCACTGCATCATGTGCCGCAGAAAGCGCATTGAAAGCGGCATGACATCCCATGAATCCCACATGCAGACGGGTTACATCCGGCTTCAAATCAAGGGAATTAATGAGTGATACATCCAGGCCCGGTGCAACAAAGCCGGTGCAGGAGACGGTTATCAGATGTGTAATCGCCTGAGGGGATATGTCAGATTGCGCTAGTGCCCGCGATGCGGCCTTAATACCTAAGGCCGGAGCATGCTGTGCGTAGCGAATCATGCGATTGGCGGTAGATGGGCCTTTGTCCGTAGAATTCAATGGTGGCGGATAGAATTCCTGCAGCGTTTTAAGCGCGTGATCTTCGTCAACGAGGACAGAACCGCGTGTCTGGATGCCGCAGTGATGAAAAACGCGTTCAATCCATGCCTGTTGGCGGGGCGTTGCACAGGCGACGCTGGCTGCAAACTCAAGGGTTTGCTCCTGTTTCAGGGACGGCGGTGTTGCCGTGCCAATTCCTAACAGTACTGGATTGTCGTTTGAAGATAATATCATAAATTCTATAGGTTACAGTTTACAAAAATCGTTATCACATTGTATAACCGCCGCAGGCCTGTTTTTATTCCCATGCTAGAGATATTATTAAATCCGGGAATAAAAGAGGGTGAATGGTAGTTTTATTATTAAGGCGATGAATGAATCATAGAGCCGATGTAAAACGTTTTGAGGAGCTGTTTGCCCCACATATGAACGCAGCCTATAATCTTGCGCGCTGGCTCACTGGCAATGAGAGCGCAGCGCATGATGTTGTTCAAGAGAGTGCCTTAAGAGCTTTTAAATTTATGCATCGCTTTGCTGGCGGAAATGCACGTGCCTGGCTGCTCGCCATTACTCGCAACCAGAGCTATACGTGGCTTAAGCAGGCGGCGGGCAACAAATGGGTTAGTATTGGCGACGAAATGCCTGAGGATGATCTGGCGCTGGGCCATACGGAAACGCCGGAGCTTTCGGCGATACGCAGTCAGGATACGGCATTGGTGCGGCAAGCGCTTGCGGCGCTGCCACCGCAATTTCGTGAGGTCATTGTGCTGAAGGAGCTGGAGGGTATGGCCTACAAGGATATTGCGACGGTGGCGGATATTCCGGTCGGCACGGTCATGTCCCGTTTAGCACGCGGGCGGACAATGCTGAAAACAGAGTTACTGAAGTTATACGCTCATGAATGAAATGAATTGCAATAATTGCCAACGCTGGCTGCATGGGTATCTGGACAATGAACTGGATACGGCGACCGCTACGCTTGTTGCGGCGCACCTGGAAGCTTGCCTCAAATGCAAACACCAATATGAAGAAATGAAAACGCTGATAGCTGACGTAAAAGAGCATGTGCCTTATTACGAGGCACCCGCTTCGCTCACCAGAAATGTGTTCTCTGCCATCCAGGCGCAGGCTTCCCCTGCAGCCAGCATATGGCAAACGATACAGGATAGATCACGGAATTGGTTTGTGCCAGCTTTCTCTATGGCAGTGCTTGCTGCTTCGGTGCTTCTTTATATTGCTGTACCAACAAACCAGAATCTTTGGGTGGATGAAGCGGTATCGGAGCATGTGCGCTCGCTGATGGCGGAGCATTTGAACGACGTGGCTTCCTCCGACAAGCATACAGTCAAGCCGTGGTTTACAGGTAAGCTCGACTTTTCCCCCCCGGTGTATGATTTCACAGCGCAGGGCTATCCCCTGCTTGGCGGACGGTTGGATTATCTGCAGCATCAGACCGTCGCGGCGCTCATCTATCGGTATAACAAGCATATCATTAATGTGTTCATCATGCCTACAGGCGAGGCTGACAGCTCACCGGCAAGCCTGTCTGCGCGCGGTTATAATATCGTCTGCTGGCAGCAGAATCATATGCGTTTTATTGCAGTATCCGATCTGAATAGGGGTGAGCTAATGACTTTCAGTCAGCTTGTACAGAAAGGGATGTGATATTAAACGCAGCATGCCGGGAAGTGCATTATATCGCGGCTAGCTTACCGGAAGCCTTTCCAGTATAAGGCGGGTCATTGCTTCAATGCAGGACTTTCTGGTAGTGGTTTTGCGCCATACAAGGCCGATAGTACGGGAAATAGCAGGCTTTGCGAACGGAATATAGGCGATGCCATCTTTCTTTCTCATAGCCAATTTGGGAATCAAAGTAATGCCCACACCTGAAGCCACCATCTGGCGCAAGGTTTCAAGGCTGGTAGCTCGAAAATCTTGCTGTTCAAACCCTCCCATCAGGCTGCATACCTCTAGCGCCTGATTGCGAAGACAATGGCCTTCCTCAAGAAGCAGCAATCGCTCTCCTTTGAGATCATTTTGATTGACGTGCTTGTGCTTTGCAAGGGGATGGCTGAGTGGTACCGCCAGAAGAAACGGATCGTCAAATAGAGCGGCGCTGCCAAATCCTTCTTCTTCAATGGGTAAAGCCACCAGGGCAGCATCGAGAGTCCCGGCCTTAAGTTTATCCAGCAACTGCTCGGTCTTTTCCTCAACCAATAATAATTTCAGCTTAGGAAGTTTCCTGGCAATTGCAGGGAGTACCTGCGGCAAAAAATAAGGGGCCAATGTAGGGAAAGCTCCTAAACGGAATTCTCCTGCATAGGGATCCTGTGCTGTTTTGGCGATATCCCGAATTTCCTGAGTATCGCGCAAAACCTGTCGTGCGCGTTCAGCGATCTTCTCTCCGGTTGGCGTGATCATTACCCGTTTATTGGTGCGCTCGAATAGTTGTACTCCAAGATATTCCTCCATTTTCTTTAACTGCATGGAAAGTGTCGGCTGGCTTACATGGCATTGCTCTGCTGCTTTGCCAAAGTGCTGCTGGTCTGCCACTGCCACCAGATACTGTAAATCCCTGAGATTCATGAACCCCTTATAATAGTTTCTATCTATCGTTATAATATAATAATTAGATTATACTTATCATAGAGGATTAGATAAGGTCAATATCACGAACACAAAAGTGATGGAGGTCACATGAGCAGCAATAACCCGGAATTCATCAAATGTGCCATGGAAGCCATAGAAGAAGGCATCAGGGCAGAAGAGATTAAAGAGGAATGCGCCTGCCGCATGGGGCTGCAATCACGTGAGTTCGACGAAGAAACCAACAACCAGCAATCATAAGGAGAATCTATCATGTTAGGCGTAGGCGATAAACTTCCGGTATTCAATGTCAAGGCGACGGCTTCACTGCCGCTTAAAGACATCACCATCGATAACGTCTTTATCGATGTGAACAACCAGAGTTACAAAGGCAAGTGGTTGGTGCTGTTCTTCTACCCGAAAGACTTCACATTCGTCTGCCCAACTGAGATAGCGGCGTTTGGCGAGCTGAATGAAGAATTTAAGGATCGTGAAACCCAAGTGCTTGGTGGCAGTACGGACAGTGAATTTGTGCACTGGGCATGGCGTAAACACCAGGAGGAGTTGCGCGATCTCCCATTTCCTCTCTTGGCAGACGTGAAGCGCGAACTGACTACGGCGCTTGGCATTCTCGATAAAAACGAGGGTGTGGCACAGCGCGCGACTTACATCGTGGACCCCGATGGCGTTATCCGCTTTGCCATGGTGACTGACCTCAATGTGGGGCGCAATCCGAAAGAGGTGCTTCGTGTACTGGACGCGCTACAGACCGATGAACTCTGCCCCTGCAACTGGAAAAAGGGCGACGAGACTATCGATCTGAAAGAGGTAACATCCGACAAACTGGGCAAGAAAGCAGCATAACTAATAGTGGGGAGGCAATGCCTCCCCGCTTCCCAAATAGAACTTATGGAGAATAAGATGAATATGCAGCAACTAAAATCACAACTTGGGGAATACGCTAAAGATACTAAATTAAATCTGGGCAGCGTCCTGACAGAAGAAGGCGCACCGGACCTGCGACAGAACCAGATTTACGGCATTGCGCTGGCATCGGCATATGCCACGAAGAATGCTGCCGTGGTGCAGGCGGTACTGAGCGATGCAGCGTCCGCGCTGTCGGAAGCAGAAGTCAATGCAGCCAAGAGTGCTGCCACTATTATGGCGATGAATAATATCTATTACCGTTTTGTACATCTGGTGAGCGATAAGGAATTCGGAAAAATGCCTGCCAAATTGCGCATGAATGTGATTGGCAGCCCTGGCATTGAAAAAGTCGATTTTGAGCTTTATTCCCTTGCCGTATCTGCCATCAATGGTTGTGGCATGTGCATGGATGCCCATGTGCATGAAGTCACCAAGGCAGGCACCAGCAAAACCGGCGTGCAATCCTGCATTCGTATTGCTTCGGTTATCAATGCCGCATCCCAGGCAACAGTCATTGGCAGTATGGAGAGTACTGAGAGACAACAAATAGTAGCTTAAGCAATAATATCAGCCGGTACTTGCTGCAGAGTCGCGGTATTATTGACATTCGTTTCCAAAAACTTATGGGGAGTAGTTTTACTAATCTCTCTGCTCTCTGATAATCCCTTGCTTTGCGATTTAGAATCCTTGATATGCTAAAAATATTCCCTGTTACTTGGAGCAGGGAATTCTTATGTAACTCACTGGGATCGGCCATCATATCGATGACATAATTATCTATTCTTGCACCAGAAATGTAATATTCCCTGTATTTTCCCTGATAAGCAGGGATTTGACATGAGAGACTGGTTCACAGCAGACTCTATGCTGCACTATATCTTTGTATTTTAATTTTATGGACGCGCTGTGAGCGTCGCAAGCGGATGTGCAAAATATTGTTCATCAAGAATTTTTATTATCCCTGGATAGCTAAGTCCCTTAGAATAATTGCGCACTTGTTTTCCATCTTTCCAGTTAATCGAGTATCTTACTATAAATAATACCACCTGTCCCGGCAATCATAGATCGCCGGGTCAAGCAGACATTCGTGTTTAGAGTGTAGGCTTAGCTGGCTTTGGCTGTGGGAGCAGCGGCTTTATCTTTAGTGCAGGTTGCAGCGCATTCAGCATCCAGTTTCTTCACTGTTTTTGCAATTTCATCCTTGTCGATGCTGTATTTCGCTTTTACAGCTTCGTTGAACTTATCCGGATTGGTTGTCTGGAAGGCAAGTTCAGCTGGTGTCAGCTTATTCCAGGTTTCTGCAATCTTAGCGCTTAATTTCTGAGCGTGGGTACTGCTGTTTGCGGGTTGATTATCCATAACGTATCTCCTTTAAGGAAGTTCTGCATAATCTAGGACGAAAGGCAAAAGCCTGTCGCTGCCATGCGAGAGAAAATATGAGCTTCTGCTCATCTTTTCTCTATGTGGTTTATGATAAGAAAAGTGGCTAATTTATTTGATGTAGGTCAAAGTATAGCTTCCCACTAGTGCTATGGATAGAAATGGGTTTTTCAGGGATAAGTAAATATGAAATCGGCAAAAGAAATTAAAGATGCACAGGAGTATGAAAAAATATTTCAGCAATATTTAGAAATATGCAACCGGGCTATTGAGCAGAACAAAAAGAAATTCCCTTATACCGAAATCTGGGGTGCCAGATTTAACGCCTTGAAAGAAGAAGCAACACTTCAGGCTATTGTTTATGATGACCGACCTAAGGTAGCATTTACGCTCAGGCTCACCAAAGACATGAAAATTGAAATTGTGGAAAAGAAGCCACTTCCGGCTGAAGACGAATGGCCTTTTACCTATCAATATTTGAAGCGCGTAGTGGATAATCCCAAAGAATACATCGAAAATCCAGCAAAGCTTGAATGGGGATGGCTGAAAGAAGTGTTTGGCTCAAAAGTTTAAATCCTATGCCGATGAAAAATAGCAGCTTCGGAAAGGAAGATGTTTATGGTAAAAAGCCCGAAGGTTCAACTCGCAAAACCGGTTTTGGTATCGCACCAACCCAAAAAAGAGCGTTCCGAAACTTCATCCGAAGATGATAAAATAAGGCTGGCTGATTTTATTCATGAAAATACGAACCATATAGTTCAAGAATGGGAAGCGTTTGCAAGGACACTGAAAGCTACCAATAATCATATGACACCACTTGCATTAAGGGATCATATCTATGAGTTGCTCGCTTTCATAGTCAGTGACATACAATCACCGCAAACCCGCCAGGAACAGATTCAAAAATCGCAGGGGGAAAAAGCAAGAACCTCCACACCCACAGCAGCTGAAACCCACGCGGCTTTGCGGTTAGCGGGTGGTTTTGATATTGACCAGATGGTTTCGGAATACCGCGCACTGCGTGCCAGCGTTATCAAATTGTGGAGTAAGGCCAATCCTATTATGAATAGTACCGATATATTAGACCTTACCAGATTCAATGAGTCTGTTGATCAGGAACTGGCAGAATCGGTCAGCCATTACACAGAAAAAGTCAATTATTCCAAAGACCTTTTTATGGGTATATTAAGCCATGATCTTGCCACACCGCTTAATGTGATAGCGATGTCTGCTCAGCTTATGCTGAATATCGGAGCATTGAATAAGCAACAGATGCTTGATAACCGACAGACGATGCTCGTTACACAGATTCGTGAAAGCACATCCCGTATTACCAAAATTATTACCGATCTCCTTGATGTAACCCGTGCGCGATTCGGAGCCGGACTCCCCGTTGTTCTTGCCCCCATGGATATGGGGTTAGTGGCTCAGCAATTGGTGGACGAAATGCGTGTTGCTCATCCCACACGTACAATCCTGCTTGAAGTTCTGGGAGATACAAAAGGAGATTGGGATAAAGCTCGTATCGGACAGGTCTTCTCAAATCTGATCGGCAATGCTGTCCAATATAGTTTTAAGGATTCACCTATTGATGTTGCCGTAAAAGACAACGCAGAAGAAGTAGTATTATCCGTACATAATCAAGGTATTCCTGTTCCTGCAGAAAAACTCAAAACTATATTCGATGCCTTATCCCGTGCCAGTATAGATCAAGGGGATCATCCAGTAGCAGTTAATCTAGGGTTAGGTCTTTATATTACCAATGATATTGTAGTTTCCCATGGCGGCACTATTGATGTAACATCATCTGAGAAAGATGGCACCACCTTTACTGCAAAATTTCCGCGAGTAGTATCATGAGTGTAACTCAGCTTGCCACAGCACCCGATGAAGAATTAGCAGTAGAAAACTTGCCTAGCTATCGTGTGCTTGTGGTAGACGATAATGAAGCTTCTGCCAGAACTATATTGTGGACAATGGAAATGCTGGGGCATACGGCACAAATGGCTCATGACGGTGAAACTGCTATTGCGCTCGCCAAGTCATTTCATCCTGATGTTGTCTTCCTGGATATTGGAATACCATTAATGAATGGCTATGAAATATGCGAGGCTATGCGCCTTGAGCCCACTCTTCAGAATACAGTTTTTATAGCCCAGACCGGATGGGGGCAAAAGGAACATCGGGAACGCTCAAAGGAAGCGGGGTTTGACCATCATTTAGTGAAGCCATTAAATATTGAAGTGCTTCAAAACATTCTTTCTCTATTGGATAAAGAAAGGCTTTAAATTAATTCTATAATAATAACTCATAGGAGTTATTATTATAGAATTAATTTAACAAATCTTTGGCAAATGAGAATGTGAATAACATCCATTCACAAATTTGAGCAATCGTTCCATGGAATCGATCGTAACACGTGTCCCGATAATCTGGATGCCGGTCTCTTCTCTTAATATATTAAGAGCGCGGGAAAAGGTTGCTCCTTTCATGCCGAGCGTAGATGCAATAAGCGTCTTATCGTAAGGAAGGTTAAGTATAGCACCGTCTTTTTGATCCAGCACCGGGCAGAGCCCGAGCAGGAAACATCCGATACGCTGAGGGGCACTATAGAGAAGATATTGTTCCAATTGCAATTCATGGCGGCGTTGATACTGCACCATGGAAGTCAGCATGTTGAAGGCAAGCTGATTATTCACACGCAGTTGCTCTTTAAGTAAGGAAAGAGGCACATTGAGTATCTGTGAATCTTCCACCACTTGCGCACTGCTCGTAAAGCGCCCCTCTTCAAAAATTGCATTTTCGCCTGTAACGCTATCTCTTGTAAGCATAGCCAGACTTACTTCTTCACCTTCTTCTGTGGTATGGAACAACTTCAGCCACCCATTGCAGATGATATAAAAGGAATTCGCCTTCTCGCCTTCGAGATAAAGAAGCTTACCTTTTTTGTAACTTTTAATTTGGGCCGCATCGGTGAAACGCGCAATATCCTCATCCGGCATATGGCTAAACAGCGTAAGGCTCTTAAAGAATGCAAGCGATTTACATTGTTTTGAACCTGCCTCTTGTTCTTTGCTTGCCTTCATAAGCAGGTACGCCTTTGGTAAAATTACCCGACACTGTACAACATCTTTACACCAATTCTTTGATATAAGTCAAAAATGCAAATTTCCTTATGCTCCCTTGATGTTGGTCAAATACACATTATTGAAAATTATTATTACTTACTGCCCAGTCATTCTTCCACAGAGAAGAAACCTCATAATCAAACCAAACAGGAGATTATTATGCATTCCATCAATCAGATCAAAGATGTTCCGGGTTTTCTTCCTGCGACATCTCGCTCCAAATTTGAAGATGCGGACTATCTTGCTATATTATGCCATGAAATCCGCACACCCCTTGGTGCCATTGTTGGCCTTGCCGATATTCTTGCCAGCACAAAATGCAGCCCCAAGCAGCAAACCGAATGTGCGGACATGCTGCATGACAGCTCTAAAATGCTGATGGGATTGCTCAATGATTTACTGGATTCCTTTAAGTTGGATAATGGCAAAGTAGAATTGGAACATACCACTTTTGATCTGGCTCAGGTGCTGGAAGAGGCTAAAAATATTGCGATGGTCAAGGCAAGAGAAAAAGGCTTAAGCATATATACGCGCATCGGAAAACCAGCTTCTGCCTTGTTTATGGGCGATCCACTTCGTATTCGCCAGATTATTCTAAACCTGCTTGGAAATGCCGTAAAATTTACCGCTAAGGGAATTATTTCTCTTTATATGACTGAAGAAGTGAATTCACATGGACAGTCTGAAGTATGTATCACGGTTGCAGATTCGGGTATCGGTATTGAAAAAGAGAAGCTTGGAAAGATTTTTGACAAATATACCCAAGGCGATGCCAGCACTACCAGACAATATGGTGGGACAGGCCTGGGGCTGTTTATCAGCCAGGAACTTGCACATTTAATGAAGGGTACCATTACCGTAAAAAGCTGGCCACAAATGGGCTCGCATTTCATCGTAACTTTGCCGCTGCAAAAAGCTCCAGCGCTGCTGGCTATCGTGTAATAATCCCTATGGCCTGCTTATAAGCATTCCTGCATACTTATTATGAACCGCCTACCATAAGGAGATTAATATTATGGCCAGTAAAAAAGAAATTCATCCGCATAGAGGCGGAGAACAAATGAGTTCTGAAATGGCTGATTTTTTATCCGAAAAACAAGCTGCTTATCAGAAATCCGAGCAACAACATTTTCCTGTCGAAGATAAAAGGGGAACTGCGCGCAAAGTGCACACAAATGGCTCAACCCCTCGTAAAGATATTTAAATGGGGATTTCTATGTCTGAGCATAAAGAGAAACATAAGTATAAACATCACAGTGATGTTGCCAAAATTAAAGAGCTAAATGCAATAGAAGCAGAAATTGCCGCAACACAAAGTCACAGCCAGGATGCTGATAGGCATCGCAAGACGGAGCATCAGAAATCAGATAAGTAATATCATGGCGATAAAGGATCAAGCGCACTATTCCCTGTATCTGCGCTGATAAACAGTGAATTAATGATAGAGACTTGGTTCGCTACAGACTCCACCCGCACCGTTTCTCATTTATATATAAATTATATTCCGCCAATAGATCCCTCATTGATTCATGATGTTGCCTCTACCAGTATCGTGGATACCTAATTTGGGCCACAACAGGAGAAATACTAATGAAAAAACTCATTCTAATTACGGCAATGCTGGGTGTATTGCATTTGCCAACGCTCGCATTTGCCAATGATGGCGATGGCCTGCCTCCCACACTCATGGAAAAAGCCATATCCAAATTGCCCAGTGACAAGGCTGAACAATTCCGCGATGCACTGCAGTCCGCGCATGAAGAAAACGCGCCACTGTATGACCAGGCCAAGCAGCTGCACACGCAAATACATGACATCCTTGCCGCCGATAATTTTGACAGAGACGCGTTTAATGCCAAAAACCAGGAACTGCGACAAGTGCATGATAAAATACGCACGAATCTAGACGATGCATTTGGCGCCGCGGTTTCGGATCTTTCCACTAGCGAACGCCAGACGCTACTGACTGCTCTGGAGCACCAGGAGCATAAAGTTCACAAGGCAGTAAAGAACGCAGGATAATCATATGTTCATCACACAGAAGCATAAGATAATTGCACTTGCTCTTGGCACCTGTTGCATGCTTGCGAGTACGCCTGCCAATGCACGTCTCGACGTAGGCATCAACATCGGCGTTCCCGGTCCCGTGTATGCGGAGCCGAGCTACGTGGCACCAGTGTATGCTGAGCCCACCTATGCTGCGCCCGTTGTCTATCCTGCCTATTACCATAACCGGCATTATTTTCATGGCAGACGGGATTTCCATCATCGGCACTAGTTGTTTTATGTGCAGCGGTGAGATTATTTGCTAAGGCCAGGACTCATGCGTTACCGCACCGAGGCCAAATCGCCTCAGACTCCGTGCTGCACCATTTCTTATAGTGATTATTATGGCTGTTTTAAGCCAGGAAGGGTAGTTTATCTTGCTGAGCCGTGCCATCTCTTTGAATAAAGATGCTAATAACTTGATATAGACAAGCTCTTCATCATCTTTTATAACCCGGACTTCTTCTTATCCGGCCCGGATGGTGGAATTGGTAGACGCGCTAGCTTCAGGTGCTAGTGGCCGCAAGGTCGTGGAGGTTCGAGTCCTCTTCCGGGCACCAGCTATATTATATAAAGCATTTAGAATTATTATTGAGCAATCAATAAGATAAACTCTATGCGCGTTTGCGGGCTCTCGTTGCTGCAAGCGATGCGGGAATCCAGCGTACGGTGGAAATAGGAATGATTTCTGCATTGTGGAATGCATTACGCCAACGCGCGCGCAGACCTGCAACCATGTCTTCCGCTACGGCTCTGATGCCAATGAAATGAACCAAAGCATAGGTAAAAAGCGCGGCATTAAAACTTGCAAATGCCGCCTGCGGCAAGCGTGCCTGTTCGATATCCTGAACAGCAAAGGCTGTAAAGGCGATGGGAAGTATCACTTCTATCACGCAATAAATAGCAGGCGCTGCAGTTCTTCCGGTGACTTTAGGTGTGCGTCCGAAGGGAATCTTCTTGCCTGTGATCATCTGTTGGAATTGTTTGAGTACGCCGCCCGTTACAATGGGAAACAGCATAAGATTAAGAGAGCATATGCGTAATACATCAGAGTAACGGTATCCGGCATTCTTCAGATCGCGGGCATAGAGAATAAAGAAAGGAATGGTGGAAAGGGGAAGCCATGAAGTTGAAGAAATATCCCCGAATGGATATACGAAAAACAATAGTGCCACTACGCATCCGCTGGTAGTGGAAGCCAGGTAATGAAAGCGCATGAACATTTCCTTAAGGAGCATGATATTCTTAGGCGCCCTGACAAGGTAACGCAGTAATTTGGGCAGAATAATAAGTCCACCGTTAGACCAGCGGCGGCGCTGAATGAGCAGAGAGCCAAAGTCAGGCGGCGTTGCGCTGAAAGTCATTCTTTCCGGATAGTTATAGAGCTTCCAGCCTTTATCCACGAGATCGATAGTCGACTCGGTATCCTCAATCACAGTGCGATCCTGGATATAGATAGCCACCTGGTTTTTACCTTCCTGCTGTATTTCCTTAATGTCCTCTAATGCAGCTTTACGCAACATGGCGTTTGCACCTACCCAAAATGTTGCATTCCAATGTGTGTATCCCTGATGGGTCAGGAACTGCACATCAATGCAGGCGCCTGCCGTGCGTTCAATCGGATTCGGGCATCCGGGAAAAGACGAGCAGGGAGATTGAATAACCGCCAGCTGCCGGTTTTCCGGCTGTTCCATGATATGAATCAGGCGCAGCGCATAATCGGAAAGCATTAAACTGTCAGCGTCGATAGTGTCCACATAATCGGAATCAGGAATGGTAAAGTCGGCATTTTCGTCAAAAGATTCGTGCAATTCCCAGCCATTATCTGTTTCGACTTCTGCCCATGATTTTCCCATCAATGCGATATAGCTGTTGAGATTCATTGCTTTATTGGATTGCTGCGAAAGGTTGCTGTATTTCTTGCGCTCAAAGCTCGTAAAGCGAACATTAAAAAAGCTTGCCAGGCGCGCATAATGTTGATTAAGCAATGCTTCATCCGTTATTTCTTCATCCGCAATTTTTTGGCGCAGTTCGCAAGCGGTGCTTTGATGCTGTTTTGCAAGCGTATCTATAATCGAATCCACAAAGAAACGGTCGGCATAAGGCAATGCCTCCAGTGTCCGCCCTGCCATAAAATCAAGCGCAAGCTTTTCCAGCCATTCTGCAACTTCTTCGTACAGCATGGATAGGCGGTTAAGTTCAATGCCTGTGTGAATAGCCTGCGTGTTTTGGCGTTGCAGGAATAATTCATGTTCCATGTTAAAGCGTTTGGCCTGTGCATCGAACAGGGTTTGCAATTCTGCAGGGATAAGACGTGTATCTTCCAGCTTTAGCATGTCTTCCAGAGCTTTGGCGTGATAGGGGTCGTCAATAAGCAGCACAACATTCTTGCCGGGATATTCTGCCAGCGCCGCTGAGATTAGTGTCTGCCAGATTACGGTGCGTTCTTCTTTGTAGGAGGGGACTAAGACAGAAAGGGTGGGGGCATCTATTCTGCTGTATATGGTCTCCAGTATTTCACGGGAGACGGGGACATGTTTCTCACGGCGTTTGTAATATCCCAGCAGGCAAATCTGATAAAGAAGCGTGCTATAGACCATAAAAACTATGCAGACAGCGAAGAAAGCCGTTTCTAATACTAAATGGGTATTACCAGCAAGATACGCGTTATAGCTCTTTTGTGCCAGAAAATGGAATAATCCTGCAAGCAAACCAAGGGTCATGAACAGAGCGGCAGTGGTTATGTATTTTTCACGCGTATAGTTTATTACTCTGTTACTGACGGCCATGGTATCTTGCTCTCTTAAAATAGTTCGATTTTCGGCTTATCTTATTGATTATTAATGATAAGCTCTGTAGTGTCCCAAGGGGCACTGTATAGATTTCAGCGCCGCATTCAAATTAACATTTTGTAATAATTGGGCTCTAGCGAGTGCGGCCTATTATCCCTGACGCAAGAAAAACACCGCTGGAAACCGCTGCTACACCCGTCCATTCCAGGGCGGAAGGGATCTCCCCCAGTACGGGGATGGCAAGCAGGGTGGAAAATACCGGGACCAGTGGAATAAGCGCGCCGGCACGCGATGCGCCCAGTATATGAATGCCAGCATTAAAGGAAATAAGCGCTATGATCGCTGTTAATATGCCTTGGTAAAAAGATTGGAATGCTACTTCATGCCAGTTTTGCATGCTGATATGGCTATGCACGAACAGCAGGTAAAACGGCATATAAAATATCATCGAAAGAACGCATACGGCAGTGGCAGCCTGAAGCGCGTTGGCTTTCCAGGCACGCACCAGAATTACGTACCCGGCCCATAAGCTGCCGCTTATTACAAACAGCAAATGCCCGAACCATTGATCGGACCCGCCATATGCGTTTTTGGCGGCAAGCATGCAGCAAATGCCAAGCACGCTGCAGGCGACACCGGCAATCCGCAATAAAGAGGTGGGTTCGCGCAGGGCATAAATACCCGCTATCGTAGTGAACACTAATAATGTGCCGTTAATAACGGTGCTGGCATGCGAAGCGGGGGCAAATGCCATGCCGGCAATTGCAATATTGGTATAGGGCGCTCCCATTAACAGCGATAATATGAAACCTCCCAGCAGGCCTTTGGGCCCAATGCGCAGCCCATGTTTGAATGCAAATGGCAATAGCAATATTCCGCTTACGGTAAAGCGTATGGCGGTGATATCGTAAGCGGTTAAAGTGCCTTTGACTGCAAAGCGGCTTGCAACCATCCATCCCGACCAGACGCAGATCGAAAACAGCACATAGGCAAATCCTTTAAACATATTGGATTGCATTATAGTGCCGTTTCCTTAAGTGCCGCCTGATACCATTCCTGGAAAATGGGCAGATTAACAATGGCATCCATATAATGTTTACTCGTATCAGAAAGAGTAAAGCCGTACGTTATGAAGCGGCTTACGACGGGGGCATACATTGCATCGGCGATGGTGAAGTTGCCATAAAGGAATGGGCCGCCAGCGGAGATGCCAAATTGCCCGCGCGCTTCACGCCATATCTGTTCGATACGATTGATATCGAGATGTACATCAGCATCAGGCCGCATGATTTCGCGTTTGCTCATTTCCATAGGGTGTTTGCTGCGCAATGCCTGAAAGCTGGAATGCATCTCGGCGCTGGCGCTGCGCGCATGCATGCGCGCAGCCGTCTCCGTGGGCCAGAGTTTGGCATCTGGAAATTGTTCGGCAAGCGTTTCCGCGATCGCAAGTGAATCCCATACCGGACGATTGTCTATGAATAACATAGGCACTGAGCCGGAAGGAGAATATTGCAGTATATTCTGTTTGCTGTCTTTTTGGCGCAGGACAATATTCACCTCTTTAAAAGAAACGCCCGTAGCCTTTAGTGCAAGCCAGGCGCGCATTGACCAGGAGGAATAATTCTTGTTGCCGATAACGATTGTGTAGGAAGTCATGAATTCGTATCCTTTATTAATATGTATGAGTCAGCCATTGCATAAATCCGGCTTGACCGCTAGATAGAAAGTGATCAATGCAGCTATGAAGGGAACGCGCATGTGGAAAGAATTTAAAGAATTCGCCATGAAAGGCAATGTAGTCGACCTTGCCGTCGGTGTTATCATTGGCGCGGCCTTCGGCCAGATCGTGACGTCGCTGGTCACCGACATCATTATGCCGCCGATAGGCCTCCTTCTTGGCGGAATCGATTTTTCCGATTTCTATATCAATCTTTCGCACACGGCTTATGCAACGCTTGCGGATGCAAAAAAGGCGGGTGCGCCGACTATCAATTACGGCATTTTCTTAAACCAGGTGATTCATTTCCTGATTGTCGCCTTCGCCATATTTATTGTCGTTAAACAGGTGAATCGCTTTAAAAGCAAACAGGCGGCAGAGCCCCAGACGATGCCTGCGCAGGAAAAACTGCTCACCGAAATTCGCGATTTATTAAAAGGGAAATAACATGACAGATACAACCTACGATCTCATAGTCATTGGCGGTGGCCCGGGCGGTTACGTCGCTGCTATTCGCGCAGCGCAGCTGGGCATGAAGGTGGCTTGCGTGGAAAAACGCGGGAGCCTGGGCGGCACCTGTCTCAATGTCGGCTGCATTCCTTCCAAGGCGCTGTTGCATTCATCCGAGTTATTTGAAGAAGCCAAACACGGCCAGAAGCACGGCATCGTCGGCAAGATAAGCCTGGATCTTAAAGCATTGCTTGCTCGTAAAGACGAAGTGGTGGTGAATCTTACCAAAGGCATCGAAGGGTTGTTTAAGAAAAATAAAGTCGATTACGTTATCGGCTCCGGCATGATTGCCAAACCAGGGCAGGTGGGCGTTACCACTCCTGACGGCAAATCACTTCTGCTGGTGGCTAAGAATATTCTGATTGCCACCGGTTCTGAAGTGACGCCGCTGCCAGGCGTGACGGTAGATGAAAAACGTGTGGTGTCTTCTACAGGTGCGCTTAGTTTGCCTAATGTTCCCAAAAAACTGGTCATCATTGGTGCGGGTGTGATTGGTCTGGAGCTTGGTTCCGTATGGCGCAGGTTGGGCGCTGAAGTAACGGTGATTGAATTTTTGGATCGCATTACTCCTGCTATGGATATGGAAGTTTCGCGTCAGTTCCAGAAAATTTTGGAAAAGCAGGGCATTCAGTTTAAACTCGCTATGAAAGTATCCGGCGTCAAGGCATCCAATAAAGATGTGGTGGTAAGCGCTGAACCGGTTGCCGGTGGTAAAGCGGAAGATTTCAAAGCGGATTATGCATTGGTTGCCATTGGCCGCCGTCCTTACACGCAAGGGCTGGGCTTGAAGGAAATTGGTGTTGAGCTCGATGAACGCGGACGCGTGAAAGTGGATGGCCATTTCCAGACGAATGTGGCGGGTATTTACGCGATTGGCGACGTTATTGCCGGGCCCATGCTTGCGCACAAGGCAGAAGAAGACGGTATTGCGGCGGTTGAAACCATGGCGGGGCAGTCAGGGCATGTAAATTATAACCTGGTGCCAAGCGTCGTCTATACTATGCCGGAAGTGGCCTGCGTCGGCAAAACCGAAGAGCAGTTAAAGAGCGAGAATGTGCAATATAAAGTCGGTAAATTCCCTTTCCTTGCCAATTCGCGCGCGCGCACGATGGGCAATACCGACGGCTTCGTGAAAATACTGGCGGATGCCAAAACTGATGAAGTATACGGCGTCCATATCATTGGCCCGCAAGCCGGCACCATGATCGCCGAAGCTGCCATCGCCATGGAATTCCGCGCATCATCTGAAGATATCGCCCGCACCTGCCATTCGCATCCGGATTTGAATGAAGCGATTAAAGAGGCGGCATTGGCAGTGGATGGCAGAGCGATACATATTTAGTATTTTTAGGGGGCGAGCATAGTTCGCCCCCGCTGCCGCTCCCCCTTGCGCTTTGCGCGGGGTCGTCGTAAAGAACTCCTCCTCGCGTACGGATAGGTCTGCGTCAATTCCCGTGTCATCCCGGAAGGTGAGCCAGCAGGCAAACCTGTCCAGTTTGTCATGCCGCACGTGTTGCGGCATCTCCCGCTGCTGAAGGAGACCCCGCAACACGTGCGGGGTGACAGTAAGGAGGCGGGGACTCGCAATGACAACTACTCCCTCGTAATCATCGTCCCGGCGCCGTGTTCGGTGAAGGTCTCAACCAGCAATACATGTTCCACCCGGCCATCTAAGATATGCGCGGCACCGCAACCATTTTCCACCGCATGAATGCAGGTTTCGATCTTGGGAATCATGCCGCCGGTGATGGTACCGTTCTTGGTGAGCTTGCGCGCTTCTTTTGGCGTCAACTGGCTGATGAGGTTTTTGTCTTTATCAAGCAAGCCTGCAACATCGGTCAGGATAATCAGTTTGGATGCCTGGATTGCCGAAGCGATTGCGCCAGCGGCAGTATCAGCATTGATATTATAGGTTTCGCCTTTATCGCCTACGCCAATGGGCGCGATAACCGGCACAATGTCGGACTGATAGAGCGAATCAAGAATGTCAGGATCGATGGCGCTGGGCTCGCCGACAAAACCCAAATCGAGCACGCGCTCAATATTGGAATCGGGATCTTTCATTTTTCGCGTTACGCGCTTGGCGCGGATGAGATTCGCATCCTTGCCCGATAATCCCACTGCTTTGCCGCCGGCTTCGTTGATAGCGGTAACGATTTGCTTATTGATGGAGCCGGAAAGCACCATCTCGACAATCTCAACGGTTGCCGCATCGGTTACGCGTAATCCATCGATAAACGAGCTTTTGATTTTGAGGCGCTCCAGCATCTTACCAATCTGCGGGCCGCCGCCATGCACGACTACGGGATTGATGCCGACCTGCTTCATGAGGATCACATCACGTGCAAACTTTTTCAGCAGCGCTTCTTCGCCCATGGCGTGGCCGCCGTATTTAATCACGAAGGTTTCCCCAGCGAACTGGCGCATATAGGGCAGGGCCTCGGACAAGGTTTTTGCCGTCTTAAGCCAGGTATCGGGAGTTTTGGAATCTCTGTTCTTCATCGTTTTCTCACTTATTGTACAAATCGCGCAAGTTCAGCTCTTAAATCGCTAATACCATCTTTAGTATTGGAACTGGTAGCAATAATTTCGGGATGCGCCGCCGGGTGCTTTTTAAGCTTAAGGAGCGTTGCTTCCTTCACCTGCTCAAGTTCAATCGGTTTTATCTTATCGCCCTTGGTGAGCACAAGCTGGTAGCTGACAGCCACTTTATCGAGCAGTTTCATAATCTCAATATCGGTATCTTTCAGGCCATGGCGCGAGTCAATCAGCACACAGACGCGCTGCAGATTAGGCCTGCCTGCCAGATAATCTTTTACAAGCTTTGTCCACACCGCCACATCTTTTTTGGATGCTTTCGCGTAGCCATATCCCGGCAAGTCCACCATCATCAAGGCATCGGCCAGCAGGAAGAAGTTGATTTCGCGCGTGCGCCCCGGGGTGTTGGAGGATTTGGCAAGCGTGCTCTTGCCGGTGAGCGCATTGACCAGGCTGGATTTGCCGACATTAGAGCGCCCGGCAAATGCCACTTCGGGGTAATGCATCGGAGGCAGCAGGTCGAGCGCTACGCCGCCCATAACAAAATTACAGGGTTTGGCAAAGAAACTATCAGGTGAAATATCCATAATGAGTGTGTAATAGCCGGGACTCACCCGACTATCCATCAAAAAATAAGGGGGATTCCCGCCTATGCGGGAATGACGCTTTAAAAGAAGGGGTTATATTGCTATATGTTTTCATTATGACCCCACTCACACGCCGCAGGTTAAGACTTTTTTGCGCCAATTCGCGCGGGTACTGGTCATTTTGGATATTTGGGTGTTTGTTTCTGGTGAGCCTGTTTGCCGAATTCATCGCCAACGACAAACCTATACTTCTTAAGTATCATGATCATTATTATTTCCCGGTGGTGCGGTTTTACCCGGAAACCACTTTTGGCGGCGATTTCCTGACCGAAACCGATTACCGGGAGCCGTATATAGTTCAAAAAATAAACCAGGATGGCTGGATGCTATGGCCGCCAATCCATTACAGCTACCAGAGCATCAATTATGACGCTGTGCCTGCACCTTCCAGGCCCACGAGTGAGAATCTGCTGGGTACTGACGATCAAGGGCGCGACGTGCTGGCGCGTCTCATTTATGGCTTTCGCATCTCGGTATTATTTGGCCTTGCGCTTACCATTATCAGTTCGGTTATCGGCATTGCGGCAGGCGCAGTTTCAGGTTATTTCGGCGGGCTTACCGATTTGCTGTTGCAACGCTTCATGGAAATCTGGGGCGGGTTGCCGGAACTCTATCTGCTCATTATTCTGGCAAGCATCGTTGAGCCTAATTTCTGGTGGCTTTTAAGCCTTATGATTTTGTTTTCCTGGATGTCGCTGGTGCATGTGGTGCGCGCGGAATTCCTGCGCACGCGCAACTTCGATTATGTCCGCGCCGCGCGCGCGCTGGGAGTGGGAGAGTGGACGATATTGCGCCGCCATGTATTGCCCAATGCGTTCGTTTCCGCGCTGACGTTTATCCCGTTCATTCTCAATGGCTCCATCACTACTTTAACGTCATTGGATTTTCTTGGGTTCGGATTGCCGCCGGGTTCGCCTTCGCTGGGCGAATTGCTGGCGCAGGGCAAAACCAATCCGCAAGCGCCGTGGCTTGGCATCACCGGATTTATGACGCTGGCCATTATGCTGAGCCTGCTTGTTTTTATCGGCGAAGCGGTGCGTGATGCGCTCGATCCGCGCAAGACGTTGAGCAAACCCGTATGAGCATCATTTCCGTTTCCAACCTGCAAATTGATGCTGATGTTGCGTTAGTAAAAGGCGTATCATTTGAGATTAAAAAGGGCGAAATCCTGGCGCTGGTCGGCGAGTCAGGATCGGGCAAAACGCTTACTGCGCTTTCCGTTATGGGCCTGCTGCCTGCGGGATTGCAGCAAAGCGGAAAGATAGTGTTTGAGCAAGGCCGCATTCCCATACGCGGGCGCGATATGGGCATGATTTTCCAGGAGCCGATGACCTCGCTTAATCCGCTCCATACGCTTGGCAAACAGATTGGCGAAGCGGTGCGGATTCATGATAAAACCATTTCCAAATCCAGGCTCAATGCCAGGGTTCTGGAACTTCTGGATGCAGTGGGGCTTGGCCATTTCAGCGCGCGCCTTAACGCCTATCCGCATCAGCTTTCCGGCGGCGAGCGCCAGCGCGTGATGATTGCGATGGCGATTGCCAATAACCCGGCGCTACTCATCGCCGATGAACCCACCACTGCGCTTGACGTTACCATTCAGGCGCAAATTTTGACCTTGCTTAAGGAGTTGCAAAGTAAACTGGGAATGTCTGTGCTGCTTATCACCCACGACCTCACCATTGTGCGCAGGATTGCCGGTCGCGTGGCGATTATGGCGCAAGGGGAGATTGTTGAAACCGGCGTGACTACGGATATTTTCAAGAACCCGCAACATTCTTATACCAAACATTTACTCGCCTCTGAGCCCAAATCGGCTCCGGGCGCCCAATCCGTCAATGCCCAAGCACTTCTGGAATGCAGCGATCTCAGTGTCGCTTATCCCAAAGCCCAGCCTTTCTTTACCCTGAAAAAAACTTATCAAACGGTGCTCAATCAGGTTTCATTTTTAGTTCCTGAAGGTTCTACGCTTGGCATTGTCGGTGAATCGGGATCGGGCAAAACCACGCTGGCACTGGCGTTGCTGCGTCTTGCTCCCAGCACTGGCAAAATCGTATTTGCAGGTATGGCGATTGATGGGCTTCAAGGCCGCGATTTGCGCGCCAAACGCCGCGACATGCAGATCGTGTTTCAGGACCCTTATGGCAGCCTCAATCCGCGCATGACGATTGACAGCATCATCCGCGAGGGGCTGGATGTGCATGAGCCCGCTGCCAGCGTTACTGAGCGTGAAGCAAGAGTGAAAGTCATTTTGCAGGAGGTCGGACTCACCCCTGACATGGGCCAGCGCTACCCGCATGAATTCTCCGGCGGCCAGCGCCAGCGCATCAGTATCGCGCGCGCGCTCATCCTGAAGCCTAAGCTAATCATTCTCGATGAGCCGACTTCAGCGCTCGATCTTTCCGTCCAGGCGCAAATCCTTGCATTGCTCAAAGACCTGCAACAAAAACATGGACTTACTTACATTTTCATCAGCCATGATTTGCGCACTATCCGCTCCATCAGTCACCATATCTTAGTGCTGCAAAAAGGCGAAGTGGTTGAAACCGGCAGCGCTGAACAGATATTCACCGCGCCGAAAGCAGAGTATACGCGTCAACTGCTCGAAGCTGCTTTTGGAGAAGTTGATGGTTAGAAGCGGGCGAGTATAGTGCGTCGCCTTCGCTGACGCTGACCTCCTCTAAAGCGGTCGTCGCAAATGCTTCTCTGCGCTCCATGTTAGATATGTTTCATTTTAATACGCTCTTAATACGTTGTTCCTCGATTTATTATGTTTTGTTGAATCGCTCCTGCTTCGGACTCCTGTCCTGTGCAATAAGCCTAAGGGCTTGCGCCCACTGAAGATTCGGCCTTCTGGCCTCGATATGTCCCAAAATATAACACGTTGTTCCTCGATTTTTATGTTTTTGATTGAAGGGGGGCAAAGGATTGCCCCCGCTACCACTCCTCCTCTAAAGAGGTCGTCGCAAGTGCTCCTCCGCGTATCCATGATAAATGTGTAGCCTTTGCGCACTTCTTGTTCCTCTTATTTCCGTTATTGCGAGGAGTCGGAGACGACGTGACGATCCAGTCTTCCTGTCTCATGCCGCACTTGTTGCGGCATCTCCCAGTGCTGAAGGAGACCCCGCAATAAATGCGGGGTGACAATAGAGAGTATGTATTGCCACGCTCTCGCTGTGCGCTCGCAATGATGATTAGAGTGTATCAGGGAATAGTCCCTATTTCAATACCCTAAGATAAAAAATGAGTGCAGAATAGCGATCGTCTGAGGTCCCGGCTTTCGCCGGGACGACGGAATATAGGGGACAAGAAGCGTGGGCAGGAGGCCACGCCCTTCAGCCGCGAAGCGTCAGGTTC